>CAMATX010000025.1 GCA_945861345.1 Comamonas sp. lk
TCGGCCAGCGTCGCCGGGCGCAGGCGCTCGGCCAGGGGGGCGTGGGTGGTCGATGGTCGGGGCATGGAGGATGGAGTAAGGCGCGGCGGGGGCTTTGAGTTTAGTGGAGCCCCTAAGAAGGCGACCGCAGGCACCTTGCGCAGCGATTCCAAAGCCTCTTAGGTCGCCTGCTGGAGAGCCAACAAATCTTTGGCCACCTGCACCAAAACCGGCTCCCATTGACGCTCCGGCCCTTGCCGGTAGAGCTTCACTTTGTCGTACCACGGGCTGTCCTCCCGGTTAAGCAACCAACGCCAACAGTGATCAAATCGATTAAGTATCCAAGTCGGCACACCTAAGGCGGCCGATAGATGCGCCGTGGAAGTATCCACACTGATCACCAAATCAAGGTTTGCGATCAGGGCCGCCGTATCCGAAAAATCCGTCAGTTCAGCGGAAAAATTCGATAAATTCTTCAGAGGCCAAAAAGCATTTTCATGCCCTCGTATTTCTGACTCCGCCGGGTCGCCCTTTTGCAAGCTATAGAAATTAACAGGAACTGCATTAAAGGCCTGAGAAAACATGGCTAAAGGGATATTTCTTCTTTCATTTAAATCCTAAACTTCAGGCTGGTTGGGTCTAAATCCACCATTCCAAACCAAGCCGATTTTCAAGCCCCTTACATGCGCCAGTCTTTGCCGCCAAATATGCTTCTTTGAACTGTCAGCCACCAAATAGGCTGCGGAAAACGGCACGTTACTTAAACGAGTCTTAAACGCAAGCGGCAGGCTCATTAATGGGCAGTGATAGTCTGTGATTGGCAATGCAGAACCTGCCTCGATTATTTCCGCCACACCGCTGAGGCCAGTTAGCAATTGGCGCAATGGCGCTGGCACCTCCAAAACCACATGCGCGCCCAATTCAGCAACCAATTGTGTATAGCGACAAAACTGAATCGTGTCGCCAAACCCTTGCTCCGCATGCAAGAGTATGGATTTGCCCTTCAAACCCTCTGCCCCAGTCCACAGTACTTGGGAAAACTCGCGGACCGCGCCCCTTTGCGAGGCCCTCCATCCCCATTCGTACAAGGGCCAGCCGTTTTCATAATCCCCTTTAAGCAAGAGAACAAGGGCTTTATTCCAATGAACCTGGATTAGGCTTGCATCTAGGCGTATTGCTGTTTCATAGCTTGACAGAGCCGCTTCAATCTGCATCATCAAGGCTAGGATGAAGCCTCGATTGAAATGGGCTTCTGCAAAGGTTTTATTCAGTTCAATCGCTCGGTCATAACAATTGAGCGCATCCCCAAAGCGGTTCAATTTTTTCAGCGCTGCCCCCAGGTTGTAATAAACCCGCGCGTTATTGGAATTAAGTTCGATGGCCTTCAATAAAAACTGGACTGATAAGTTTGGGTTATCCATTTGATAACCCAGCACGCCCAACATGTGAAGTGCATCAAAACTCTTAGGATCCGAGGCAATGATTTTTAAATAACACTTCCCAGCCTCCGCAAATTCGCCTTTGCGCTGTAATGCGAGGCCACGTTCAAATAACTCGTTATTTTTTCGATGTTGCTTGACGGTCTTGGGCTTCATTATTTAACAGCGCTACTGACGAATAACGTCCACGCCCGCAGGCGGCTTGAACTGAAACACCGAGGCCTCGAGCGCCGGGTTGGCCTCGAACTGGCTAAATTGCATCACCGAGCGCTGGCCAAAGCTATCCAAAATCTCCAGGGTGGCCAGCGCGCCGTTGCGAAAGGCGATGCGCACGCTTTGTACCGCGCCGTCTTTGGCTTTGGGGCGGGCCAGCACCCAGTCTAGGCGGTCTATGCTCGGGGTGTTGCTCAACTCAAACTCGGCCTCCAGGCTGCGCAGGTCGGGCGCTGAGGCAATCAAGGCAGCCGGCGTGGAAGCCAGTACCTGGGTTTGCTTGCGTGCGGTGGCCTGGGCCAGATCCACGTCATAGAGCCACAGGGTTTGCCCGTCGGCGACGATGGTTTGCTCCATCGGCTTTTTAAACACAAAACGAAAGCGGTTGGGCCGAACAAACTCAAAGCTGCCGCTTGAACTCTTGGTGCGGGCCGCCTGCCCCTCTTTAGCAGGTGCAATCACCACTTGCGAAAAATTGGCGCGCCCGCTGCGGGTGTTTTTGATAAACGCCTCGAGCGCATCGAGCCCGGCCGCATGTGCCTGCGCGGCCAGCAGCAAGGTGGTAAAGGCGAGCGTCGGCAGCGCACAGCGCATCAGGACGCCCTTGCCGGAACCAAAATTTCGCGCTGACCGCTGCCACTCATGGCGCTGACCAGGCCGGCTTTTTCCATGTCCTCGACCAGACGGGCGGCGCGGTTATAGCCAATTTTCAGGTGACGCTGCACCAAGGAGATGCTGGCTTTGCGGTTTTTGAGGACCACCTCGACAGCTTGGTCGTACATCGGGTCTTTCTCGCCGCCGGCATCGCCAAAAAGGGCGTCGCCCTCCTCGCCATCCACGGTGCCGCCTTCGAGCAGGCCTTCGACGTAATTGGGCTCGCCGCCTTGTTCTTTGAGGTACTTGACCACGCGGTGCACTTCTTCGTCGCTGACAAAAGCGCCGTGCACGCGGATGGGCAGGCCGGTACCGCTGGGCATGTAAAGCATGTCGCCCATGCCCAAAAGCGCCTCGGCGCCCATCTGGTCCAGGATGGTGCGGCTGTCAATTTTGCTGCTCACCTGAAAGGCAATCCGCGTCGGGATATTGGCCTTGATGAGTCCAGTGATCACATCCACGCTGGGGCGTTGGGTAGCCAAAATAAGGTGGATGCCGGCCGCACGCGCCTTTTGTGCCAGGCGGGCGATCAGCTCTTCAATTTTCTTGCCCACCACCATCATCAGGTCGGCGAGTTCATCAATCACCACCACGATATGCGGCAGGCGCTCCAGCGGCTCGGGATCCTCGGGCGTAAGGCTGAAAGGGTTGTAAATAAAGGTGCCTTGGGCCTTGGCCTCATCGAGCTTGGCGTTAAAGCCGGCCAGGTTGCGCACGCCCATTTTGCTCATCAGCTTGTAGCGCTTTTCCATCTCGCCCACGCACCAGTTCAGGCCATGCGCGGCTTGACGCATATCCGTGACCACCGGGGCCAGCAGGTGCGGAATGCCTTCATACACCGACATTTCTAGCATCTTGGGGTCGATCATCAGCAGGCGCACATCGCGCGCTTCGGCCTTGTACAAAAGGCTCAAAATCATGGCGTTGATACCGACCGACTTGCCCGAGCCCGTAGTACCGGCCACCAAAACGTGAGGCATTTTGGCCAGGTCCGCGACGATGGGGTTGCCGATAATGTCTTTGCCCAAACCCATGGTCAGCATGGACTTGCCCTCGTTATAGACCTGCGAGCCCAATATCTCAGATAGACGGATGGACTGGCGCTTAGCGTTAGGCAGCTCCAGCGCCATGTAGTTTTTACCGGGGATGGTCTCCACCACGCGGATAGACACCAGGCTCAGGCTGCGCGCCAGGTCTTTGGCCAGCCCCACAATTTGCGAGCCCTTGACGCCCGTGGCCGGCTCGATCTCGTAGCGGGTAATGACCGGGCCGGGCTGGGCCAGCACCACGCGCACTTCCACGCCAAAGTCTTTGAGCTTTTTCTCGATCATGCGGCTGGTCATTTCCAGCGTTTCGTTGGAGACGGTTTCCTGGCGCAGCAAGGCCTCGTCCAGCAGCGCCACCTGGGGCAGCTTGCTGTCGGGCATGTCGGCAAACAAGGGCTTTTGGCGCTCTTTGGCCACGCGCTCACTTTTGGGCACCGCGACCATGCGCTGCGGCTCGACAAACACCCGCGGCTCAGGTTGTGGCACCAGCGGCATCAGCGCGACGGGGTCGTGGCCTGGGCCGCCAAGCTGCGGCTCGGGCGCCTCTTCGTGGTGCATTAGCTCCTCGCGCTCGCGCAGGGCTTGTTGGCCCATTTCTTTGTCCTGGGCCAACTCGCGCCGCTCTTGCAAGGATTGCCAGCGCGCATCCAGCCAGGCGCCAATGCCCTCGGCGCTGCGCAGCCAGGAGAAACGAAATGCCCAGCCACAGCCCAGCAAACCCAACCCAATCGCCAGCAAGGCCGATCCGGCAAAACCGAACGCCTGCACAGCGCTGCCGCCCAGCACATAGCCCAACACACCACCGCTGTAGCCGGGCAAATGCGCCTCTAACCGGTACAGGCGGGTAAATTCCAGGGTCGTGCTAGCTACGATCAGCAGCAGCAGGCCGATGCCAAAAACCAGCTGCGGATAACGCTCCCACAAGGGCGCGGGTCCGTCGCTTGTCGTCGGCGCCTCCAAGGCGTCGGGGCCGCGCAAACGCAGCAGCGCCAAGCGGGACCAGCCTTGGATGGCCAGCGCCAAGCACCACCAGACCGAGTAGCCTAGCGAGAAGTAACCCAAATCGGCAATCCAGGCGCCCAGGCGTCCGGCACGGTTCAGCGGGGCCTGCACCGCGCCCGAAGTGGTCCAGGCCGCATCCTGCGGCGCGTAGGTGACAAAGGCCAAAAGCAGGAACAAAAGCAAGAAAAACCCAAAAAACAGGGCAATTTCGTTGGCAAAGCGCACCCAACCTGCCGACTGGGGGCTGGAATCGGTCGCGTCACCGTGGAGCGTGTGCAGGGAATAGGTCATGGTCTCGCAATCTGGGGCCAGGCGCACAAGGCTGCCGGCATGGGGCGAAGCTTACCGCACGCGCGGGCGGGCGCCGTGTCCGTAAAATGCCGTCCATTCCCGCAAAACTACTACCTATGTCAAAAACTCAACACGCCCGCGTCCTGATACTGGGCTCCGGCCCGGCGGGCTACAGCGCCGCCGTTTACGCGGCACGCGCCAACCTGCATCCCGTCTTGGTCACTGGCATGGCCCAAGGCGGCCAACTCATGACTACTACCGAGGTCGACAACTGGCCCGCCGACGTGCACGGCGTCCAGGGCCCCGAGCTGATGCAGCGCTTTTTGGAGCACGCCGAACGCTTTAAGACGCAGGTCCTTTTTGACCACATCAGCAGCGTGGACCTCAAGCAGCGCCCTTTTGTGCTGCAAGGCGATGACACCCGCTACACCTGCGACGCGCTGATCGTGGCCACCGGCGCCTCGGCCAAATACCTGGGCCTGCCCTCCGAAAGCGCGTTCATGGGCCGCGGCGTCTCCGGTTGCGCGACCTGCGACGGCTTTTTTTACCGCGACCAGGTCTGCTGCGTGATCGGCGGCGGCAACACGGCGGTCGAAGAGGCGCTGTACCTCTCCAATATCGCCAGCACCGTCTACCTGGTACACCGGCGCGATAAATTCAAAGCCGAGCCTATTTTGGTGGACAAGCTCATGGAGAAGGTGGCTGCCGGCAAAATCGTGCTCAAGACCTTCCAGACCTTGGACGAAGTGCTGGGCGACGCCTCGGGCGTGACCGGTATCCGCCTGCGCAGCACAAAGGACGGCAGCACCGAGGACGTGGCGCTGCAAGGCTGCTTTATCGCCATCGGCCATGCACCGAACACCGATATTTTCCAAGGCCAACTGACCCTGGAAAACGGGTATATCGTCACCCAAAGTGGCCTTAAGGGCTTTGCCACCATGACCAGCGTGCCCGGCGTTTTTGCGGCCGGCGACGTACAAGACCATGTCTACCGCCAGGCCATCACCAGCGCGGGCACCGGCTGCATGGCGGCCTTGGACGCGCAGCGTTTTCTGGATCAAGAGTAAGCCGATCAGCCCCCATGACTATTACTTATAAAGACGCCGCAGGGATTGCCGGCATGCGCGTGGCCGGGAAACTGGCCGCCGAGGTGCTGGACTTCCTGACGCCGCATGTGCAACCCGGCATCAGCACCAACGCGCTAGACAAACTCGCGCACGACTACATCGTGGAGGTGCAAGGCGCCATTCCCGCCCCGCTCAATTACACCGGCGGGGGCAACCGGCCCTACCCCAAGTCGATTTGCACCTCGGTCAACCACCAGGTCTGCCACGGCATACCGAATGAAAAAGTGCTCAAAAAAGGCGATATCGTCAATATTGACGTCACCGTCATCAAAGACGGCTGGCATGGCGACACCAGCCGCATGTTCATGGTCGGCGAGGTCTCGATTGCGGCCAAGCGTTTGTGCCACATCACCTACGAGGCCATGTGGCACGGCATCCGCCTGGTGCGCCCAGGCATCCATTTGGGCGATATTGGCTTTGCCATCCAGAAATTTGCCGAAAGCCAGGGCTTTAGCGTAGTGCGCGAGTTTTGCGGCCACGGCATCGGGCAAGTGTTCCACGAGGAGCCACAGGTGCTGCACTACGGGCGCCCCGGCACCCTGGAAAAGCTGGTCGAGGGCATGACCTTCACCATCGAGCCCATGATCAACGCCGGGCGCAAAGAGATCAAAGACGGTCCGGAAAAAGACGGCTGGACCATCGTGACCCAAGACCGATCCTTGTCGGCGCAATGGGAACACACCGTGCTGGTGACGCCCACGGGCTACGAGGTAATGACGCTTTCCAGCGGCAGCCCGCCCCCGCCGGACTTTGTGAGCGCCGGCTAGGCCAGCGCCGCCCAGCCCCGCACGCGCGCCCATGACTGAACTGCAAGCCATCCGCAGCGCCTACCGCAGCGGCAAAGAGCAGGTGCTGCAGCGCGTGCTGGCACCGCAGTTTCCGGCGCGCAGCATTTACAAGGTGCTGCGACAGCTCAGCGAGCAGACGGACGCGCTTCTGCTTCATCTCTGGGACCAGGCCGGCCTGGGTGCGCCCTGTGCGCTGGTAGCCGTAGGCGGCTATGGCCGGTCCGAGCTTTTCCCCTATTCCGATGTAGACGTGCTGTTGCTATTGCCCGACGGCGCGCCCGCCGATGGCGCGCTGTCGCAACGGATTGAAAGCTTTATTGGTAACTGCTGGGACGCGGGCCTGGAGATTGGCTCGAGCGTGCGCAGCCTGAGCGAATGCCTGAGCGAAGCGGCCAAAGACGTGACCGTGCAAACGGCCATGCTGGAGAGCCGGCGCATCGCCGGCGACGCGGCGTTGGTGAACGCCTTTCAAACGGCTTTTTTGCAGGCCATGGACCCGCGCGCTTTTTTTGTTGCCAAGACCCTGGAGCTGCGCCAGCGCCACACCAAGTTCGAGGACACACCCTACGCGCTGGAGCCCAATTGCAAAGAATCGCCCGGCGGCATCCGCGATTTGCAGGCGATTATGTGGGTCGCCAAAGCGGCCCAATTAGGCCAAAACTGGGCGCAACTGCGCGCCAATGGCTTGGCCACGGCGCTGGAGGTGCAGCACATCGAGCGCAACCAGGCCTTGCTATTTTTGATCCGGGTGCGTCTGCACATGGAGGCCAAACGCCGCGAAGACCGGCTGGTGTTTGACCTGCAAACTCCGGTAGCCCAGGCCTTTGGCTATGCCAACGTCAGCGGCGAAGGCCGTGCGCTGGCCCGCGCCAGCGAGGCTTTGATGAAGCGCTACTACTGGGCAGCCAAAGCGGTCACCCAGCTCAACCAGATTTTGCTGATGAACATCGAGGAGCGGCTCAACCCCTCCACGCACAGCCTGCGCCCCATCAATGCGCGCTTTAACGACAAAGCCGGCATGCTGGACGTGGCCAGCGACGACGTGTACCAAAAGCATCCGCATGCGATTTTGGAAACTTTTTTGCTTTATCAGGCCACCGTGGGTATCAAAGGCCTGTCCTCGCGCACCCTGCGGGCGCTCTACAACGCCCGCACGTTGATGGACGGCGCATTTCGGCGCGACCAGGTCAACCACCAGATCTTTAAAGCCATCTTGGAGCAACCCACCGGCATTACCCATGCTATGCGCCTGATGAACCAGACCTCGGTTCTGGGGCGCTACCTGTGGGTGTTTAGGCGCATCGTGGGGCAAATGCAGCACGACTTGTTCCATGTGTACACGGTGGACCAGCACATCCTGACGGTGCTGCGCAATGTGCGGCGCTTTTTCATCGTCGAGCATGCCCATGAGTACCCGCTGTGCTCGCAACTGGCCGCCGGCTGGGACAAGCCCTGGGTGCTTTACGTGGCCGCGCTGTTCCACGATATTGCCAAAGGGCGCGGTGGCGACCACTCGGAGCTGGGCTGCGTCGAGGCGCGGCGTTTTTGCAAGCAGCACGGCATCGGCGCCCAGGACAGTGAGCTGATCTCCTTTCTGGTCGCCGAGCACCTGACCATGAGCCATATCGCCCAAAAGTCCGACCTGAGCGACCCCCAAGTCATTGGCCAGTTTGCCCGCCGCGTGGGCACTGAGCGCCGCTTGACCGCCTTGTATTTGCTGACCGTGGCCGATATCCGGGGCACCTCGCCCAAGGTCTGGAACGCCTGGAAGGGCAAGCTCCTGGAAGACCTGTACCGCTACACCGTGCGCGCCCTGGGCGGCAGCGCGCCCGACGCGCAAGCGCAGGTGCAAAGCCGCAAACGCGAATCGCTGGTGCTCTTGGCCCTGCATTCGCAGCCATTTGCCTCGCACGAGGCGCTTTGGAACACGCTGGATGTGAGCTATTTCATGCGCCACGACGCGGCCGACATCGCCTGGCACACCAAACAGCTCTCGCGCCATGTCGACGCCCAAGCGCCGGTGGTGCGCGCTCGCCGCTCGCCGGTGGGCGAAGGCCTGCAGGTGCTGGTGTACACACCCGACCAGGCCGATTTGTTCGCCCGCATTTGCGGCTACTTTGACCAGGCCTCTTTCAGCGTGGTTGATGCGCGCATCCACACCACCGGCCAGGGCTACGCGCTAGACACCTTCCAGGTGGTGACTTCGGCGGGCATGGAAGAGCATTACCAGGCACTCACCAATATGGTGGAGACCGGCCTGGCCCAAGCGATTTCCCTGCAGGGCCCGCTGCCGGCGCCTAACAAAGGCCGGGTATCGCGCCGGGTCAAGAGCTTTCCGATCGCCCCGCGCGTGACCTTGCGGCCCGACGAAAAAGCGCAAAACTGGCTGCTCAACATCTCAGCCAGCGACCGCCTGGGGCTGCTCTACTCGGTGGCGCGCGTGCTGGCGCAACACCATATCGAGGTGCAACTGGCCAAAGTGGTGACCCTGGGCGAGCGGGTGGAAGACACCTTTTTAGTCCACGGCCCCTCGCTGCAACACAACAAAACCCAGATCGCCATCGAAACCGAGCTGCTCGAGGCCCTGGCCTCCTGAGGAACTTGCCATGCCCAAAGACCCCGCCGCCCTCGCCCGCCGCACGTTGCTGGCCGCCACTGCCGCCACGACCGGGTTAGCCGCGCTGGGCGCTGCCCAGGCCCAAAGCAAAACCGTGCTGCGCATCTCCAGCCCGGCAGTGCCCGACGACTGGCACGCCAAGATGTGGACGGTATTCAAAGAGTACCTGGACAAGCACGCACCCGGCGCCTTCGATGTCCAAATCAACCTTAATGCCTCCTTGTTTAAGCAAGGCGCCGAGGCCACCGCCATGGCGCGCGGCAACCTGGAGCTGGCCACGCTCTCGGCCTTTGATATCGCCAAGCTGGTGCCTGAATTTTCAATATTCACCGCCGGTTACCGCGTGCGCGACAGCGCGCAGCAGCAAAAGATTTTCCAAGGGCCGATTGGCCAAAGCTTGTTTAAAACCGTTTCCACCATAATGGACGTCACCCCGCTGGCCACCGCCTACCTGGGCACACGCCAGCTCAATTTGCGCGAGCTGCGCAGCGTCAAAACGCCGGCCGACCTCAAGGGCCTCAAGCTGCGCATGCCCGGCTCCAAAGAATGGCTTTTCTTGGGCGAAGCGCTGGGCGCCACGGCCACGCCGCTGGCCTTTGGCGAGGTCTATATGGGCCTGAAAACCGGTACCATCGACGGCCAGGACAACCCCCTGCCCTCGGTGCGCGCCGCCAAGTTTTACGAGGTGACCAAGCAAGTCGTGCTCACAGGCCATTTGGTCGATGCGCTGTTCATCACCATTTCCAACAAGTGCCTGCAAGGGCTGAGCCCCGCCCTGCGCCAGCAGGTGATGGACGCAGCGCAGGTAGCAGTGCAGTTCAACAACGAGAACCGCATCAAAGAAGAGGCGCAATTGCTGGCCTTTTTCCGCAACGAGGGCCTGCAAATCAGCACGCCCGACGTCGCGGCTTTTCGCACAGCGGTGCACAAGGCCTATGACAACTCGGACTACGCCAAGGCCTGGCCCAAAGAGCTGATCGAACGCATCGAGGCCGTGCGCTAGCTATGACGGCCCTGCAAGCGTTACTGCGCTGGGCGCGCAAGGCGGGTGCAGCACTGTCGGGGCTCTTGTTTTTGGCGCTGTTTGTGGTGTTTGTGATCCAGATCGCGGCGCGCTTTGTCTGGAACCAGCCCCTGCCCTGGACCGACGAGGCCGCCGTCGTCCTCTACATCTGGGTGATTTTGTGGACGGCAGCCGCCGTGGTCCCCGAGCGCGAGCATGTGGTTTTTGACCTGCTGTGGAATCTGGCTGGCCCGCGCACCCGCCTGGCCATGCGCCTGGCAGGTAACGCGCTGGTCGGCGGCCTGGCCGCCTGCGCCCTGCCCGCCAGCTGGGACTATGTGCACTTCATGCGCCGCGAAGGCTCGCCGGTGCTGGGCCTGCCGCTGATGTGGGTGTACCTGCCCTTTGTGCTGCTGCTTATCGCCCTGGTGCTGCGCAGCGCCTGGGCCATGGTGCAAGCGCTGCGGGGGCAGGGCTTGCACGACACGTCTTTGGTCTAAACCATGTCCACCGCGTTGCTCGCGCTCGCTTCGGTGCTGCTTGCCACCATGCTGCTGCGCATGCCCATTGGCTTTGGCATGCTGGCCGCCGGCATTGCCTATTTGCTGGCCAGCGGGCAGGACCTGGGCCTGGTGGCCGAGCAGGTGTGCAACGGTATGTACAACAGCTATGTGCTGCTGGCCGTGCCCCTGTTTGTGTTTGCCGCCAACCTGATGAACGCCGGCACGGTAAGCGAGCGGATTTTTGACTTTTGCCGCATTCTGGTCGGCCCCATGCGGGGCGGACTGGCGCAGGTGGACATTTTGGTGAGCGTGATTTTCTCGGGCATGAGCGGCAGCGCCATCGCCGATGCGGCGGGGCCTGGGCTGGTGACCATCCGCCAAATGCTTAAAAAACCTGAATACACGCCCGGCTTTGCCGGTGCGGTGGTGGTGGCCAGCGCCACGCTGGGGCCCATCATCCCGCCCTCGATTCCGATGGTGATTTACGCGATGGTCTCGGGCACCTCGGTAGGCGCACTGTTTTTAGGCGGCGTGCTGCCAGGTTTTTTGATGGCCGCTTTGATGATGCTGGTGGTGCACTGGATCGCCGTGCGGCGCAACATGCCGCGCGAGGCACCAGTACCGCGCTCGCAGTGGGCCGGCCTCATCTGGCGCGGCGCCCTGCCCCTGTCCATGCCGCTGGTGCTGCTGGGCGGCATTTACAGCGGGGCGTTTACCCCCACCGAGGCAGCGGCCGTGGCAGCCTTGCACGCGCTGGTGCTGGCCGCCCTGGTATTTCGGGCGCTCAGCTGGCGCAGCTTTTGGGCGGTGGTCATGGAATCGGCCCGGGCCAGCGCCACCATTACCGTGATTTTGGCCGGCTCCTTCATGCTCAATTACGCCCTGACCGCCGAGGCCGTGCCGCAAGCGCTGGCGCAATGGGTCAACGCCCAAGGCCTGTCGCCCACTGGTTTTTTGCTTTTGGTTAACCTCTTGTTTTTGGCGCTGGGCTGCGTGCTGGACGTCTCGGTGCTGCTGCTGGTGTTTGTGCCCATGCTGCTGCCGGCGGCGCGGCTTTTGGGGATTGACCTAGTGCACTTTGGGGTTTTGGTGGTACTCAATATGATGATCGGCCTGATTCATCCGCCCTTTGGTATGCTGCTTTTTGTCACCAAAGCGCTCACTGGTATTCCGATTGGCGCCATGATGAAAGAGGGCTGGCCCTTTTTGCTGATGCTGCTGGGCCTGCTGTTGGCGATTACTTTTTTTCCGCCCATCGTGCTCTGGCTGCCCCAGACCATGGGCTACCACGGATGAACTATGCAAATAATGACACGTTGGATGGCGGCGCTGCTGCTCGTTACTGGACCGGCCATGGCGATTGAAGAACCCGCCTTTGAGGTGGTGCGCAAAGAAGGTGCGATGGAAATCCGCAAGTACGCGCCTTTTATCGTCGCCCAAACCTGGGTGCAAGGTGATATGGACGAGGCCTCCAGCCGCGGCTTTCGCCTGATCGCCGACTACATTTTTGGCAACAACGTGGCCGTGGGCGAACGCACGGCAGCCAAAATTGCCATGACGGCCCCCGTCACCATGGCCCCCGAAGCCGCATCCCAAAAGATTGCCATGACGGCCCCCGTCACCATGGCGCCGCAAGCTGCTGCCAGCGCCCCGGGGGCCGCCCAGCGCTGGCGGGTGCACTTTGTCATGCCACGCCAGTACACACTGGCCACCCTGCCCAAGCCCAACAACCAAGAGGTGCAACTTGAAGAAGTACCCGCCAAATGGTTTGCCGTCCTGCGCTATTCGGGCATGAACACCAACGCCCGGGTGCAGCAGCGCAACGAGGAGGCTGTCGCTTGGGTAGTGGCCCAAAAGCTCACGCCCTTGGGCCCGCCGCAGCTGGCCCGCTACGACCCACCCTGGACGCTGCCACCCTTTAGGCGCAACGAAGTCCTGGTCGAAATCGCTGCGCCTTGACCGCTGCGCATAGTGCCAACGGGCGGCCAAGCAATGATTGGCCCGCATATTGCATAGACACCGGTAAGCGGCAAACATTGTGCGCCGCGCACTGGAGAGCACTATGGCACAAAGCATCGAAATCCAAGGCATGGCCTGGGACGTCCGGGCCAATCCATTTGTTGGAAATAGTGGAGAGCGGCAGCGCCGGCGCGAACAACGCCTGCGACAACTCATTGCTGCGCTCCAAGCGGGCGCATTGGATGCCGCGCGCGTGAGCTTCAGCGCTTTGGTCAGCCATGACGAGGAAATGGCGCACAACACCCACCTCACCCATGTCGGCGCCGCCTTGCAAAGCAGCAACCTCACGGTCGCATGGCGGCTGGCGCAACCCCTGCGAGCGCGCTATCCGGGGGCTTTTCACAACCCGGTGCCTGCCAAACCACCGGCCACCACATCGACGCCTAAGCAGCCCCTGCGTGCCTGGGTCGATGGGATGGCCGGGCGCATGTTTGACTACAGCGCCTAAGCCGGCTTGGCCCCTCATACGAATAAATGCGGCGCCACGTCAATGAATAGTGCCGCAGCGCTGGCTGATCCACCCGGGTGAGGCCTGCCTAAAATGGCAGCAGCGTGTTTGGCAAGCTTGCAAGGCTCCGGCGCCGCGTCTGCGGTCAGTTTGTTGAGGCAAAGGTGCAAAGTGATGGGCGACATCCCGTTTTTTATTTACTTTCTGGTCCTGCTAGGCGCCTTGGTCATCCAAACTCCGGTGATCAGCGGGCCTTGGTTCTTTCTTTTGCGCGCTTTTTTCCCCAACTGGAAGTTTTTCCATGCTGTAGGCCATGTGCCGCATCTGTTTGTGCGCTTCTCGCCCAACCACGCTGATTGGTCCGATTGGACGCACATTTACCCCCGCGAACTGCGCCGCCTCCAGCACCTGATCCACAACCCGCAAACGAATTTGGTGCTTACCCAGCAAAACCTGGTCGAGCATCTGGCCAACGACCTCAACCAATTGCCCGACGGCGCCGACGCCCGCAGCCTGGTCAGCTACGCTTTGGTGGCGCACTGGGTGCAGATTCTGGGGCGCACGCTAGCACCCCAAGGCACCCACTGCCAGTTTGAAGTACGCATGGTGCTGCCAGGGCTGCACGGCCCGCTGGAGCAAGACACCATGGTCGTCTCGCCGGTGATGCCATGCCTTTGAGTCTGGGCGCGCGCTGGCTAGAGTGGCTGCTCTGCCTGAGCCTGCTGATTCAAACCCTGGAGTACCTGCGCCTGCTGCCGGCGCTGGCCGACGATGGCTATGCCCCCTGGCGCTTGCAGCGGGCCGACATTCCGCAAGCCTGGATCCGCCGCGGTCTGGATGTTTTGTTCACCCCGGCCGCTTTGCGCGCGCAGTTGCTGCTGCGCCTGGTGGTTTTGGCGCTCATTGCCCTGCAAGGCAGTAGCCTGGGTCTGGTCATGTTTTTGTTTATCAGTCATCTGCTGGTGCTGATCCGCTGGCGCGGCGCCTTCAATGGTGGCAGCGACTTTATGACGCTGGTGGCGCTGACCGGCTTGCTCATCGTGCACAGCGTGGCGCTGGCGGGCAACCCTGCCCTGGGCTGGCGCGCCGGGATGTGGTACGTGGGCCTGCAGTCCATCACCTCCTACTTTGTATCGGGCTGGGTCAAGCTATTGCAGCCGCAATGGCGCAGCGGCAAAGCGATGCCGATTTTTTTGGAATGTGCGGTTTACGGGCCGTTAGCGGCTGGTCATGTCTTACGTCACCCGCTGCTGGGACGCCTGGGCGCCTGGGCCTTTATAGTGTGGGAGTGCTGCTCTCCGCTGGCGCTGTGGCATCCGCTGGCGGCATGGGCGTTTTGTGCGGTGGCGCTGGTGTTTCATTTCTTGGTATTTTGGTTCTTTGGACTGAACCGGTTTTTCTGGGCCTGGTTGGCCAGCTTTCCGGCCATACTGGCATGCTCGGCACAAGGCATTTTTTAAAGGACAGGCGATGTTGGAGTGTTTGATCGTTGGAGACGGGATCGCCGCAGGCCTGGCCGAGCGGCGCCCCGAGTGCAAAACCTATAGCCAAGAAGGCCTCAGTTCGCAAAAGTGGAACAAGGAGTTCATGAAAAAAACGCCGCTCGTGGCCAAGCGGGTGATCATCAGCCTGGGCTCGCATGACCATTTTTATATCTACACCGAGACCGAGCTGCGCATCCTGCGCAAGCTGACCGAGGCGGACAAGGTGTACTGGATTTTGCCGGCCGGCAATGAGCCCAAGTTCCAGTTGGACGTGAGCCGCACCCAAAACATCATCCGGCGCATCGCCGCCGATTACGACGACGTGGTGCTTCCGATCAGCCGCGTCGAGGAAGACGGCATCAACCCGAACGCCAACGGCTACAAAATGCTGGCCGAACGCATCAAGAAGTAGCCCGGCCCCTGGTGCGGCGTCGCACCCTTCGCCACCACAGCCAGGCCGCCAGCAGCAAACCCAGCCCTAGCCACAGCGGCCAGGCCGCACGCAGCTTGGGCAGCAGGTAGTGGTGTACGGCGTAGTGCAAACCCGCTTTTTGCAAATCAAAGCCCTCGGGCACGGGCAAGACGCCATTGTCTTTGGCGTACTGCGCGTAGTCGGCCTGCATGGCGGCAAACACAGTGGCCTGGCTCTGGCGCAGGTCCTGCGTTTCGCCCGGGTCGGTGCGCAGATGAAACAAGCGCCACTGACCGTCGCCCAGCGGGGCAATATTCTTGACCAGCTTGTAATCGCCCTTGAACAGGGCTGCGCTGCCGGACAACTCGTAGCCCAGCACCTCGTCCGGGCGGCGTACGCTGCTCGCCTGGCCCGTCATCAACGCTAGCAAACTATGACCGCTCAAGGCCTGCACGCTGCGCCCGCCGTAGCGCCCATCATGCGCTGGGATGCCTACCACCTCAAGCAGCGTGGGAACAATGTCGTTGACGTGCGTGAGCGCTGGGGCCACAGCCCCCGGTCGGGCGCCGGGCACGCCAGCGATGATCAATGGCACACGCAAGCCGCCTTCCGAGGCAAAGTATTTGTAGCCACTTAAGGGCCCCACGGTGGCGCTGGCCCAGGACGGACCGTTGGCCGAGAACGTGCCTTTGCCGCCCAGGGGGTCGGCGTTCACGTCGTAATTCATGCGTACCCAGGCGTTGGCGCTGGGAATGTTGAAGGGGTCGGCCGGGTCCGATCCGTTGTCTGACAAAAAGACAAACACGGTGTTGTCCAACTGCCCGATCTCCCGCAGATGCGCCACCAGGCGGCCGATTTGCGCATCCATGGCCTCGGCCATGCCGGCGTAGACCTCCATGCGCCGGGCCTGGAGCTGGCGCTGTTGCGGGCTCAGGCGCTCCCAGGGCACGGTGCTGGCCACTTCGCCCATGGGCACGTCGGCCGGTAACACGCCGCTGCGGATGGCGCCTTCGCGGCGCGCCTGGCGCAACGCGCCCCAGCCCTGGTCGTAGCGGCCCCGGTACTTGGCTACGTAGTCAGCCGGCGCCTGGATGGGAATGTGGTTAGCCTGAAAACCGATGTAAGCCATAAATGGCTTGCCGTCGCCGCGCTGGGCGTCGATGTACTCCAGGGCCTTGTCCACAAAAAAGCGCGAGGAATAAAAATCTGCCGGCAAAGTGGCCGGCTTGTCCTGCGAAAACCAGTAGGTCTTGTCGTACAGCATCATGTACGGACGGTCTTCCCAGTTATCGGTGCCGCTGTCGGCCTGGATAAAGGAGCGTTCAAAGCCGCGCTGCCCAGGCAGGTTCTCGGGCGTTTTGCCGACATGCCATTTTCCGGTGATGTAGGTGTGGTAGCCCTGGTCGCGCAGCAAGGTGGCCAGCGTCACGGTATCCGGGGCCAGGACGCCTTGGTAACCGGGGCGACCTTCGTGCTCCGGGGGCATGGTCTCGGGCATATTGCCCACGCCATTGCGGTGGTGATCCACGCCGGTGAGCAGCATGGCCCGCGTGGGCGAGCAGGTGGCAGCGACATGGAAGTTGGAAAAGCGCGTGCCCCGGCGGGCCAATGCGTCCAGGTGCGGCGTGGCGATTTCGCTGCCAAAAGCACCCACGTCACTAAAGCCCCAATCGTCGGCCACCAAGATCACCACATTGGGGCGCGCTGTGCTGGCCGCGCCGGCTCGTGCTGCGCTGCTCGCTGATTGCGCCAGCGGGGCGGCGCCCAGCAAGGTGGCGGCACACAGGGCCGACATTCGGTACCAACTACCCATCGCTGACTCCTTCAAACTGCCGCTGGCCATGGCGCGCATTGTCCGCGATGGGTCGACCAGACCCGCCTACGACGCCGGCCACAAGCCCACAGACCGAAGAAAGGCCTGCATGTCAGCATAGATTTTCTCTAGGGCCACGGCCCCGCTTATCCCGCAATGACCGATTTAGTAAAACTTCTTCGCATGGCGCACCCGATGCTGCGGATCGCCCTCGTGTTTGCCGCATTCCATGGGGCCCCAGCGCAGGCCGATGCGCGGTACCGCGCTGCCCAATCCGCGCAAGCGCAGGCGCAGTACCAATGGGCACTGCGCTTGGAGGAAGGCGCAGGCGCCTGCCCAAACCCAGCCCTGGCTATGCAGTGGTATGCACGCGCTGCAGCCAAGGGCCATGCTGCAGCGCAGAATAACTTGGGCGCCCTGTATTCTGAGCAAAAAAAATTCAAACAGGCTTTGCACTGGTACCAATTGGCAGCGAAGAAGGGCAATTCCAATGCGCAATTTAACCTTGCACTCATGTTTGAGGTGGGGCGCGGCGTGCCCAAAGACCAAGAAAAGGCGCAATATTGGTACACACTGGCCGCTGCACAGGGCCACTGGAATGCCCAATACAACCTAGCTAGGCTGTTTGACGACGATTTGCCACCCCTGCCCTCGGCTCCATGAAAAATGGATTCCCAGCGCGGACCTGGTGACTGGTGACGTAATTCCAATGGCCCGAGGATGCGGGGCACCTGGGCAGGTGGAAATTCCCCCAAATTCGGCATGAATATTGCTTTAAAACAATGGTGATGTGACGAGATTACCGCCTTAAGCGGGGTTTACGCCTCTCAGGGTGTCAACTTTTCGCTTTCCGAAAATGGGTAGCATGGCCGCGCTAGGACTGCGCCTGTGCGCTCGGCGGCAAATGGTTGCCGCGTCACATTGAAGCGTATTGAGTGAAATTCTTTGGGGCTAATCATGTTGCGAACCACCCGCCATCCGGTCAGTTATTCGTCCAGCGCGAGAAATGGATACGTCTGGGGGCTGGTAGCGGCCCTGACACTGCTCCTTGGCGCCTGTGGCGGAGGAAAGAGTGACGCTCCCGCAGCGCCGGGACCGGCACAAATTAGCGTGAGCGTTACCGGCCTGTTGCCGGGGAAAACCGTGGTCCTCAAAAATGGTACCGAGACTTTGACCTTCTCCGACAATGCCACGAAGTCTTTCCCCACGGCGGTGACCTTGAATTCGGCGTTGGCCGTGTCCATTACGACGCAGCCTGATGTGGGCCAAACCTGCGCCCTGCCTACCCCCAACCCCACAGTCAATGCAGCACCGTTTACCGTAAACCTGGTGTGTACACGAAATCCCTACACTCTCTCAGGCATCGTGTATGGCCTGGTCAGCGGGCAATCGCTGCAGCTGGTCAATACTGCAGGGACTACGGTACAGACCACCTCGCCTGATAGCAGCGGAAAGTTCAGCTTCAACACTTTGTGGGGCGATAGCTATTCGGTCACCGTTTTGGCGCAACCGAGCCGTCAACTTTGCTCCGTGAAAAATGGAGCTGGCTCCATTGCGAGCAATCTTTCCAACTTGGAGATTCGCTGCATAGGCCAAGTGTGGAACCTCTATACCGTCGCAGGCAGCGCAGACAAAGCTTACAGCGCCGACACTGCGGCGACTGTGAGCGCATCGTTTTACGCCCCACAAGGCTTGGCCTTTGACGGCACAAACGACGCGGTCCTCGTGGCGGACACCAATTCTGGCGCGATCCGCAAATTGGCTAAAGACTTTGTGGTGCCCAATAAACCAGCGACTACCAGCACCCTGGTCGGCAAAACATTTCTCAATGGCTTTTTAAACGCCCTCAATGTCCCTGTAACCGACCCGAGCGGAGCGACTTACAGCCGATTCAATGGGCCGGTAGGCGTTGCGGTGGATACCTGGACGAATGCCAAAACCAACACCAAACAGGTTTACATCGCCGATACCCTGAACCATTTAATTCGCGTCGTCACCGTAGTCAATGACATCGTGACAAAAGTTGAAACCTTAGCGGGCAATGGGATTCCAGGGTACAAAGAGGACGCAATTGGAATGAATGCGCAATTTAACCGTCCGACCGGAATTGCCGTCGACTCCAAAGGCAATATCTATGTTGCGGATACGGGCAACCATGTAATCCGCAAGATCACGCCAACCGGCGCAGTCACACTGTTTGCCGGAACTGCCGGTGTCAGTGGCGCAGGCAATATGGCGAGCGCCACCGATAAAGCAACATTTAATGCGCCTATGGGCGTTGCGATTGACAGTTTGGATAATGTGTACGTCGCCGATACCTTGAACTCCATTATTCGGAAAATCAGTGTGTCGAGCGGCGCAGTGACAAAAACCCAAACCTTGGCTGGGACGCCCGGCAAAGAAGGATTCCAGGACGGCAACGGCACTGCTGCCTCCTTTAGTCGCCCCACCGGGCTCGCTGTGGACAGTGGTTTTTACCTCTTTGTGGCAGATACACAAAACAACACCATCAGGCTACTCGACCAAACAGGCGAGGTCATCACTATTGCGGGCTCCGCAACCCAGCCCGCGGGAGCTATTGACGCCTATCCCAATTGCGTAGCGAAAACCTGCACTGTCAGCAGCGGCAGCTTTAATCGCCCCAGCGCAATCGCTGTCAATAAACTTGGTGATTTATTTGTGGCCGATACCGGGAATAATACGATACGCTATCTCACAAAGACCAATCCGAATTAATTCGTAATGCGAAAAATTATTCTTCTATTCATCCCCATTATTTTTTGGGGCTGTGCGACCGTGCTCGGTAGCGATCAGCAATGGATTAATTTTTCTACCCAATGCAGTACCCCGGCAGAGCCGGCGAGCTGTGTCGCCTCTAATGACCGTGGCCGCTGGGAAATTCAAACCCCATCGAAAGTGAAAATTCTCAAAAGTTCGAGCGATCTGACCGTGGTATGCGGCGATGCACCCACAGGGGAATACCGCTACACGGTTGCTTCTCAACCCAACGTACTGACAGTCGGTAACGCGATTATTGGTGGCGGAATTGGTATATTGCAGGACCTCAAGAGCGCGAACGCCTTCGATTACCCTGACAATGTTTCCTTGCCCGGCCCAACTTGCGCATTTAACGGCAGCGCACAAACTATTACGGTCGCGGCGCAGTGCAAAGGACGTCCAATGAATACCGTCTGCGAGGCCATGAACGAGCGCGGCCGCTGGCGGTTTGAGACGCCCGCTACTTTTCAGGTAGGAAAAAGCCCCAACGATTTACGCATCAGTTGCCAAGGCGGTTTATTGGGCGACTACCGCACCAAAATTAGCGCTACGGATGAAGCAGAAATTTCCACATCCCACCTAATTAACGCCACCGTTGCAGATAAGAAATCTAGCGGCTATGTGAAGTACCGGTACCCAGCGCGCGTTACATTGGAAGCACCGCTATGCAAAATGTTTTGAAAATACGCTGTCGATACGTATTGTGCGCAGCCCTGATTATTGGAGTGCTAAGTGCGTGCGGTGGAGGCTCCAATAGTTGCTCGATCCTGGGCGCAGCACTTGGCTCAGGCGTTTCCAGTAGTTGCAATACCGCAAACACAAACGATCCCGCGCCAGTAGCTCCATTGGCCAATCAGGTTGATCTTTACGGTTCATTTGGCAAAGGGCTATTGGCCTATGCCCAAGTGCAAGCCTATGAATTAATTGACGGCAAACTCGTACTATTGGGCTCTAAGACATCGACCGCCACCGACGGTAGCTATATCCTCAGAGGACTGCGTGCAACCAATAACCCAGTGGTAGTGGAATTGAGCACCACGGATACCACCACGATGCTCGATGAAACCTTGCCGCTGGTGAATGGAAGGTTTCAAATTGCCGCAAATGCCCCAGTACCAGGCACCAAGATGCGAACGGCGGCGCTTAGTTTGCAGTACTCTACGGTACTTGCCGGTAGCCCACTAACTGAAATGGCTGTTTCTGCCGCCCAATCGTCTGGGACTTTCAATGCTGAGTCGCTAAGTGCAGGCAAAGCAATGTTGCAACAAATGGTGGGATTTGATCCGTTTACCACCGCGGTAGTTGATGCCAATGCTGCAATGTCGGCCAATCAACAAAAGCTGATGGTGTTGATGACGGCCATGATGCAAGACGCCAAGACCCGCAGCTGTAGTGCCGATAAATCAGGGTTGGTATGCCTGATAACTGAATTGAATAAACAAAGCGCTATGGCGAAAAGCACAGATAACGCTTACTATTTAATGGCCGGCTCTATGGTTCTGAACACCCTTCAGTCCAAGGTGGCCGCATTGAGTTCCTCTTCCTTGCAGCCGTCACCATTTCTCACGCTAACCAAACAGCAAATTCCAGTTGTTCAAGCATCCATGGCTGCGTCGGTGCAAGGAATTACTTCGGCTTCGATCTCGGAACGTCAAAAAATAAACAATTTCATTGAACTAATGCGATCGGGGTTCAATCAGTCAACGCAGTTAATGAATGATCGAATGAATAATCTAAAAATCCGAACAGATAAAATATTATTAGATAATGTCGGCGATGGATTAAGTGTAATTAATGATTATATTAATGAATGCGCTTATAGTGATGGCATATTGAATTGCAATCCAAACAGTAAGATATTCTCCAAAGCTACTGGAACAGACTATGGATTCAAATACCAAGTCTCAGCCACGGGCGCACTATCTGGCAGTGCAGAGCCGGTTTTTTTGATGGCAGGCACCATTTCCAGCAAGTGGAATAGCGCTGATGGAACAGGCACTTTGGTATTCAATAGCACAAAAAATAGAGTTAGTGACAGCAAACGCGTTAATGATATTTTAATTAAATTTAGCATTAACAGCTTAAACACAAATAGCAAATACGCAAGCATTGTCATCGACAGTATCAGTATAAAATCGTACGACATCAATTCAAGTTTTGCAAAATGGGGTCAACTCGAGCTAACATCCGTCAAACTTGAAGCAACAAAAAACACGCCATCCGGATTGATCGCTTATAAAATTTCGGGCGCAGTTAACTTTCAAAGCTCGGAGGGTGATCGAATTTCAGGTTCGTTAACACAATTGAATGCCGAGGAAAAATATATTAGCACTGGCGCTGATAAGTCAAAAAATATCTTTGCAACTAACCTTAGCCTTAGTTTGGAAGTGGTCGCAACAGATGGGCCAATTATGAGCTTAGGCGTCACTGCCACGCAAGATATCAATAAATACACTCCGTCCCTGCCATCAACCATCAACAACTCTGAAAACTTCAATATTTACTGCAACATCAAAGAAGCCGGGCAATCCTCATTAGCCATCACCTCTTTAAAATCGAAGTTCGATCAAACAAATAATCATATTAAATTCGAAAATAATGCGGGTTGGATCGATTTGACATATGCTACCAATCGCAAGGATAGTTTATCTCCCCAGGAGAGCGTGACTGGTGACATCATGCTTGGTACATCCGGGCCTTACACAGCACGGATATTTCAAAATAGTCGCGGTCAATTTCAAGGGGACATATTTAACGGTGAAAAACTAATTGGCGCCATCATTGATAACATACTAATCATTGCTGGTGTCCAGGTTTCACTCAATTGATGAAAATCGAGCGCCCGCTTCGCAAAGCGTTAACTGCAACGATATTAAGTATTTTATTTGATTGTGCAAATTCCGAGCAATTGCTCATAAGCGCGGATTCCAGCATTAGTCGCGGAATTCTTAACGAAAAATATTGGGTATCCCAAGCATTATCAGACAACGACGATGCGTTAATTGCTTATGCAGATTTCTCGCGGCGCTTCGAGTTTAAAATATTGAGTAATGATTTTTTCGTAGAGTCACATACTGTGGCAAGCATGTCGACTACGGCTAATAGCTTGATCATGTTCTCAAAAGATGACGCGTCGATTCGAAGATTGCCGGATCTTCAAACCAAGCTTGCGGGAAAGTTATTATCATATGGATATGACGCCTTCGGAATTACTATAAAGAGCGCGTCGCAAGATAGCAATTTAACTTGGTTGTTTTCCCCGAAAATATTAAGAATGACCAATTTCAAATCTGATAGCGGATCCGGAATATTTTCAAAGCAAACAGATTACTATCACTTAGCTGCAGAAACCAATAGTATTGGATACTGGGAATATGGTTTTTTTGAAAATCCACCTGGGACAGTTAAATTCGGCTCCGGCATTACCTCAGATTTCTCTATAAAATACCAGAAAAGCCATCTAAGTGCACAATTAAACGTATTAAATATATACTCAAGAGTATCCAATTACGGTTTGTTCTACAATTCCAAAAGATACCAAACAAAGACTAAAGATACAGTTATATTATCTAATAATTTTCCTGCCATGGCGGGGGAGTATGGTCAGTCTGACTTTATAAGCTCTTTGCCTGTGTTCTCCACGTTGAAGCTGGAATATGCGGATCCTCACCATAAATTCCGGGGAGCCCTCGGCCTAGATACCCTTGATGGCACATCGGCCGGTTGGGGTGCGTTGACAGTTCAGTATGATGACCTGCAAATGAGCGCAAAAAGCTATGGGCTAAAGAAAATGGCGCTGGACGGCCAGGTAACCAATTTGTGGTTGCGTGGTCTATCTTTTGGAGTGGGCCTCGAGAGCGATTTCAAAGGTGATTGGCAATTTAATGCCCTGCGTTTCGCACTAGAGTTTTGATTGGAAAATATATATCGGTCTGCGCTTGAACACACACCCTATTTTCGCGGCAGCATCCAAGGCCTAAATCATGAAATTGCGGCACACTCTCATTCTTTATGCGGCATTGTGGACAAGTCTGAGCGCCCACGCCGAACCCGAAGAGGCTGCCCTTTGCAAGTCGCAAGGCTACCCGGTCGGAACCGCCAGCACCTGGTTTACCGATGTCTGCACGCGGGTCGGCTCCTTCAGCCACCAAGGAGAGATTTGGGGCATCTTTGGTGGCCGCGCCAACACCTTGCAGCCATCAAGCCAAGTATTTGCGCTTGCCAAAGCTGACACAGAGCCCGCTTTTCGCTGGGCCACCGAGACACAAAAAGGGCTTTCCGTCGACGACTACCTTCAGCGCCAGCCGGTCATGGCGCTTTTGGTCATCAAGGATGGCGTCATACAGGTGGAGCGCTATCAATACGCTCGTACGGCGGAACATCGCTTTTTGTCCAACTCCATGGCCAAAACGATTACTTCGATGGCCATCGGGCTGGCATTGCGCGAAGGCCGCATCAAGTCCTTAGACGAACGTGCAGACCAATATGCGCCAACACTGACTGGAACCCTCTACGGCGAGACCACCATTCGCAATTTATTGCGCATGTCTTCCGGGGCCAAATTTGAGGAGTTGTACAACGGCGCCGACGATTTAGCCCGGTACGGCGCTTCTGCGCGCTATGGCGGGGCCGCTGCAGGTGCTGTGGTAATCCATAGTCGCGCCTATCCCCAAGGAGAGAAATTTAACTACGCCAGCGCCGAAACCGATATGTTGGCCTTGGTTTTGCGCGGAGCTACGGGCCAGACGGTTAGTGCCTATTTGGAACCACGCTTATGGCAACCCATGGGGGCGGAAACTTCAGCCTTATGGCGTGCCGGGTCCGACGGCTTGGAGCGCGCAAGCGGAAACTTCAACGCCACCGCACGGGACTATGCCCGTCTGGGCATACTTCTGGCCAATGACGGCGCTCGCCCAGATCGGCCGGATTTAGGGGAGATACTTCCTCGTGACTATGTCATCGAAGCCACAGATTGGAAGAAGCACCCGCCAGCCTTTGCACCCCGAAAAGCGACCCCGTATTACGGCTACGGCTACCAAGTTTGGACCTTTCCCGGCGAGCAGCGGCGCTTTGCCTTACTGGGGGTATTCGGCCAAACTATTTATGTCGATCCCGGACAAAAATTGGTCATGGTGCATTTGGCAGCTAATGCTACGGCCAAGGCGGGCCAAACCACCATGGGGCGCGAAGTGGGCGCCCTGTGGTACGGCATCGTTACGCACTATGGGCGGTGGTAACTAGCTGGCAGCGTTGGTTGGCAATGCGTGAATTGGGGGGATTACCCCATTGGCAAGTTCGCACTGAGAAGCAAGCGGCAGCAGCGCGCTCAACATCTGGTGGATTTGAAGCAGACGCGGATCGCTGTCCTCGGCATCGTCTGTGGTGTCATTAATGCAAAAAAAATCAAGCCTGCCAAATAGCTTTTTGAAGCGCTTGAGAGATTGGGTTTCTAAGGATTGCCCAGTCGCTATGTACAAATGCGAATGCTCTATGGTTTGGGCAAAGCCATGGGCCAAAGCCCAGCGCAAAACAAAGTCGGAAATAATAGTGGGCTTATTCCAAGTACGAAAAACAGTGGACCTGACTCGCGCAAATAACTCGGGTGCATCACGTTCAATTTCAAACATCATTGACTTCAGCATAGGCCTTGGCGAATGCGAGAAAGTTCGGGGCGTATGTTGGTACTGCGCATGCATCTCTCGGTGGTATGCATGGGTGCTTAAATTCGCGTGAACGGATTTCGCTTGAAGCCATTGTTTAGACAGGCGGCTAGCATTCTCCAGGGATGTCGATTCGGCTTGCAAGTTATTGCCCTTCACCTCAGGCTCATCAGACCACGAGACATAAACACCATTTTCAAAAAACCAATTCTCCAAACATACAGGCGCACCAAAGAACACATCGTCATTCAAATAAAAATAACGTTCTGACAACCCTGGAATATGATGTATGTATGACTCGATATTGCCCGAATCGAATGTCGGTAAGGCTGAATGAGGAATCAGTTGATGATGATCAATCAGGGTGATTTGATCAGAAGCTTGAAACCAATCAGGCACTTGGCCATCCGTAACAATGAAAATGTGCCCATGTTCAGGAAAGAACTTTTCAAGTGCGCGCAAGCTAAATCGCAACTCGTCGTTGTCGCGGTACCGACCTTCAACATTGCCAAACTTGGCAAAGCCCAAATTACCGGTGACTTCTAATTTCTGTGCGTATTTTTGACGTTTCGCACGCCATTCATCATCGTTGCCATTGACCCAGAGGTAGACGATGTCAATCGCGGTATGTGAAGTCTTTGACAATGGATACAAAATGAAAAAAATCGGACATGAAAGTAATACAAACCGCCTTAAAACCGCATTTGGCAGTGCGGTTTTAACGGAGACCAGGCTTATTCGATTTCTGTCGTTAAAAAAAGGGTTTGCAAGCAAACTTGCAAACCCTTTGAAATTTGGGGTGGCTGATGGGGCTCGAACCCACGACAACAGGAATCACAATCCTGGACTCTACCAACTGAGCTACAGCCACCGTAACCAGCAATTATAAACTGCGGGAAACTTTATTCGGTGGCGCCCACCGCAGTGCTGTTGTCTGAGGGGCGTGGCACCTTGATTTGCACCTTGAATCTGGCCTTTATCACCTCGTAATAGGCATCCGATTCGGCACCCGCCAGCCAGCGCACCACCTGGCCGCGCTCTTGCTCCGTAGCGCCAGCGGGCGCTGGATTGCGGGGCAGCACTTTGTTGATACGCGCTATCGCATAGCCCTCGCCGCCTACATCAAGGCCCACCCAGGCAGGCAATTTGGCAGTGTCGGCGTGCATGATGGCTTCCATAAGTCGTGGGTTGAGCGCGGGGGCCTGGTCGCGCGACAGCACCATCGCGGCGCTCAATTTACCTTCGTCGGCCTGTGCTTGCCAGGTCTTGAGCTTGCTCTGGCCCTCTTTTTTCGCAGCTTCTTGGCTGCGGCTTTGCAACAAGCGGGCCTTGACCTCCCCACGCACCTCGTCCAGGGCGCGGGTACGGGCTGCCTCGTGCTTGGTCACGCGGGCGGCCACCAATTGGCTGGGGCCTGTCTCGATGGCTTCGGTATTGTGCTTTTTCTCAATGGCGTCGGCACTGAAAACTGCAGCCAGCAACTTGGCATTGGACAACACCCCTTTAGCGCCCGGCGCGGCTTTGCGTTGCACGTTGCTGGCAATCTGGATGTCGAGCTTCAAGCGCTCGGCCACAGGTTGCAGGCTGTCGGCTTGCTCGTATACGCCATTGGTAAATTGCTCTGCCAATTCGGCAAATTTGCGCTGGGCCTGCTGGGCTTTGAGCTCGGTCACCAGTTTTTCGCGGACGCTCTCAAAGCTGGGCACCGAGGGCGTTTTGATATCGGTTAGGCGAATAATGTGAAAGCCAAAGTCAGACTCCACCAAGTCGCTGATGTCGCCTTTTTTCAGGCTGAAAGCGGCGTCTTCAAAAGGCTTGACCATGGCTCCACGGGCGAAAAAGTCTAAATCGCCGCCCTTGGCGGCTGAGCCAGAGTCTTGCGAAAACTTGGTCGCCAGCTGCACGAAGGTGTCCGGCTTGGCCTTGACTTTTTGCAGCAGATCTTGCGCCGCGGCCTTGGCCTTTTCGCGCTCGGCGGCGGGCATATCTTTGGGCGCGTTGATCAAAATATGGCTGGCACGGCGCTCCTCTTTGGACTGCAGGCGCGCGTTGTTTTGCTCGTAATAAGTGCGTACATCGGCATCATTGACCGTCACGGTCTTTTTAACCGCTTCGACGTCAAACACCAGGTATTGCAGGTCGACGGTCTCGGCGGTTTGGAACAAAGCACTATTGGCTTTGAAAAACTCCTCGATATCAGCATCACCAATCTTGATCTGGCTGGCAAATTCAGCGAGCGTGAATCGCGCCACCTGCACGTCGCGCCGCTCAAAAAAAGCGTTCAGGCCCATGTCAGCCACCGCCTGCGGCGCAAAGGCACTCGCGCCAAGCCCAGCTTCCACCTGCCGCCTAGACAGGTCCTGACGGATACGCGCCTCCAAACCTTCAGGCGTAAGACCCTGGCTGGCGGCCAACTGGACATAACGTTCTTTGTCAATCGTGCCGTCGGGTTTTTTCATCGCCGCAATCGCGGGAATTTGCTGCAATTCAGCAGCCAATCGTTTGTCACTGATCGCCAGCAAAGAGCTATTCATCGCCTCGGCAATAACGCGCTCGCGCACCAAACGCTCCAGCGTCACGTAGCGCGCCTGGGGTGAATCCAGGAGCTTGACGTCCAAGTCCGGCCGGGTAGCGCGCAGGCGGTCAACTTCGCTTTTGTGTGCAGCATCCCATTCGCCCTGGGTAATGCTGTAGCTGGCGACCTTGGCCACGGCCGCGCCCGCGTCGTTCATTCGCTGATAGCCGTCAACACCCACGAGCACAAAGGCGGGAATGATTAACAAGAACATGAGGAACATCATGATCTTGTTGTGCTTGCGGACGAATTCAAACATGCGCTATCTCCAAAAAACTCACAATAATGGCGAACCTGCGGTTCGCCTTTTGCCGGTTGTCGTGGTGGGTGATGACGGGCTCGAACCGCCGACCTACGCCTTGTAAGGGCGCCGCTCTACCAACTGAGCTAATCACCCCACCTTAAACATTCATTCTTTTGCACCTTGCGCCTACACGCCAGGGCCCGCGCTTGGGGTAAGGGGCAATTTTAGCGGCCCCGCGCGAGAGCCAGAATTCTATGCGCAAACCGACCAGACGCCGCCAGCCCTGCCTAAGGCGCGCGGGCGCGGATCTCGGGGAGCGCCTTTTGCAGGTAATAGACCATGGACCAGACCGTCAGCACGGCGGCGATCCAGATCAGCACAATGCCAAAGGCGTGGGTGTCAACCAGGCCAAAAAGCGTTCCGTCATAGAGCAAAAACGGGATGGCGACCATTTGGACCACTGTTTTGACCTTGCCCAGCATATGCACCGCCACGCTTTTGGTGGCGCCAATCTGGGCCATCCACTCGCGCAGGGCCGAAATCGCGATCTCGCGGCCAATAATGATCAGCGCTACAAAAACGTCAGCGCGCCCCAGATGCACCAAGACCAGCACGCAGGCGCATACCAAAAATTTGTCCGCCACCGGGTCCAAAAACGCACCAAACGCCGAGATTTGGTTCAGTTTGCGGGCCAGATAGCCGTCCAGCCAGTCGGTCATGGCAAAAACCACGAACATCACCGTGGCGATCAAGTTTTTCTCGGGCAAGGTGGCGAAGCTGTCCGGCGCATAAAAAACCCCCACGATCAGCGGAATCGCGCAAATGCGCGTCCAGGTCATGATGGTGGGGATGGTCAGAAACATGCGGGCAATTGTGGCACGCCTAGTGCAGCGCCCGGTAAATCTCTTGGGCCAGCTCGGGTGAGATGCCCTCTACCGAGGCCAAATCCTGGGCGCTGGCCTGCGCCACGCCCCGCACGCCACCAAACCGCTGCAGCAGCTTGGCCCGCCGCTTGGGGCCCACGCCGGGAATTTCTTCGAGCTTGCCGCCGTCCACCCGCACCCGGGCGCGCTGGGCGCGCATGCCGGTAATGGCAAAACGGTGCGCCTCGTCGCGAATTTGCGCCACCAGCATCAGCGCGGCGGAGTCGGCGCCCAGGTAGACCTTGTCGCGCCCGTCGGCGAAAACCAGCTCCTCCAGCCCGACTTTGCGGCCCTCGCCCTTTTCCACACCGACGATCAACGTCAAGTCCAGCCCCAGGCCTTCAAACACCTCGCGCGCCATGGACACCTGGCCTTTACCGCCGTCGACCAGCACCAAATCGGGCATGCGCGCACTGCCCGAGGCCGCCTGGCCGGCGTGCTTGGCCTGGGCCTGCGCCTCGGCCACTTTGCTGTAGCGGCGCGTAAGCACCTGGCGCATGGCGGCGTAGTCGTCACCGGGCGTGATGTCCTCGATGCGGTAGCGCCGGTATTGCGCGTTTTGCATGGCATGCTGTTCAAACACCACGCACGAGGCCTGCGTCGCCTCGCCCGCCGTGTGTGAAATATCAAAACACTCGATGCGCAGGCGGGCCAGGTCCTCCATAGCCAGGTCCAGCGCCTCGGCCAGGGCGCGGGTGCGGGCTTGCTGCGAACCTTCTTCGGCCAGCAAGCGCGCCAATTGCAGCGCGGCATTGGTTTGCGCCATGTCCAGCCAGGCGCGGCGCTGCTCACGCGGCTGGTGCACCGACGTTACCTTGAAACCGTGCTGCTCGGACAAGGCCTGCAACAGGGCTTTGTTCACCGGCTCGCTCACCACCAACACCGAAGGCATGGGCACGCCGATGTAGTGCTGCGCCAAAAAGGCCTCCAACACTTGTGACTCGGCGCTTTGCGGGGTATCCGAGGCGCCCTCGTCGTCGAGCAGCACCGCTGCATCTTCCACGTGCACCGGGAAATACGGCCTGTCGCCCAAATGCCGCCCGCCGCGCACCATCGCCAGGTTGACGCAGGCTTTGCCACCTTGCACTTTGACGGCCAGGATGTCCACATCGCGGTCCGACACGTTGTCGACTGATTGCTGGTGCAGCACGTTGGAGAGCGCCGCTACCTGGTTGCGCAGCTCCGCGGCCTGTTCGAACTCCAGGCGCTCGGCGTGCGCCATCATGCGCGACTCCAGTGACTTGAGCACCTCCTGGGCGTCGCCCTGCAAAAAGCGCTGGGCATCGAGGACATCCTGCGCATAGTCTGGGGGGCTGATATGCCCCACGCACGGCCCCGAGCAGCGCTTGATTTGGTAGAGCAGACAGGGCCGGGTGCGGTTGCTAAAGACCGAATCCTCGCAAGTGCGCAGGCGAAACACCTTTTGCATCAGCAAAATCGCCTCTTTAACGGCCCAGGCGCTGGGGTAGGGGCCGAAATAATGGTGCTTTTTCTCGACGCCGCCCCGGTAATACGCCACCCGCGAATACTGCTGCGGGTCGGTGCCCGGCTTGCCGCTTTTGCGCCCACCTGCGTCGGGTGCGGGCTCGGGGTTAGCGGCAGTCATCTTCAGGTAAGGGTAGCTCTTGTCGTCCCGAAACAAAATGTTGTATTTGGGGCTGAGCGTCTTGATGAGGTTGTTTTCCAGCAGCAAAGCCTCGGCCTCGGAGCGCACCACCGTGGTCTCCATGCGCGCAATCTTGCTGACCATGTGCCCGATGCGGGTACCGCCATGGTTTTTCTGGAAATAGCTGGCCACACGCTTTTTCAGGCTGATGGCTTTGCCGACGTACAAAATCTGTTCCTGCGCGTCAAAGTAGCGGTAGACGCCGGGCAAGGTGGGCAAGGCGGCCACTTGGCGCAGCAGTTCGTCGCTGTGGGGAGATGGTGCGGGCGCAGTCATGGGCCTATTGTCCAAGCATTTGCCCAGCAATTTGGCGGGCGGCACTGGCAATGGACAATCTGGCCATGGACCTCCCCGCCGCCCTGCCCGCCAAAACGCTGCCCGCGCCGCTGCGCTGGGACGTTTTTTGCCAGGTCATCGACAACTACGGCGACGCCGGCGTCTGCTGGCGCCTGTGCGCCACGCTGGCCGCCCGTGGGCACGCGGTGCGTCTGTGGATAGACGACAGCGCGCCCGTGGAGTGGATGGCGCCCGGCGCAGCCCAGGGCCAATGGCCAGGAATTCAGGTGCTGTCTTGGGAGCAAGCCGCAAACCCAGCCTTTCTTGCCCAGTGCCCGCCCAGCGATGTGTGGATAGAGGCCTTTGGCTGCGAACTGCCGCCAGCCTGGCTGCAATGGCATGCATCGCAAGCGGCTTTGCAAGCGCGCCCGCCCGCTTGGATAAATCTGGAATACCTCAGCGCCGAACCCTTTGCCATGCGCAGCCACCACCTGCCCTCGCCAGTGATGAGCGGCCCCGCGCGTGGCTGGACCAAGCATTTTTTCTACCCGGGTTTTGTTCCCCAGAGCGGCGGCCTGCTGCCCAGCAGAGTTGCCAGCGGGCTGGCAGATTGGGCGGATTGCGACACCGCGCTGCGGGCTTATGCCCCGGCGCTGGCGGGGCAGCGCAGCGTTTTGCTTTTTTCCTACCCGACCGCGCCCCTGGCGGCGCTGGTGCAGGCTTTGCGCAGCCAAGACCAGCCGGTGCAATTGCTGGTGGCTGCCGGCGCCGGGCAGAGCGCCTTAGCCCGGGCTGCGGGTCTTCGTTCCGATGTGGGACACGCCGATTGCACGGTGACCCAAGGCGCGCTGCAAATCCGTTTACTGCCTTTTCTGCCGCAAGCCCCCTTTGATGCCTTACTGGGCGTGTGCGACCTCAATCTGGTGCGCGGCGAAGACTCCTTGGCACAGGCCCTGCAGGCAGGCAGCCCCAGCGTATGGCAGATTTACCCGCAGGCCGACGGCGCACACAACGCCAAACTGCAGGCCTATCTCGACACCATCGGCGCAAGCCCCCCCGAACGCGCGTGGCATATATTTTGGAACCAAGGGGCACACAGTCCCTGGCAGCGGGACCTGATTTGGCCTTGGGAGGCCGGCTCGGACTGGGCGCTGTCGGCACGAACGCGCTCTCAAACACTGAGGGAACACGACGATTTAGGCACCCGACTGCTCGGCTTTGTGCAGGGTCTGCTCGGAGCTGCACCGGCGCCCTAGCTGGGCGTACCCCAACCTTGCGGCCAGCCGGTAAACCGATTCGCGATAAAATCAGCGGCTTTGCTGGTGACAGGCGCTTTACCGCTTCGCACCACGCCCCGCCGCATATCGCGGTCTAAGGCTGCTTTTTGGCGGCCCCACAATCTGACGGATTGATTATGAAAATTGCCCAGGAAATTCGTGCTGGTAATGTCATCATGCACGGCAAAGACCCCATGGTGGTTCTGAAAACCGAATACAGCCGCGGCGGACGCAACTCCGCCACCGTGCGCATGAAGCTCAAAAGCCTGATCGCCAACTTTGGAACTGAAGTCGTGTTCAAGGCCGACGACAAGATGGACCAGGTCATCTTGGACAAAAAAGACTGCACCTATTCCTACTTTGCCGAACCCATGTACATCTGCATGGATGAAGAGTTCAACCAGTACGAAGTCGAGGCCGAAAACATGGGCGACGCCCTGAACTACCTCGAAGACGGCATGGAACTCGAAGTGGTTTTTTACGAC
>CAMATX010000026.1 GCA_945861345.1 Comamonas sp. lk
GACGTGAACGGCGTGAAGCAATTGGCCAGCATTCCTTCGAAAGAAGTTTTGCTTGCCCAATTGCTGGGCTTGATGCAGTCCCCCATTTCGCGCACCGCGCGGGTGTTGGCCGCATTGGCAGAGCAACGTGGTGGCGGTGCGGCAGCACCCGCCGAGGCGGAGGTTGCAGCTGCGTAATCGGCTGTCGCATTCATTGGTAATCAATTCAGTGCCGCCGATCTGCGCAAAGCGTAGCGGTAAGCACAAGTAAAGTAGGAAATAAAAAATGGCATTCGATAAAGACGCATTTTTGACCGCGCTGGACAGCATGACGGTCATGGAACTCAACGACCTGGTGAAAGCCATCGAAGAGAAGTTTGGTGTAAGCGCTGCTGCTATGTCAGCACCAGCAGCTGGCGGCGGCGCAGCTGCTCCAGTAGCCGAAGAGAAGACCGAATTTAACGTCGTGTTGCTCGAGGCTGGTGCCAATAAGGTGTCGGTCATTAAGGCTGTTCGTGAAATCACTGGTCTGGGCCTCAAAGAAGCTAAAGACATGGTTGATGGCGCTCCCAAAGCCGTCAAAGAGGGTATTGCTAAGGCTGACGCTGAAGCTGCCAAGAAGAAGCTGGAAGACGCCGGCGCAAAGGTCGAACTCAAGTAATCGCGATCCCATCCTGCAGCCCTCAGGGCCTCGGGATGGGAGAGTACTTCGCAAGGGCTGCTTTTACCGGCAGTTCTTTGCGCTCACAGAGTACAGCTGACAGTTTTGCCGCAAGGCTTGACTGTCAAGTGTCTTCTGACCCCGACTGCAGAAGATGCCTTGGTTCGGGTTGCGTGCAATGCGCAACCGTCCGCCAATGATTGGTAGCGGCCAATCACCAAGAATGAAACACAGTCGCCTAGGACCCCCAGGATTCCTCAGACTTTGCCCGGAGATCTCATGGCTTATACATATACAGAACGCAAACGCATACGTAAAAATTTCGGTAATCGCGATAGCGTGCTCGAAATCCCCTACCTCCTGCAAATGCAAAAAGACGCGTACACCGCGTTTTTGCAAGCGGATATGGACCCTAAAAAGCGCACGATGGAGGGCCTACAGGCCGCCTTCCAGGCCGCGTTTCCTATCGTCTCGCACAATGGATTTGTCGAGATGAAGTACCTTGAGTACAACCTTGCCAAACCTGGCTTTGATGTGCGCGAGTGCCAGACCCGTGGTCTGACCTACGCCTCAGCCGTTCGCGCCAAGGTGCAGCTCATTATTTATGACCGCGAGGCCTCTACCAGTCAAAACAAGGTGGTTAAAGAGGTTAAGGAGCAAGAGGTCTATATGGGCGAAGTGCCCTTGATGACTGGCAAAGGCTCTTTCATCATCAACGGCACCGAACGGGTGATTGTTTCCCAGTTGCACCGCTCACCTGGCGTGTTCTTTGAGCACGACAAGGGCAAAACCCATAGCTCCGGGAAGTTGCTGTTCTCAGCGCGCATCATTCCTTACCGCGGCTCGTGGTTGGACTTTGAGTTCGACCCCAAAGACCTGCTGTATTTCCGTGTAGACCGTCGCCGCAAGATGCCGGTGACGATTTTGCTCAAGGCCATTGGTCTCAATAACGAGTCCATCCTCGCCAATTTCTTTGTCAATGACAACTTCCGCCTGATGGACAGTGGCGCGCAAATGGAGTTTGTTGCAGAGCGTTTGCGCGGCGAAGTCGCCCGCTTTGATCTGACCGACAAGTCCGGCAAAGTGGTTGTCGCCAAAGACAAACGTGTGACAGCCCGCCATACCCGCGAGTTAGAGCAGTCCGGAACGACGCACATCAGCGTTCCCGAAGACTTCTTGATAGGCCGCGTAGTCGCCCGCAATATTGTGGAGCCCGAGACCGGCGAAATCTTGGCCAAAGCCAACGAAGAGCTGACCGAAGCACTGCTGAAAAAGCTGCGCCTTGCCGGTATCGCCGACCTGGCCTGCATCTATACCAATGAGTTGGACCAAGGTGCTTACATCTCGCAAACGCTGCGTACCGACGAGACTACCGACGAATTCGCAGCACGCGTGGCTATTTACCGCATGATGCGCCCGGGTGAGCCGCCTACCGAAGACGCCGTTCAGGCCTTGTTCCAGCGCCTGTTCTATAACCCCGATACCTACGACCTCTCCCGCGTGGGTCGTATGAAGTTCAATGCCAAGATGGGCCGCGCCGAGTCGACCGGCCCCATGGTGCTGACCAACGAAGACATTCTGTCTGTCGTGAAAATTCTGGTGGATCTGCGCAACGGCCGTGGCGATGTGGACGACATTGACCACTTGGGGAACCGCCGCGTGCGTTGCGTTGGCGAGCTGGCCGAAAACCAATACCGTACGGGATTGGCACGCATCGAAAAGGCTGTGAAAGAGCGTTTGGGCCAAGCCGAACAAGAGCCGCTCATGCCCCACGACTTGATCAACAGCAAGCCCATTTCCGCATCGCTGAAAGAGTTTTTTGGTGCATCGCAACTCTCGCAGTTCATGGACCAGACCAATCCGCTGTCTGAAATTACCCACAAACGCCGGGTGTCCGCTCTCGGGCCGGGCGGTTTAACACGCGAGCGCGCCGGCTTTGAAGTGCGCGACGTGCACGTTACGCATTACGGCCGGGTGTGCCCGATTGAAACGCCAGAGGGACCGAACATTGGTCTGATTAATTCGTTGGCTTTGTACGCGCGCCTCAATGAGTACGGGTTCATCGAAACGCCGTACCGCCGGGTCCTGGACAGCAAAGTAACCAATGAGATCGATTACCTGTCGGCGATCGAAGAAGGCAAATACGTCATTGCCCAGGCCAATGCACTGCTCGATAAAGATGGCATGCTCACGGGCGAGCTGGTTTCTGCCCGTGAGAAGGGCGAATCCGTATTGGTGGGTGCAGAGCGTGTCCAATACATGGACGTATCGCCTGCACAGATCGTTTCCGTGGCCGCGTCCTTGGTTCCGTTCTTAGAGCATGATGATGCCAACCGTGCTTTGATGGGTGCCAATATGCAGCGTCAAGCGGTGCCGGTGCTGCGCCCCGAAAAAGCCTTTGTAGGTACGGGAATCGAGCGCGTTGCGGCGGTCGACTCAGGCACCGTGGTGACTGCTAATCGTGGCGGCGTGGTCGATTACGTCGACGCCACCCGCGTGGTGGTGCGCGTTAACGATGCTGAGGCGCAGGCCGGTGAGGTCGGTGTGGACATCTACAACCTGATTAAGTACCAACGCTCCAACCAAAACACCAATATCCACCAGCGTCCTATCGTCAAAAAAGGCGACAAGTTGGATAAAGGCGACGTGATTGCCGATGGCGCATCCACCGACTTAGGCGAATTGGCGCTGGGTCAGAACATGCTGGTCGCCTTCATGCCTTGGAATGGTTATAACTTCGAGGATTCCATCCTGATCAGTGAGCGCGTGGTCGCAGAAGACCGCTACACCTCGATTCACATCGAAGAGCTGGTGGTTATGGCCCGCGACACCAAACTCGGTGCCGAGGAAATTACCCGTGATATTCCAAACCTGAGTGAACAGCAGCTCAACCGTTTGGATGAGTCGGGCATTATTTATGTCGGCGCCGAAGTTATGCCGGGCGACACTTTGGTCGGCAAGGTCACACCCAAAGGTGAGACGACGCTCACGCCTGAGGAAAAACTCTTGCGCGCCATCTTCGGTGAAAAAGCCAGTGACGTGAAAGACACTTCTTTGCGCGTGGACCAGGGCTCACAAGGCACGGTCATCGATGTGCAGGTGTTCACCCGCGAAGGCATTGTGCGTGACAAGCGTGCCCAACAAATCATCGACGATGAGCTCAAACGTTTCCGCTTAGATTTGAATGACCAATTGCGTATCGTTGAGGCTGACGCTTTTGACCGTATCGCCAAGTTGCTCAGCGGCAAGGTCGCCAACGGCGGTCCTAACAAGCTGGCCAAGGGTAGCAAAATCGACAAGGCCTATCTCGACTCGGTGGAGAAATTCCACTGGTTTGACATCCGCCCGGCCGATGACACCGTAGCCTCTCAAATGGAAAGCATCAAAGCCTCGCTGGAGCAGACGCGTCACAGCTTTGACCTCGCCTTTGAGGAAAAGCGCAAAAAACTGACCCAGGGCGACGAGCTGCCAGCGGGCGTTTTGAAGATGGTCAAGGTTTATATTGCCGTTAAGCGTCGTCTGCAGCCCGGAGACAAGATGGCCGGTCGCCACGGTAACAAAGGTGTGGTATCCAAGATCGTGCCTGTCGAAGACATGCCTTATATGGCCGATGGAACGCCTTGCGACATCGTGCTCAACCCACTAGGCGTGCCTTCGCGGATGAACGTCGGTCAGGTGTTGGAAGTGCATTTAGGCTGGGCTGCTAAGGGCCTAGGCCAACGCATTGGCGACATGATGCAAGAGCAGGCCAAGACCGCCGAAGTGCGCCAGTTCCTGGATGCGCTGTACAACGGCTCGGGCCGTAAAGAAGAACTGAGCGGACTGAGCGATGCCCAGGTCTTGGAGATGGCGTCTAACCTAGAAGGCGGAGCCACCTTTGCGACGCCGGTTTTCGACGGTGCTTCTGAAGAAGAAATTCGCGGCATGCTCAAGCTGGCCTACCCCGAAGATGTTGCCCAGGCCAAAGGTCTGACCGACACCCGCACCCAGGCCTACCTGCGCGACGGACGCACGGGCGATTTGTTTGAGCGCCCCGTGACTATTGGCTACATGCATGTGCTCAAGCTGCACCACCTGGTGGACGACAAGATGCACGCGCGCTCTACCGGGCCTTACAGCCTGGTGACGCAGCAGCCTCTGGGCGGCAAAGCGCAGTTTGGTGGCCAGCGTTTCGGCGAGATGGAGGTCTGGGCGCTCGAAGCCTACGGCGCCTCCTACGTCTTGCAGGAAATGCTAACCGTCAAGTCCGACGACGTGCAGGGACGTACCAAGGTGTACGAAAGCATTGTCAAGGGCGAGCATTCCATTGAAGCGGGAATGCCTGAGTCCTTCAACGTGCTGGTCAAGGAAATTCGTTCCCTCGGCCTGGATATCGAATTGGAGCGTGGTTAAGCACGCAGTTTGAGCCCTTTCGTGGCGGTCGCCTTGTGTGCGTGCCGCCCCTTGCATGATTAAAGAGGAATTTCCATGAAATCATTACTCGACCTGTTCAAGCAGTTCACGCCCGATGAGCACTTTGATGCCATCAAAATCGGCATGGCATCGCCGGAAAAAATCCGCTCGTGGTCTTTTGGCGAAGTGAAAAAGCCTGAGACCATCAACTACCGTACCTTCAAGCCCGAGCGCGACGGCTTGTTCTGCGCCAAGATTTTCGGGCCCATCAAGGACTACGAATGCTTGTGCGGCAAGTACAAGCGCCTCAAGCACCGTGGTGTGATCTGTGAGAAGTGCGGCGTTGAAGTGACGCAGACCAAAGTGCGCCGCGAGCGCATGGGCCACATCGACCTGGCCGCGCCGTGCGCCCATATCTGGTTCCTCAAGTCCTTGCCTAGCCGGTTGGGCTTGGTACTGGACATGACGCTTCGTGATATCGAGCGCGTGCTTTATTTTGAAGCGTATGTGGTGACCGATCCCGGCATGACACCGCTGAAGAAATTCAGCATCATGTCCGAGGACGATTTCGACGCTAAGTTCAAGGAATACGGCGATGAGTTCCAGGCCAAGATGGGCGCTGAAGGCATCAAGGATTTGCTGCAAAGCATCGACATCGAAGGTTCGATCGAAAGACTGCGCAATGACCTGACCGGCTCGGAGCTGAAGATCAAGAAAAACGCCAAGCGCCTCAAAGTGCTGGAAGCCTTCAAGAAATCAGGGATCAAGCCTGAGTGGATGGTGCTCGAAGTGCTGCCCGTGTTGCCGCCGGATCTGCGTCCGCTGGTGCCGCTGGACGGTGGCCGTTTCGCCACCTCCGACCTGAACGATTTGTACCGCCGCGTGATCAATCGCAACAGCCGCCTGCGCCGTTTGCTCGAACTCAAAGCGCCCGAAATCATTGCGCGCAATGAAAAGCGCATGTTGCAAGAGTCTGTCGATTCTTTACTGGACAACGGACGTCGTGGCAAGGCCATGACAGGTGCCAACAAGCGCGCCCTGAAGTCTTTGGCCGACATGATCAAAGGCAAGTCTGGCCGTTTCCGTCAGAACTTGCTGGGTAAGCGCGTGGACTATTCAGGCCGCTCGGTGATTACCGTGGGCCCGACGCTCAAGCTGCACCAATGCGGACTGCCCAAGCTGATGGCGCTGGAACTCTTCAAGCCCTTCATCTTCGCGCGCCTGGAAGCCATGGGCATTGCCACCACCATCAAGGCTGCCAAGAAGGAAGTTGAATCCGGCACGCCCGTGGTCTGGGACATTTTGGAAGAGGTGATCAAAGAGCACCCAGTCATGCTCAACCGTGCGCCTACGCTGCACCGCCTTGGTATCCAGGCATTTGAGCCTATCCTGATCGAAGGCAAGGCGATTCAGCTGCACCCGCTGGTCTGCTCGGCCTTTAACGCCGATTTTGACGGCGACCAAATGGCTGTTCACGTGCCTTTGTCGGTCGAAGCCCAAATGGAAGCCCGCACTTTGATGCTGGCCTCCAACAATGTGCTCTTCCCTGCCAACGGCGAGCCCTCCATCGTGCCGTCGCAAGACGTGGTGCTGGGCTTGTACTACACCACCCGTGACCGTATCAATGGCAAGGGCGAAGGTTTGGTATTTGCCGATACCGGCGAAGTGCAGCGCGCTTTTGACGCGGGCGAGGTCGAGCTCAATGCACGTGTCAACGTGCGTCTGACCGAGTACATCAAGGACAAAGATACTGGCGAGTTTGTCGCGAGCACCAAGCTGTGGGAAACCACCGCCGGACGCGCCTTGCTGTCAGAAATCCTGCCCAAGGGCCTGCCTTTTGCCAATATCAACAAGGCGCTCAAGAAGAAGGAAATCTCCAAACTCATCAACGTGTCTTTCCGCAAATGCGGCTTGAAAGAGACCGTGGTGTTTGCCGACAAGCTCTTGCAAGCAGGTTTCCGTTTGGCCACACGCGCCGGTATTTCTATCTGTATCGACGACATGTTGGTGCCGCAGGAAAAGCACGAAATCATTCGCCGCGCCCAAACCGAGGTCAAAGAGATCGAGAAACAATATGTTTCCGGTTTGGTGACCTCCGGCGAGCGTTACAACAAAGTGGTGGACATCTGGGGCAAGTCGGGCGACGAAGTCTCCAAGGTCATGATGGCCAAGCTCTCCAAAGAGATGGTGACCGACCGCCATGGCAATCAGGTACAGCAAGAGTCTTTCAACTCCATCTACATGATGGCCGACTCCGGTGCGCGCGGCTCTGCCGCCCAGATTCGCCAGGTTGCAGGTATGCGCGGCTTGATGGCCAAACCAGATGGCTCCATCATCGAGACGCCCATTACCGCCAACTTCCGCGAAGGCTTGAACGTGTTGGAGTACTTCATCTCCACCCACGGTGCGCGTAAAGGTCTGGCTGATACGGCGCTCAAAACCGCCAACTCCGGTTACTTGACACGCCGTCTGGTCGATGTGACGCAAGACTTGGTGGTGACTGAGCAAGACTGCGGCACCTACAACGGCTATCTCATGCGCGCCATCGTTGAAGGCGGTGAAGTGATCGAATCGCTACGCGACCGCGTGTTGGGACGTACCGTTGCCGAAGACGTTCTGCATCCTGAAAACCGCTCGGTGGTTGCAGCTGCTGGCGCCATGCTGGACGAAGACCTGATCGAAGAGCTTGAAACCTTCGGTGTGGACGAGGTCAAAGTGCGCACCGCGCTGACCTGCGAAACCCGTTTTGGTATTTGCGCCAAGTGCTATGGCCGCGACTTGGGCCGTGGCGGCCTGATCAACCACGGCGAAGCCGTTGGCGTGATTGCCGCCCAGTCCATTGGCGAGCCAGGCACCCAGCTGACCATGCGTACTTTCCACATCGGTGGCGCCGCCTCCCGCGCTGCCATTGCCTCCAGCGTGGAAGCCAAATCGGCCGGTAATATTGGCTTTAATGCCACCATGCGTTACGTGACCAACAGCAAAGGCGAGTTGGTGGTGATTTCCCGTTCGGGCGAGATCGTCATTCAGGACGAGCATGGCCGTGAGCGTGAGCGCCACAAAGTGCCTTATGGTGCTGTCCTGAGCGTCAAGGCGGACCAGGCCATCAAGGCCGGCGTCATTTTGGCGAACTGGGACCCGCTGACCCGCCCCATCATTACCGAGTTTGCTGGTCGCGCCCATTTCGAAAACGTGGAAGAGGGCCTGACCGTGGCCCGCCAGGTAGACGAGGTAACCGGTCTGTCGACGCTGGTGGTGATCGACCCCAAGCGCCGTGGTTCCGCAAAAATCGTGCGTCCGCAGGTCAAACTGATCGACGCATCGGGCAAGGAAGTCAAGATTCCGGGCACCGACCACGCGGTAACGATCGGCTTTCCGGTTGGCGCGCTGGTGCAGGTGCGAGACGGCATGGACGTAGGCCCTGGCGAAGTGCTGGCCCGTATCCCCATCGAAGGCCAGAAAACCCGCGACATTACCGGCGGTCTGCCGCGTGTGGCCGAGTTGTTCGAAGCGCGCTCGCCCAAAGACAAAGGCGTGTTGGCCGAAGCAACCGGAACCATTTCTTTCGGAAAGGAAACCAAGGGCAAAGTGCGCTTGCAGATTACCGACCCCGAAGGCAAGGTCTGGGAAGAGCTTGTGCCCAAGGAGAAAAACATTCTGGTGCACGAAGGCCAGGTGGTCAATAAGGGCGAGTCTGTGGTGGACGGCCCGGCCGATCCGCAAGACATCTTGCGCCTGTTGGGCTCCGAAGAGTTGGCCCGTTACATCGTGGACGAAGTGCAAGACGTCTATCGCTTGCAAGGCGTGAAGATCAATGACAAGCACATCGAGGTCATTGTTCGTCAAATGCTGCGTCGCGTGGTGGTCGAGGCTGCGGGCGATTCGAATTACATCAACGGCGAGCAGGTAGAGCGCTCGGAAATGCTCAATACCAACGACGCCTTGCGCGCCGAGGGCAAGATTCCCGCAGCCTTCACCAATTTGCTGTTGGGTATTACCAAGGCGTCCTTGTCCACCGACAGCTTTATCAGCGCCGCGTCCTTCCAGGAAACCACGCGCGTGCTGACCGAAGCGGCCATCATGGGCAAGCGCGACGAGCTGCGTGGCTTGAAGGAAAACGTCATCGTGGGTCGCTTGATCCCTGCAGGTACCGGATTGGCCTACCATGAAGCGCGTCTGGTACGCGAACAAATGGATGACTCCGAGCGCCGCGCTATCGCTGAGGCAGATGCTGCCGAACTGGCTGGTGCGACCGAGGAAACGGCCGACGCTGAGGCGGAGGCCGCCCAAGGCAATCCTGCGGAGTAAATTCTGCGCATTGCCCCATGCCCCAAGCCTTTGATCGCAAAGGCGTGGGGCATTTTTGTTGAGGACTGTGACGCATGAATGTGCCTCTACTGCTGTGGCTGCTGGGCTCCCTGGGGCTGTGCTGGCTCTTGGGTGTTCACAACCGCCTGACTCGCCTGCGCGCCGCGTGTTGGGACGCGGTGGGCCAGCTGGACCGCGCCCTGCAACTACTGCTGGTAGTCGCCAAAGATGCACTAGAGCAGCCCCAGCCACTGTCTGACGGCCATGAAAAGCTCAATATCGCAGCGATGCAGCTTTCGCTGGCACTCAAAGACATGAATAGCGCAAAGCTCATGCCTGCTAAGCCGGGTCAGTCATTGGCCGTGGCCGGACAGTGGGACGCATTCGAAGCGGGGTGGGCCGAGTTTTTGGTGCACAGCGCGCAGTTGCTGCCCGAGGAGGCCATGCAGCTTTTTCGCCAACGCGCCGAGGAAGCGCGCAACCAGGCCCTGTTCGCCCGCGCCACGCTGGCGCAGACCGTGGCCGACTACAGCCAGGCATTGGAGCAAGCCCCCGCATCCTGGGTTGCGCCGGTGCTGGGCTTTCACCCGGCTTTGGCCTTGTAGGTGCGCCATGCATGTGCGCAGCGCCGCCCAGCCTTTGTGGCAGCAACTGCAAGCCACTGCAGGCGTAGTGCTAGCCGTTCAGCGCGGGCAGTCCGGCACCGCAGCGCTGGAGGCCCTGGACCCGGCGCAGCGTCCTGGCGCGCAGGCTTTGGCCTTTCAGGTCTGGCGTAACCTGGGCCGGGCGCAGGCCTTGCGCGACGCACTGGTCGAGCGCCGCCCGCCGCCGGCCACCGATGCGCTCTTGTGCACCGCCCTGGCACTGCTGTGGGATCCGCAGGCCGCGCCGTATGACGCCCACACCTTGGTGAACCAAGCCGTTCAGGCGCTTAAGCAAGGCGCATCCGGGCGCGCCCATGCCAGTTTTATCAATGCCTGCCTGCGCCGCTTCTTGCGCGAGCAGGAGGCGCTAGTTGCTGCTACCAACAGCAATCTGCAGGCCCTGTGGAACCACCCCGTCTGGTGGATCGAATTGCTACAGTCCCAATACCCTGGGCATTGGCAAGACCTGCTGCACGCGGCCAACGGGCGCGCGCCCATGACGCTGCGCGTCAACCTGCGCAAGTGCACTGTGGCCCAGTACCTGGAGCAGCTGCTCCAGGCTGGTATCGAGGCCCTCGCCGGGGCTGGCGCAGCGATTTACCTCGTCCGCGCTGTGCCGGTGAATCAGTTGCCCTACTTCGCGCAAGGGTGGGTGGCTGTGCAGGATGCTGCGGCGCAGCTGGCGGCCCCCTTGCTATTGGAGGGATTGGGCCCGCGTCCCCGCATTTTGGATGCCTGCGCCGCGCCCGGGGGCAAGACCGCGCACTTACTCGATCTGGCAGATGCGCAATTGCTTGCGCTAGATACGGACCCTCAGCGCTTGCTGCGGGTGCGCGAAAACCTGGAGCGCATGGGCTTGCAGGCCGAGCTGCGCCAGGGCGACGCTGCCGAGCCGGCCCAGTGGTGGAACGGGCAATTGTTTGACGGCATTTTGTTGGACGCTCCTTGCACCGCCTCGGGCATTGTGCGCCGCCACCCCGATGTGCGCTGGTTGCGCCGCGCCACCGATATCGCCCAGTTAGCGGCGCAGCAGCAGCGCTTGCTTGAGGCCCTGTGGCCCTTGCTGGCACCCGGTGGGCGTTTGGTGTATTGCACGTGCTCCTTGTTTGCCGCCGAAGGCAGTGGACAAATCAGCCGGTTTTTAGGCCGCCATAATGACGCCCACGCGCTGCCCGCGCCCGGACATATGCTGCCGGGCCCGGTGCAGACTCCTTTTGGAAACCGACCAACGCCCAATGAGGACCATGACAGCTTTTTCTATGCCTTGCTGGAAAAGCGCCATCGCTAAGCTGCTGCGCAGCGCCGTGGCGATGGCCTGGGTCGGGCTGGGCTGGTTGGGTGCGGCTGCACAGGCCCAAACCAGTGCCGAAGTCAGCCAGTTGCGCGCCGAGCGCGCGGGCAACGAGGTTTTTGTATCGGCTACGGTCGCCTTCGAGTTGCCTAATGCGGTGGAGGAGGCCTTGCTCAAAGGCGTGCCGGTTTACTTTTTGGCCGAAGCTGAGCTGTACTACGACCGCTGGTATTGGTATGACAAGCGCATCTCCAGCGCACAGCGCCAGGTGCGCCTGGCCTACCAGCCGTTGACGCGGCGCTGGCGCGTCAACATCGGCTCGGGCATGGGCAGCGACAGCGCCCAAGGCTTGGCGCTGAACCAAAGCTTTGAAACCCTGGCGCAGGCGATGGCCGCTGTGAAACAGATTTCGCAATGGAAAGTGGCCGATCTGGGTGAGTCGGACCTGACCGCCAAAATCAAGACCGAGTTTCGTTTTCGGCTCGATCTCTCGCAGTTGCCACGGCCATTTCAGATTGGTGCCATAGGCCAGTCGGAATGGGACATCAACGCCAGCGCCCGCACCCCGCTGCGTACCGAGGGCCTGCGATGATCCAGGTCCCCTCTGTAGCGCTGGAGCCTCCCAGCACGCCGCCCCGGCCAAGCCCGTCGCGCCTGGTGGGTCTGGGCGCGGTGGTCATGGTGCTGATCGGGCTCCTGCTCTTGTACCTGCTCACCCAAGCGACTAACAACCAGATGTACGAGCAAAACTATGCCCAGCTCGTTACCGTCAACGTGGTGGTGGCCGGCATTTTGGTGCTGGCCATTGTCTGGGTGGGCGTGCGCCTGTACACGCGGATGCGCCAAGGGCGTTTTGGCAGCCGCTTGTTGGTGAAGATTGCAGCGATATTTGCACTGGTGGGCGTAGCCCCGGGTTTGCTGATTTATGTGGTGTCCTACCAGTTTGTATCCCGCTCGATTGAGACTTGGTTTGACGTGAAAGTCGAAGGCGCTCTGGACGCAGGCCTGAGCCTGGGCCGGGTGACGCTGGACACCTTGTCCAACGATCTGGCCAGTAAATCCCGCGTCGCTGCCGCGCAACTGTCCGAAACACCGAACGAAGAGGCTGAGGCCGCCTTGAGCCGTGTGATGGAGCAACTAGGCGCCAGTGAAGTGGCCGTTTGGAGTGCCAGCGGCAACTTGATTTCCACGGTAGGCGGCGGCGGTATTCAGCTCAGTCCGGACAAACCCAGCGGCAGCCAGATGCGCGCCGCACGCACAGAGCACGCCTACGCCTGGGTTGAAGGCTTGGAGGATGGCGCCTCCGGCAAACCCGGCAAAGCCATGATCAAAGCACTAGCGCCCCTGTCGAGCAGCAGCTTGGGGCTGGCCACCGAGCAGCGCTTTTTGCTGGTGCAGCGCAGCCTGCCGGCCAATTTCGTGGCGAACGCCAATGCGGTGGTCAGCGCCAACCGCGAATACCAGGAACGCGCGCTCGGGCGCGAGGGGCTCAAGCGCATGTACATCGGCACGCTGACGCTGAGCCTGTTTTTGGCGGTGTTTGGTGCGATATTGCTGGCCATCGTGCTGGGCAACCAGATTGCCCGCCCGCTCCTGGTCCTGACCGAGGGCGTGAGCCAGGTGGCTGCCGGCGATTTGCGGCCCAAGCTGGCCTTGCAAACCCGTGACGAGCTGGGCGGACTGACCCGCGCCTTTGCCTCCATGACCCAGCAACTGGCCGATGCCCGCCACACGGTGCAAAACAGCATGTCGCAGTTGGACGCGGCACGTGCGCACTTGCAAACCATTTTGGACAACCTGACCGCTGGCGTGCTGGTACTCAATGCCGATGGACGGGTGCGTTCGGCCAACCCGGGTGCGGCGCGCATTTTGCAGCTGCCTTTGGCCGACCTGAGCGACGCCCGGCTGGCCGAATTACCCGGCTTGCAGGTGCTGGGCGAGGGTATCGAACAGCAATTTCGCCAGTTCGAAGGCGGCGGCCAGGCGCCCGAGGCAGACCATTGGCAACAATCGTTTGAGTTGGGGGTGGCGCCCGAACTGGCCGGCGCCACAGCCAACCAGTCGGTGACGCTGGTGGCGCGCGGTGCGCTGTTGCCCGACCTAACCCGGCTGGTAGTGTTTGATGATATTTCCGAGATCATCTCGGCCCAGCGCGCCCGTGCCTGGGGCGAGGTCGCGCGCCGACTGGCCCACGAGATCAAGAATCCGCTCACGCCGATCCAGCTCTCGGCCGAGCGCCTGGAGCGCAAGCTTGACGGCAAGCTAGACGCACCCGACCAGGCCGTCCTGACCAAGTCGGTGAAAACCATCGTCGACCAGGTGGACGCGATGAAGCGCTTGGTCAACGACTTTCGGGATTACGCGCGCCTGCCCTCAGCGCTGCTCGGACCCTTGGACCTCAACGCCTTGGTGGAGGACGTTTCGCACCTCTACGAATCCTCGGCCGTGGCCCTGCGCCTGGAGCTGGACCCGGACCTGCCGCAGGTGCTGGGGGACCCGCAACAACTACGCCAGGTCCTGCACAATCTTGTACAAAACGCCCAGGACGCCACCGAGCAAGCACGCCTGGACGCCCTCGCCAAGGGCGCCGCGCCACAGGCGATCGCCGACATCGTTCTCAAGACCCAATGGATGACACACTCTAACCGTGCGCGTTTGCAGGTCCTGGACCAGGGCAGCGGATTTGCCGACCATATTTTGAAGCGGGCCTTTGAGCCCTACGTCACCACCAAGCGCAGTGGCACTGGGCTGGGTTTGGCGGTGGTCAAGAAAATTGCGGACGACCACGGTTCGCGCATCGAAATTACCAACCGCATGGCGGGTGCCACCGTGGTCGGGGCGCAAGTCTCGTTATCATTGGCTTGCACGGAAACCATCTCACCTTTGACAACTATTTTTTCGGACCACGCATAAACCATGGCAAATATTTTGGTCGTCGATGATGAGCACGGCATCCGTGAGCTGCTTTCAGAAATCCTCAATGATGAGGGCCATACCGTCGAGCTGGCCGAAAACGCGGCCCAGGCGCGCGCCTCCCGGCTCAAAGAGCGCCCCGATCTGGTGCTGCTGGATATTTGGATGCCCGATACCGACGGTGTCACCTTACTCAAAGAATGGGCTGCAAGTGGCCTGCTGACCATGCCGGTCATCATGATGAGTGGTCACGCCACGATCGAAACAGCAGTTGAAGCGACCCGCATCGGTGCCTTGGCTTTTCTGGAAAAACCGGTCACTTTGCAAAAGCTGCTCAAGGCCGTTGAGCAAGGTTTGACGCGCAACAGCATCCAAAAACACGATCCACGGGTGCAGACCGCCGCGAGCGCCACCCTTGCGCCGACGCCTGAGGCGGCCTTGGCGAGCAGCGCGGTGACCGCCAACCAGCAATTTGACCTGGATCGCCCCTTGCGCGATGCGCGTGATGATTTTGAGCGGGCCTACTTTCAATTCCATTTGACCAAAGAGTCAGGCTCCATGACCCGGGTTGCCGATAAAACCGGTTTAGAGCGGACCCACTTGTACCGCAAGCTCAAGCAATTGGGCGTTGACGCCAGCCGAAGCAAGCGCCAGAGTGGCTGAAAAGACGTTCAGTCCCGGTTGAGCAAGCGTTCTCCCTGGCGCGCCACGGCGCCGGCCTGGACCAGTTGCTCTAGCAAGTCCAGGACATAGGTCTGTATGGGCTGATCCGCGTGGAAGCGCTGCCACAGCGAATGCACATAGGGCGTGGCGCACGCCCAGGCGAGCAGCGCTTCGATGGAGACTTGCTGCAACTCCAAGAGCCGAAATTTCAGGAGCACTTTGCCGGCGTAATTGCGGTGTCGCGCCGGTTGCTGCACGAAATAATCGAGCCGCTTGCGCGCCCGCACGATGGCTTGCGGCACATCCGTAAACACCTTGCCGTGTCCTGGAATCACCACGGCGGGTTGCAGCGAGGCGATCAGGTCTAAGGTGGCGGCCACGCTGTCAAAGGCGTCCTGGCCATCGAGCTCCGGGAAAACCACGCCAAAGCCGTTCTCCCACAAGGCGTCGGCCGATATCAGCAACCGGTGCGCCGGGTCAAAAAGCAGCACCGCGTGGGTATCGTGGCCGGGCGCGGCGTGGATCTGCCATCTCTGGTGGCCTAGGCGCACTTCCTGGCCCGGCTCGAGCAGAGCCTCGTAACGAAAAGGTGGGCAGTGCTGGCCTGTGGGCGTATAGCTCAGCGTTTGCGGACACCAATCGCGCACGGCTGCAGCCTGACCGGGCGCTATGGCAGTATGCAGGCTCGGATAGGCGGCCTGTAGTGCCGCGTTCCCGCCGCAATGGTCGCTGTGCAGGTGGGTGTTGAGCAAAAAACGAAGGTGTTGGCCCTGCAGCGCCTGCGCCACTAAAGCTACCGTCTGTTCACTGTGCAGGTAGTAGCCGCTGTCAACCAGTGCGGCGCCATCGTCGCCGCCGGTGAGCACTACATTGTTGGACGACAGCCAGCCGCGTTCGAGCACCTGCACGCCCAGTGGCAATAAAGCGTCAGCACGCACGTGAATCGGCCCGGCCGACGTTAGTTGCGCATCGCGCGCGATTGGCTGTGGACCGCCTCTACCAGCGCCGCGACATGATCAGGCGGCGTAAATTGGCTGATGCCGTGGCCCAAATTAAATATATGCGTGGGCCCGCTACCTGGCCCTTGGTGCGGCGGGCCAAAGCTTTGGAGCACCCGCTCCACTTCCTGGGCAATCTGTGCAGGAGGCGCAAACAGGACATTGGGGTCAATATTGCCTTGCAGCGCTTTGCCGGGTCCCCCGGCGGCGCCGCCGACGGCACGCCGGGCGGCGCCCAGGTTGACTGTCCAGTCCAGGCCTAGCACCTCGCAGTCCAGTGCGGCCAAGTCTTGCAGCCACAGGCCGCCGCCCTTGGTGAAAACGATGCGCGGAATGATTTCGCCACCGGGTCCGGTACGCTTCAGCCCCGCCAGCACCTGGGCCATATAGGCAAGGCTGAAGGTCTGAAAAGCCTGGTCGGCCAGTACGCCCCCCCAGCTGTCAAAAATCATCACCGCTTGTGCGCCTGCGTCAATTTGGGCGTTCAGGTAAGCAACAACGGCCTGCGCATTGACCGCCAGGATGCGGTGCATCAGATCGGGGCGGGCGTACATCATGGTTTTGACCAAGCGGTAGTCGTCCGAACCGGCACCCTCCACCATGTAGCACGCCAGCGTCCAGGGACTGCCCGAGAAGCCAATCAGCGGCACCCGCGCGCGGCCGTCCGGCTGTTTGAGCGCTGCGCGAATGCTGCTGACGGCATCAAAGACGTAGCGCAGGCGCTCCATGTCGGGCACCTCCAAGCCGTCCACGGCGGCCTCCGAGTCCATACGGTGGGCAAAACGCGGGCCCTCGCCTTGGGCAAAGCTCAGACCCAAGCCCATGGCATCGGGCACGGTCAGGATGTCGCTGAAAAGAATTGCAGCGTCTAGGGGGTAGCGCTCCAGCGGCTGCAGCGTGACTTCGGTGGCGAAATCGCGGTTAGTGGCCAAGCCCATGAAACTTCCGGCGCGCTCGCGAGTAGCGCGGTACTCGGGTAGGTAGCGCCCGGCTTGGCGCATCAGCCAAAGGGGGGTGTAAGTGGTGGACTGGCGCAGACAAGCGCGCAGAAACTGGGAATTTTCCAAGCCCGAAAACGTCAGATCCAGCGCATTTCGGTCAAAAGTAGTGTGTGTTGCGGTCATGGAGGGATGGGCACTTTGCGAATTTCACCATTGTGCCCCAAGCCGGAAAAGGTGCGCAAAGAGCCTAAGAAATCCCAAGAATTTAAAATTTAATTGTCAAAAATAGAATCATGAGGTAAAGTTGTACGATCCGGTTAAACAATGGTGTATGCCATCGGACCGCCGTGGCCTGAAATGCCGGGTACCCAGGGGTGAAAGTTCTTAACAAGGGTGTGCAAATAATGAAAAGCGATCAGGTGCCCAAAAAAATAATGGTCGTTGACGATAGCAACACTATCCGCCGCAGCGCCGCCTTGTTTTTGGAGCAAAGCAGTTTCCATGTGGTCTTGGCTGAAGACGGGTTTGATGCCTTGACCCAAATCAATGCCGAGTCGCCCGATTTGATATTTTGCGATATTGCCATGCCCCGTCTCGACGGGTACCAAACCTGCGCAATTATCAAAAGAAACAGTTTGTATGCGGACGTGCCGGTGATTATGTTGTCGTCCAAGGATGGAATCTTTGACCGCGCCAGAGGCCGGGCCGTGGGCTCTGATCATTATTTAACCAAACCATTTACAAAGATGCAGTTATTAGAAGTAATTCAGCAATTTTCTGCTGAGCAGGGAGTTTCAGAATGACATCAATCAAAAAAATCTTAATAGTGGACGACTCGAAAACTGAAACTTATTATTTGACCGAAGTCTTGGCTGGGCAGGGTTATGCGGTAAGCAGTGCCGAAAATTCCGACCAGGCGCTAGAGCGCCTCAAATCGGACCGTCCGGATCTGATATTGATGGACGTCGTGATGCCGGGGAAAAATGGCTTTCAGCTGACCCGAGAGTTGCATCACCACCGTGACTACGGTGGAATTCCCATTTTCATCTGCAGTGGCAAGGACAAGGAATCTGACAAATTCTGGGGTTTGCGCCAAGGTGCGCGAGATTATTTGACCAAGCCGCTGAATCCCGCCTTGTTATTGGGAAAAATTAAATCTCTGCAAGCGGCTTAAATGGTCCACGAACGCGAAAGTCTGGCCCAGTTTCAGTCGCGCCTGGCGCAAAGACTGCAGCAAGCCAACTCGGTCAGCACCGTGGCGCGCTGGCTTGCGGTGCGGTGTGGACAAATCAATTATTTGCTCCCCTTGGGGCAGGTGGGCGATGTCTTTAACGCACCCCGACCCCAGGAGGTGCCGCACACCCGGGTGTGGTTTGGCGGGGTTATCAATAGCCGAGGCAAAATTTTGGGTGTTATCGACTTTCAATATTTTGTCGAGGCGCTTGGATTATGGGCAACGAATGACGCCCCGCCCCTCACCCTGCCGCTACCGTCTGAATGGCTGATGGTGGCTTTCAATCCTGTTTTAGAGCTCAACTGCGCGCTTCGAATCGATGCGGTCTTGGGGTTGAAATCATTGGCAGACTTCGAAGGTGCCGCCCAATTTCTGGATACGGCCCAAGAGGTGTTTAAGACGCGATGGATGGATGACAAAGCGGGTATCTGGCAGGAAGTAGACCTGGAAGCCTTGGGTGAGACCGACGTGTTTCTTGACATTGGCGTAAAAAAGGAGGCCATTGCCCATGCGATCACCTAATTCAAACCTCCAGCCGGTGGGGCGCGAGGGCCAGGCGGGCGAGGTTTCGGAGTTTCAGGAGTCGGTATTGGCCTTCTTTGCAAATGACGGAAAGTCCATGGTTGCGCCAAAACCGGCGCCGCCATTGGCAGGAGCCGTCGCGGCGCCGTGGAACGAGGATGCACCCACCGCCCATATCCCGCTGCTGGGTCCAATCAGGCTGGCCAACGTTCAGCGTGTGTTGGCCTTTATCCTTGGACTGACCTTGCTACTGACTTTTGCCTTGGTCCTGCGCAACCAAGAGCGTTCGGATAATTTGGCAGTCAAAGTTAAGGCTATCGGCGATTCGCTGATGCAAGCGCAGCGCTTGGCAAAAACCGCAAACCAGGCCATGGCCGGCGTCGCGCCGGCCTTTGTGGAGCTGGCGCAATCCATGCAAGAACTGTCGCGGGCGCATGCCACGCTGCAAGCGTCCGATTCCTGGCTAGGTGCCAGCACCCCTTCCGCCGATTTTCTGGCCCGTATGCAAAGCTTGACCCCCATGGTGACCAATGCGGATAAGCGCGCAAAAGACCTGCTCAGAGAAAAAGAGGTGTTAATTCGCGTGCACACGGCCCTCAAGGCGATCAATCGGCAAACCGACGATTTGCTAGACCGAATACAGGTATTGTCGACTGCACGCCAAAAGCGATCGGCGCCGGGTTCGGAAATCTCGGCATTGGGCGATTTGGGCGCTTACAGCCAAAGAATTGCCCGCTCGGCCAATGAGTTTATTTACGCCGAGACCGTCAATCCCCAGTCTGTTTTTTTGCTACGCAAGGACTTAAGTGCCTTTTTTGAGTTGGCACAACAGCTGATAAACGGCAACGTTGCTTTGCGTCTGAGCCCCGCCCGGGACACCGAAGAAAAAGCCCAGTTGCAGGAAATGTTGAACGAATTTGAAGTGATGCGCACCCAAGCTGCGGTCATCACCGATAACTTAGCCCAACTGGCCCGCGCGCGGGAGGCGCAAATAGAAATCGTCAAAGGCAGCGAGCCACTTCGCGTGGGGCTGAGCGAATTGGGCACGGCATTGATCGAGGATGCGCAGGGTGGTGGTGGCTCGATGGCCAGCGTAATCATGGCTGCTGCTGCGTCTTTGGCATGTGCTGTGGGTCTGGTGTATGCGCAATTATTGACCGGCAGGGCGCGTCAGGTCCGGGCCGAGGAGCGACGGCAGAAGGCAGAGGACCTAGAGCGCCGTGCCCGCGCCGAAAATGACGCCATCCAGGCGGCGATTTTGCGACTCATGAATGAGCTGCAGGCAGTCTCCGAGGGCGACCTGACCCGCGAGGCCACGGTCAGCGAAGACATTACCGGCGCGATTGCTGACTCGGTCAACTACACCGTGGAGCAGTTGCGTGCCCTGGTAGGCAATGTGCAAACTACGGCTGACCGCGTGATGCAGACCACCGGCGCGGTAGGTACGGCCTCGACCGCACTGCTGCAGCAATCCGGACTGCAACTGCAAGAAATCCGCCAGACGGGCCGTGCGGTTCTGGAAATGGCCGCCCGCATCAACCAGGTCTCCACCCGTGCGCAGGGCTCGGCCGAGGTCGCCCGCCAATCGCTGCAAGCGGCCAGCTCGGGGCTCTCTGCGGTCCAAAACACCATGGACGGCATGAACAGCCTGCGTGACCAGATTCAAGAGACTTCCAAGCGCATTAAGCGTTTGGGCGAGTCCTCGCAGGAAATTGGCGAAATTACCGCCATCATTTCGGAAATCACCGAACAAACCAACGTGCTGGCGCTCAATGCCGCCATTCAAGCGGCGTCGGCGGGCGAGGCCGGTCGTGGCTTTGCGGTGGTCGCTGAAGAGGTGCAGCGGCTTGCGGTTCGTTCGGCCGAGGCGACGCAGCAAATATCTGCATTGGTGGAACTCATTCAAAACGACACCTTCGATGCGATCGGTGCCATGGAGAAGTCGGCCCAGGGCGTGGTTGCGGGGGCCAATCTGTCGGACAACGCAGGCGCTGCCTTGGCAGATATCGACACCGCCTCGCGTCAGGTCGCGCATGAGGTGGAGGAAATATCGAGCTCCGCCTCGCGCGAGGCCGAACTGGCCAACGGCGTTGCCAAAAGGATCCAGCATATTTTTGTGGTCACCGAGCAGACCGAGAAAGGCATGTTGGCCGCGGCCAAGCAAGTAAACCAGATGGCGCAGGTGGCCCAAGAGTTGCGCCAATCGGTGGCGCGCTTTCGCGTGCAATGACGCAGTGCGGGCAGGCGCAAGTTCCATTTTTGAAGCCTTACGTATTCCATGGATCGGCACAGTAAGCCCCGTCAAGCCAAGGGCCTGCCGCCCGATTTGGCGCCACTTTCGTGGGTTCTGCCTGACCTGCGCAAATCCCTGCAACTGGTTCAAAGCGCTGTTCGCCGTTGTGCGCTGGAGCCGCCAACCGGCGGTGATTCCCAGTTTGATCCGCTGATTCTTCGTCAGATTGACGATGCGCGTAAGCGCCTCAAACAGGGGCAGGTGAGTCTGTCGATGCTGGGCTTTGGGGTGTCGGCCAAGATGTTTACGCTTATTGACGCGTTGGCAGACCAGTTTTTGCAGCGCCCCCTTAGTTGTACCGACGAGGCCCTCAGGGCGATGGACCAGGCCGGCGCCGCCACGCTTAATATGCTGGATGTGACCTTGCGGGGCGCACTGGCCTCGCCTGTGGCACTGTTTGCGCAATACCGGGCATTGCAAGAGCTTTTGGGCGTTACGCGTATCCATCCCGCAGACCTTTGGGAGCTGTCTTGGGAGTGGGTAGAGCTCGATCTGCCAGCCACTGTCCCGGATCCGGAGCAACAAAAGGCAATGCGCCGGCACATGGAACAAGCCCTTTTGCGCTTGCTGCACCAGGTCGAACCGTTGGCGGCTGCGCAGTTGGCGCTGTCATGCGCCAGTTTGACCAAGGCCCAGGACCGACCCCAGGGCAAGGCCTTTATGGCTTTGGCGGCCGGATTTTTTGACGCCCTTTCTTGCGGGCTTCTGCCGCAGGATGTGTATGTCAAGCGCACCGCAGCGCAGATATTGCAATACCTGGGCAAGTCGCCTTCGGATCAGAGTCAGCTGGTCATGACCTTAGGCAAGGAAGTGGCCTTTTTTTGTTGTTTTGCACGGCCTGGGCCGACGGACGCGGCCGTGTATCTGCGTCTTGTCCAAAGTGCGTACCCACTGGTCAAGGCATTTCCGCTGCGCTACGACGATGCGCAGTATGGGAATTTCGAGCCGCAGCAGATCGAACTCTTGCGAAAGCGCACTGCGACGCTGGCCGAGTCCTGGTCGGCCTTGTCGGGCGGGGACGTGTCGCGGCTCTCCTCGGTGAACCTGCAAATGGCCATGGTGGCAGAGTCTTTGCGCGCTTTACAACCCGCAAGCACGGCACTGCCCCAAGCCCTGCTACAGGCGGCCAGCCAGGTCACCCAAAGCGCGATTGCCCCGCCAGCCGACTTGGCGATGGAGGTAGCCACTGCCGTCTTGTTTGTCGAGGCCGCCTATGACACCCTGGACCTGGAGCAAAGCACCATGCTTGAGCGCTTTAATGTGCTGGCAGGTCGGCTCCATCAGGTCTGTGCCGGGCAGGCGGCCGCGCCGATCAACGACTGGATCGCCCATTTGTACCGCCGCAACAACGAGCGCCAAAGCATCAGTAACGTTACTTCGGAGTTGCGCATCCTCCAAGATTCACTGGAAGATGCTTTGCAAACCTACGCTCGCAACCCGACCGACCTGATCGCGCTCAATGGCGTGCCCGGTTCCCTGTCGCGGATGCACGGCGTTTTCTCGATTTTGGGCTTAGACCAACCCGCCTTGGCAGCCTCGCGCATTCGCAGCAGTCTGACGGAGTACCTGGTGGCCGGCCACAAGTCCAACGCCATCCCGGGCGCATTGCTCGAAAAAATCGCTAACAGTTTTGGGGTTATGAGCCTGTTAATCGACATGCTGGCCTACCAAATCGACTTGGTAAAAGCCTTGTTTGTCTATGACAGCGATGCGCAGGAACTGCGCTACCGCCCAGGCGGCTCGGGCCAGGCGCTGGTATGGGCCGCAGGCCCCAAGGAAAGTACGCGCAGCCTGCCGCCGCCCATTGCCGAGGCATTCCAAGCGAGCGACGAGGTGCCGCCTGAGCTGCTCCAGGTGTTTTTGGCAGAAGCGGCCCAATCGATTACAAAGGTGCTAGAGATTCTCCCCGCGCTGAGTCCGTCTTCACATGACGCTGCCAATTTAGTGCAATTGCGCCGGGTTTTTCATACGATAAAGGGCAGCGCCCGGATGGTCGCGCTGCCGGGTTTAAGCGATGCCGCCTGGGCTTTTGAGCAGTTACTCAATGTGTGGCTCGCCCAAAAGCGCCCTGCTAAAAAGGCTTTTGTTCAGCTTTTGGACCAGGCTTTGCGCAACCTGGGGCAGTGGATCGATCAGCTAGCGCAGGGTGCGCAGCTCACTTGGGAGCCGGGCAGCTTTAAAGCTGCGGCTGACGCCATGCGTTTGCAGGACCGTGCCCTGCCTTTGCAGGCACTCGCCGCGCCACCTGCGGCCAGCGAAACGCAGGCCATGCCTGCGCCCCAAAAGCATGTGCCTGGTTCGGCCCAGGATGCTTTGGCAAGGGTGAGCCAAGCGCATTCCCCACAGTTTTTGGATATATTTTTAACCGAAACAGGGCAATGGACCGAGCGTCTCCATTCGATAGCGCAACTGTGGCCTAGCCAGGGGCCTGGCGCCAGCAGCTTGGAGGCTAAGGCCTTGGCCCATTCCATTCGCGGCAACGCTGCTACTGCAGGCTATAGCGTGCTGGCCGATTTGGCGCAGGCCATCGAGCAGGCTTTGGATTACCTCCAAGTAAGCCACCATGACCCGGCGCACCACGCCAACCTGCTGGCACAGGCTGCGAGCGCCTTGGCCGAGGGCCTGGGGGTGATTGGCCGAGGCGACATGCCCCAGCCGGACGCAGAATTGTTGCAAAACCTGATTCAAATCACGCAAAGTGCACCGCCACCGCCACCGGCGCAAGCGCAGGCGCAAGTCCCAGCGCAAGGCCACGCCGACGAGGCCGCGCCTGTCCAGGCGCAGGACCACATCGACGCCGATTTGTGGCCTATTTTCCAGGAAGAAGGTGCCGAATTGGTCCAAACCTTGGGCGCAGGGCTGCGGCGCATGCAGGCAGCCCCGGGCGAGCCCGAGGCCAAGACCGAGGTCTTACGCACATTGCACACCTTAAAGGGCAGCGCCCGATTGGCCGGTGCCATGCAACTCGGTGCGCTCAGCCACGCGATGGAGTCGCAGCTCGAAAGCCTCGATACGCTGGATGCCGCGCACTTGGAGGCCGTCTTGGGGCAGTTTGACGGGATCGACCATGAGTTTGCCGCCTTGGTGCGGTCCTGGACCAACAGGGCAGGTGCGCCAGTGCCGGTCGCAGGGTCGCGGCCTATGTTGACGGCGCCACCGGCTACATCGCCGGCTACGGCCGCAGTGCCTGCGCCAACGGTGCTGACCAAAACGGCCAAAGCCCAGCCCGGCGCGGTTGCCAAAACCGTCCGTGTGCGCATCGGCGTGCTCGAAAGCGCACTTGACCAGGTGGGCGAGATCATGATGACCCGATCCCAATTGGCCGCGCGGGCCAAGCAGATGCTTGCCGCCAGCGCCGACCTGGGCCTGACGGTGGACCGGATGCGCGTGCAGCTGCGGGAGCTGGAGTTGCAATCGGACCTGCAAATGCAATCGCGCCCGACGCGCACAAGCGGCGCCGCGCCCGCGTTTGATCCGCTGGAGCTCGACCGGTTTACGCGGGTGCAAGAAATCAGCCGTTTGATGGCCGAGTCGGTCGCCGATGTCGAGGTTTTGCACAAAGGCCTCTTGGTCAATTTGCAGGGCGCCCGTGATGAATTGCTGGAGCAATCACGCCGTGTGCGCGAATTGCAGCGAGATTTGCTGCGCACGCGTTTGGTGCCTTTCGAGCAAGTCTCCGAGCGGCTACACGGCCTGGTGCGCCAGGTGGCCAAAGAATGCGATAAGTCGGCCACTTTGGTCATCGAAGGCGGGCGCCTCGAATTGGACCGTGGTGTGCTTGAGCGCATGGTTCCCTGCCTGGAGCATTTGCTGCGCAATGCGGTGGTTCACGGTATCGAAAGCGCCGCGCAGCGCAAGCGTTCGGCCAAAGGCTCAGCGGGAACCTTGCGCATCAGCCTGGTCCAAGATGCCAACGATGTGCTTTTGACCTTGGTGGATGACGGCGCCGGCCTCAATCTCAAGAGCATCCGTGACAAAGCGGTAGAAAGCGGATTGCTGCAAGCGCACCAGGAGTTGGGCGAGGACGATCTCGCGAAATACCTGTTCATGCCGGGCTTTAGCACCTTTGATGGCCTCTCGCAGCTGGCCGGGCGTGGCATTGGGCTTGATGTGGTCTTGTCCGAAGTGCAGGCGCTGGGTGGACGCATCGAGGTCGCCACCAAGACCGGGCAGGGAACCACTTTCAGGTTGGTTTTGCCGCTCACCACCGCCGTGACCCAATTGGTCATGGTGCGTATTGGCGACTTCACGTTTGGGATTCCCTCCAATATGGTGGCCAATGTTCAGCGCTTGCCCGCCGCAGAACTCCGGGCCGCCTACGCCGCAGGGCAATTCCAAGGCCCCGACGGGCAAAAAGCGGCATTTTTCTGGATGGGTGCACTTTTGCATCTTTCGGCGCCCCCCGAAATCATGGACGAGGAGCACCACGCGGTACTGCATTTGCGCAGTGCCGGCCAATACTTGGCCTGCCATGTGCAAGAGGTACTGCGCAACCGCGAGGTGGTGGTCAAAAACCTCGGGCGCCAATTGGCCCGCTTGCCCGGATTGGCGGGCATGACCCTCTTACCCTCGGGCGCCACGGTCCTCATTTACAACCCGATTGCCTTGGCGGCGGTCTATGGCTCAAGCGCCCGGGCGATTGAGCGTGGGCTGCCGGGGCAGGTCGATATGTCGGGCGTCCTGTTGCGTCCCTTGGCCGCCCCCGTTCCAAGCGGCCCCCAGGCACCTTTGATTTTGGTCGTCGATGACGCCATCACCGTGCGCCGCGTGATTCAGCGCACCTTGTTGCGCGCTGGCTACCGGGTAGCTCTGGCCAATGATGGCGAACAGGCGCTGCAGCTTTTGCAGGAGGAGCGGCCCTTGCTGGTGATCTCGGACATCGAGATGCCGCGCATGGATGGATTCACCTTGGCGCGCAACATCCGCGAGCACCCGGAGTATTTCGATTTGCCCATGGTGATGATCAGCTCGCGCACCGCCCAAAAGCATCGTGACCATGTGCAAAGCCTGGGCGTGCAGCACTACTTTGGCAAGCCCTATTCCGAAAAAGAGCTGATGGCGCTGATCCGCTCCTACCACGCGCCAGCGGCGGTTTAAATGGCACCCAGCGCGGCCAACACATCCTCGGCGCGCAAGATTTCTGAGAGCACCTGTGGCGCCTTGCCTGGCTGGTAAATCACATAAACCGGCACGCCGCTGCGGCCCAGCGCCGCCAGGGCCTGGGTGATGGCTGGGTCGCGCTGCGTCCAGTCGGCGCGCAACAACTGCACGTCTTTGGCGGCAAAGGCGGCCAATACATCCGCACGCGCTAAGGTGTGTTGCTTGTTGAACTGGCAGGTGATGCACCAGGCTGCCGTGAAATCCACAAACACGGGCTGGCCCGTAGCCACCGCTTGTTCCACGCCCGCTTGCGACCAGGGCTGCCACTGGGCATGGCCTGCCTGCACTTGTGCCGTCCCTACCGAGGCCGGGTCTTGGGTCGCTTCCCACACCAGAGGAATGGCAATCCAAGCCACCGGCACGGTGATCAGCAGCGAAAGCACCACAAAGCCGCGCCGGCTCGTGCCCTGCAGGCCAGCGGCCCAGATGCACATGGCAAGCACGAGCAGCAAGGCCGCCATCGCCAGGGCCGCGTTGACGCCGCCCATGCTGGCCAGCACCCAAAGCAACCACAGCACCGTTGCCGCCATCGGAAAAACCATGAACTGGCGCAATTGCTCCATCCACACGCCAGGACGCGGCAGCAGCCGGCTTAGGCTCTCCAAGGTACTGAGCAGTGCAAAGGGCAGCGCCAGGCCCAGACCGAGCGCCAAGAACACGCCCATGGCCATGGGCGCAGGCAGCGTCAGGGCCAGGCCCAGCGAGGCCCCCATAAACGGGGCCGTGCAAGGGGACGCCACCACCACCGCCAAGGCACCCGAGAGCGCCGAATCGGCCATGCGGTTGCGCAGCTGCATCGTGCCCAGGCGGCCGGGCAGCAAATTGAACTCCAGCAGGCCCGCCAGATTGAGCGCGATCAAAGTAAAGAGCAACGCCAAGGCCGAAATCATGAGGGGCGATTGCAAATGAAACCCCCAGCCCAGTTGCTGGCCGGCCGAGCGCAACGCCAACAGCAAGGCCCCAAGCGCGGCCATGCTCAGGACGACGCCCGCCATATAGGCCAGGCCTTCGCCCATGCGTTGCCTGCGGCTGCCCTTCGATTGCGCCAAGCCCAGCGCTTTAATGGCCAGCACCGGAAACACGCAAGGCATCAAATTGAGCAAAAGCCCGCCTAGAAAGGCGGCGCCCAAGGCCAAAAGGTAGGCGCCCAGGTCTTGCGGGGCGTCGGGCAGCGGCTGCGGCGCCGAATCTGCCAGGGCAGGGGCTGGCGCGGGCCAAGGCCCCTGGACCTTCGCCTCGCCGCGTACCGCACGGTCGCCCAGGGCAAAGAGCACGCCAATGGTGGAGGGGCTGGTATTTCTTTGGGGCGACAGGGCCAGCACACCGCTCCATTTCTCGCCGTCCCAGCGCTGGGCTCCGGGGGCCGGCTGCGCCTGGGGCGAGGGCAGCGCGCTGGCCGCGAACACGGAGGCTGTTTCAGGGAATACGGCCAGGTCTTTGCCGCGCCAGGCCTCAGGCAACCCGGCGGTAGAAATTCGCAGCTGTCCGTCTTCAAAACGCGCCTCCAGGGTGCTGGCGAGTGCACCGATGGGGGTAGCTTGTGCGAACAAGGCCCCGTGCGTGCTGTACCCGCCTTGCAATGGAAGCTCCAAGGCAAAGTCACCCTCCTGGGGGATGCATTCCTGATTACACACCAGCCAGGAGGCGTGCAGGCGAACGGGTAGCGTGTTGCCCTGAGGTTTGAACTCGGGCGACACGGTCAGCGTGCTGCGCAGCAAAGCCTGCGTTTCGTAGCCGAGGTTGGCCAGGTTGCCGATGGCAATTTTGCGCGGGATGGGCCATTGGGTCTCGCTGGCCGTGACGCCTGGCGGCAGTTTCCACTCCAGCCGGGTGGCCAGGCCCGAGTCGCCAGGATTAATCCAGTAGGTGTGCCAGTGGGGCTGGTGCGTAAGCAACAGGCCCACGGTCAGCGCTTTTGCGGGGCTGATGCCTGTGGGGGCGTCGGCCACCAGTTCCGCGCGCACTTGCGGGTTGTCGACAACGGCGGCGCTTTGCAGGTTCAGCTTGGCAAAGACGCTGCCTCCACAGGCCAAGGCCAGGGCGCACAGCGCGGCGCGCAGAACGTAGCGCCAATGCGCGGTGGCAATAGGCGCTAGGGCGCGCAGGGGGGCGAAAAGGGTCACGGGCATCAATCCAAAGAGGGGGGAGGGCGCGCTGGCACGCCAATTGTCCTACTTTAGGCGCCTGGCCCGCTCCAGGGCCCGAAAACCGGAGGCCAGCGCGTAGGCGCGCGGATGCGCAGTTGTTTGTGGATGCTTTCGCGCCCAAAAACCACCTCGATATCACGCACCGCCACGCCAAACAGCGGTGCCAAAAAGCGCACCATGTGGTCGGTGGCGCGCCCGTTGAGCGGCTGCGCAGTGACGCTGACCTTGAGCTGCGGCCCTTTGGGCTTGCCCACCGCGTCTTTGGCCGCAGCGGGCTTTCCCAGGATGTTGACTACCAGCGTGTCGCCATCCCAGCGGAAAAAGGAATTGTGAGCCCCGTGGTCCATGCTTCCATAATAAGGCCATGCCCCATTGCATTCTTCTGGCCACGCTCAATGCCAAATACAGCCACGCTTCTCTGGGGTTGCGCTACCTGCAGGCCAATATGCTGCGCCATGGCGGGCCCGATTTGCACGCCGTCACCGCACTGCATGAGTTCACGATCCACACCCCGCCAGAGCAGGTCGTGCATACCTTGGTCCAAGCCTGTGGGCCTGCCCAGGCGGGCCAGGTAGCCATCGTGGGGCTGGGAATCTACATCTGGAATGTGGTCCAAACCACCGAAGCGGTGCGCCAACTCAAAGCCCTGCGGCCCGACATCCGCGTGGTGCTTGGCGGGCCCGAAGTCAGCCATGAATGGCAGTCCCAGGCCATCGTCGGGCTGGCCGATTACCTGATTACCGGCTGGGGCGACGTCAGCTTCCCTCGCCTGTGTCGCGCCTTAGTGCATGGCCCGCAGCCCTTGATGAAGCTTATCGCCGGAGAGCAGCCGCCTTTGGACGCGCTGGATTTGCCTTACGGGTTCTACACCGATGATGATTTGGCGCACCGCATCTTGTATGTGGAGGCCTCGCGCGGCTGCCCGTTCAAGTGCGCGTTTTGCCTTAGCGCCTTGGACAAAACGGCTTGGGCCTTCGATGGAGACCTGTTTCTGACCGAATTAGCCAGCTTGTATGCCCGAGGCGCACGCACCTTCAAATTTGTGGACAGGACTTTCAACCTCAAAGTCGAGGCCTCGGTGCGCATTCTGGAGTTTTTTCTGCAATGCCTGGAAAAGGCGCCGCAAGACCCGGTGTTTGTGCATTTTGAGTTGATCCCGGACCATTTGCCCGAAGCATTGAAGGCTTGTATCGCCCGCTTTGCCCCCGGTACGCTGCAGTTTGAGATTGGCGTCCAAAGCCTCAACCCCGCAGTGCAAAAAGCCATTTCCCGCCGCCAAGACAGCGTGCGCACCCAGGCCCATGTGCAATGGCTGGTGGCCCACAGTGCCGCGCATCTGCACACCGACCTGATTTTTGGCCTTCCCGGCGAGAGTTGGGAGAGTTTTGCCCAAGGCTTTGACACTTTGTGGTCCTGGGGCCCGCATGAAATTCAGCTCGGCGTGCTCAAACGCCTGCGCGGCACGCCCCTGGCGTTGACCGCCGGCCCGAACATGGTGTTTGCGCCCGAGCCGCCATACGCCATTGAAAGCACGGACGCATTAGACGGCGCGCAAGTTCAGCGCTTTGTCCGGCTGGCGCGTTATTGGGATTTGGTGGCCAATTCGGGCCGTTTTACCAAGACCTTGCCCTGTTTGCTGGAAGGGCCGTCGGCCTTCGCCGCCTTTGCGCAGTTCGCTGACTGGCTTTGGGCCCACACCGGCCAAACCAGTGGCATCACGCCCGAGGCCCTGGTCGATGCGCTCTACGACTACCTCTGCAGCCAAAAGCAGGTGCCGCCCGAGCGCGCGCAGGCGTTGCTGCTGGCAGATTACCTGGCCAGTGGCGCGCGGGCCCGGCCCCAAGCGCTCAAGGCGCTGCTCAGCCGCGCCCAGCGGGCCCGCCATGGGGTGCAACCAGTGGCTGCGGGCCACAGCCAGCGCCAGCAAAGACACGCGGCGGTAGTGCCCGACAACAACACCTCTTGAAAGCGACGACCATGAGCGTTCACACACTGCACCCTTCCCCGTTTTGGGCCGACTGCGGTACCACGCACTTCCAAAGCCTGCGCGATCGCGGCACGATTGCCGATGTTATTGCAGTGCTGCCGGTGGCCGCAACCGAGCAGCATGGCCCGCATTTGCCTCTGAAAGTCGATACCGCCATCGTGGACGGCGTCATCGCCGCCGCACTAGCGAGCATGGCGCCCCTGTCGCAAGCCCTGTTTTTGCCCACCCAGGCGGTGGGTTTTAGCCCCGAACATGCGCGGTTTGCCGGCACCTTAACGCTCAAAGCGAAGACCGTCCTGCGCCTGTGGACCGATATTGGCGACAGCATCGCCGCCACCGGGGTGCGCAAGATGCTGATTTTTAACGCGCACGGCGGGCAGGCCAACTTCATGGACATCGTGGCGCGCGACCTGCGCGCGCGCCACCGCATGCTGGTCTACACCGCCAATTGGTATGGGCTGCCGCTGGAATCGCCCCAGGGCGAGGATCTAAATGCTTTGTTTTCGCCCCAGGAGCAGCGCTTTGGAGTGCACGCGGGGGCTGTCGAAACCTCTCTCATGCTGGCCTTGGACGGGCAGCGCGTAGACCAGGGCGCTGTGGCCAATTTCCCGTCCACTGCCCAAGAGCGTGCCAAAAGCTTTGAGATACTGGGCAATGGCCGCTCCGCCAAGATGGCCTGGCAGATCCAGGACTACAACCCCAGCGGAGCCGTGGGGGACGCCAGTGCGGCGACGGCTGACAAGGGCCGCCAACTTTTGGATGCGGCGGGCCGCGCGCTGGCCCAACTGCTGGCCGAGATGCAGGCCCTGCCCTTGAGCACGCTCGTCGATTAGCTGCGGGCCAAGGTTGCAAATCAACCCATTAGGCGTACGTAATCCAAGACTGTAAGTCTGCCTCGTCCAGGTGCGGCAGGGTGTTGTAGGTGAGCAAGGCCAAGCGTTTGGGGTTGAAGTCCAGCTCGGTGACAGAGGTGTTGCGGATTCGGAAGTTGAGCTCTACCGAGGTTTGCGCCGGCGCGCCCAGGAGCGTGCTGACGATGGTCGATATCGGCCCCCCGCTGCTTACCACCAAGACATTGCCCTCAAACTGACTGCGAATGTGGTCCATGGCCCCCATAACACCCGCTACGAAGTCCGGGTAAAGGGGCATTCCTTTGGGCTCGGACTTACCCTGGATCCAGTGGTGCAAGGCCCCGCGCAACAGGCGAAAGTGGTGGCGGTACAGCTCGGGCGTGTCGGGCGCGGGCAAGGGCGCCGGGTGAATTGCGTCAATGAGCGCATGGCTATCATATTCATTCAACCCGGGCCACGCCAAGGTCTTGTGCTCCGTCCCTGCGCCTCGCTCGATTGCACTAAGCGTTTGCTCGTGACGCCGCAAAGTGCCCCGAAGCGCCGCACTGAATCGAATGCCCTTGCGCTGAAAATAGGCCCCTAGACGCTCCCCTTGTTGGACGCCAAGTGCGCTCAGGTTGTCATAGTCAGCCTGCCCGAACGATGCTTGGCCGTGTCTCACAAGATAGATTTGTCCCATAGCCCCATTGGATCTCAATTGACTGGGCGCCTTTGTCTAAGGGGAGACAGTTCCCTGCACCTCCTCCACGAAGGTGCAGGGCTATCAAGCTTCCACACAAATTTTTTCAGAAATATTGGAGCAAAGGCAAAAATAGTGTCATAATCGAGGGCTTCGGTCCTGAGACCTAAGTCGCTAAAGCAAGCCCAAACAGGCAAGCAGATTGAAAATAAATTTCAAAAATAGCGGGACAGCTAGAAAAGCTGTTCTATAGTAGAGGGCTTCGCTGATCGCAGCAAAGCAAAAAAAGCAGAAGCTTTTAGTTCATTAAAAACTTACAGCCGATAAGCGTGGGCGTTTGAAGGCGATTGCCAAGTTCTTTGGAACTTAGCTTTAATTAGCTAACAAACGCTCATGAAGTAATAGATGTGGAAATCAGAGATGAAATTCACGTCGATTCCAATTTATGA
>CAMATX010000027.1 GCA_945861345.1 Comamonas sp. lk
CCTACGATCCCGCAGTTCGGCGTGAAAACAAGACCAACCCCGTGGTGTCCTCGACGCTGCACAGCTGAGATCGCTTCCTCAAGGTTCATCAGATTCGCAAGTAACACAGGATCATTGAAGCTGCCAGTTAAACGTTTTCCATCGCGCGTGAAAGGCACCTTACTAGGCTTAGGCTTGCCAGGCTGTTGTATCAATTTCCAAGTGGAAAATTGCCTCTTGCCAGCAAACGCCCTAAGGCCATCCGCCAAATTTTCATAACTAGCGAAGTGGGGCTGCCACCTCCTGGACTGCCCATCTGAGTTGGTCTTTTCGGTTGTAAGCATCGTCATCTCCAAAATTTATGGAAGCCAACGTGCAAGAACACCCACTAAAAAATGAGAAGGAATTACCGGGAAGAATTTAATGAGCCTCGACCCAGCGTTCTTACACGCTACAGTCAAGACTCCTGCCACCATCGGGGCACCACTTGCCGCAAGTGGTGAAGGTGCGGTCGGTATTGGCCTTGAGAACCAACAATTTTGGCTATGGTCTCCGTGTGCGGCACATCACGGTCCAGCTCGCTAATCGTTGCAAGACAGGGCTAATGATAATAGGAGTCGCACAAGAAAGGCAAGGCCTTTCCGGGCCTATCCCAGTTTTTGCGCAAGCTCTGCCGCCGTCGGTCGGTAGTACCTCTTCAGGACCATTAAGCTCTTGTGCCCACTGACAGCAGCCAATTCGATCACGTTTGGCAACTTCTCCGCCATGCGGGTAATGGCAGTGCGCCGCAAGTCATGAAACCGCACATCATCAAGCCCGGCACGTTTTCGCGCTCGTTTAAATGCAGCGTCCAACGTAAAGAACTTCACGGGGATCACAACACCACTGATGTGCCTTGGCAATTCCGCCAACACTTGGACCGTCGCAGTAGACAGGGGCACCGTCCGCGACTCCCCGTTTTTAGTGTCTGATAAGAATGCCGTCCGATTTTGCAAGTCAATATGCTCCCACCGCATAGACAGCAGTTCACTTCGTCGCATCGCCGTAGCCAATGCAAGTTGCACAGCGGGCTTTGTCCAATGGCTACGCCGTCCAGTCGGCTCCAACGCAGTCAGCAGCTTTGAAACCTCATCGTCTGTAAGTACCCGTGACCGTGATTGCGGACTTTGCGGCTTACGCACCATCTGCACAGGATTGGTCACATTTATGCCCCATTCCCGGCGAGCGTGGTTAATGATGGCCGAGATATACGCCAGTTCACGGATGACTGTTCCACCGCTAACCTCTTTAAGCCGCTCATCTCTGTACGCCGCAATACGGGCGGCACTCAGATTCGCCATGCTCCACCGTGCAATAGGTTTCCGCATAATGGCTTTGAGGCGGATGCTGTCTTCGGTCACTCCTTTCATTGATGGCGTTACTTCCACCAGATACCTCGCGATCACATCACCCAAAGTGGTCCGCTGAGCTTCACTGACGTCAACAAATTGGCCTTTGTCTATCTCGGACTCAAGTGCCCGCGCCCATTTTTCGGCGGCAGCCTTGCTGTCAAATGTTTTGGTCTGGTCGGGATAACCATCCCGGATGATGCGCGCCTGCCACTTACCGCTACGTTTCCTAAAAGAAGCCATTTCCTGTTCCTCAGTTGGACAAGACTTGGACAAACGATGGTTCGCCGTGCTCCTAGGCTGTTAATTTGTGAGCGCCTACCTCCCTAGCGGTTCACAAAACTTCCGCTCTTGCCCCCATGCTTTTCCAGCAAGTTGATGTCGGTCATGGTCATGCCTCTGTCAACCGCCTTGCACATGTCGTAAATCGTCAGCAGGGCCACCTGCACCGCAGTGAGCGCTTCCATTTCTACGCCGGTGGGGCCGACGGTTTCGGCGGTGACGGTACACATGACGCAATCGGCCCGGGCGTCGTCTGCTTTGCCCGCGTGGAGTATTTCAAACTCCACAGCCACCCGCGTCAGGGCCAGAGGGTGGCAAAGGGGAATGAGTTCGCTGGTCTTTTTGGCCGCCATGATGGCGGCCACGCGGGCAATGCCCAGCACATCGCCTTTTTTGGCGCTGCCACTTTCAATCAGCTGGCGCGTGGCGGCCAGCATCTCGATGCGGCCGCTCGCAACGGCTATGCGGTGCGTGTTGGTTTTGCTGCCGACATCGACCATATGGGCTTGGCCCTGGGCGTCAAAGTGGGTGAGTGTGCTCATGGCGTGGACGTTTAGGGCGGCGCGGGGGCGGGCCGTTTACCGTGGCTTCATTCAAAAGATGCATCATACGGGGATGGCCTACCGAATTTTTAACCCGCCTACCCCCCAACAGTGGCTGCTGGCCCGTGCACTGGCCTGCGCTTTGGCCGCGTGCCCCTTGGTAAGTGCGTCGGCACTGACCAGCAATGGCGCACCGACCGCCTCTAAGAGCCTACCCGACCTGGGCGATGGCACCGAGATGTCGCCCGCCGCCGAGCGCCGCCTGGGCGACAGCATCGCCCGCAGCCTGTACCGCGACCCCGATTACCTGGATGACCCGGTGCTTGCCGGCTATGTGCAAAGTATTTGGCAGCCCTTGCTGGACGCCGCCCGCGCCCGCGGCGATCTGCGTCCGGACATGGAGGAGCTCTACGCCTGGGACATCCTCCTGGCGCGCGACCGCTCGGTAAACGCCTTCGCGCTGCCGGGCGGCTATTTTGGGCTGCACCTGGGGCTGGTGGCCATTGTTACCACCCGCGATGAACTGGCCTCGGTGCTTGGGCACGAGCTCAGCCACGTCACGCAGCGCCATATTGCGCGCAATATCAACAAGCAAAGCGCGCAGCAGCCCTGGATGATTGGCGCCATGATTTTGGGCATGCTGGCGGCCGCCAAAAGCAACAGCCCCGACGCGGCCAACGCGATGATCATCGGCGGGCAGGCGGCAGCCATCCAGAGCCAGCTCAACTTCTCGCGCGACATGGAGCGCGAGGCCGACCGCGTCGGCTTTGGCGTGAGCACGGCCGCTGGTTTTGCGCCCGAGGGTTTTGTCGGCATGTTTGAAAAGCTGCAAATGGCCAACCGGCTCAATGACAGCGGCAATTTCCCCTACCTGCGCAGCCATCCGCTGACCACCGAGCGCATTGCCGACATGCAAAACCGCATCAACCTGACCACGCCTTCGGCACCAGCGCCGCCCGCACAATGGGAGCCCTTGATGGTGGCCGCCCGCGCCCGCCTCTTGTCTAACCCGGGTGTGGACGCGCTGCGCGCCTGGGAGGCCGATGCCCAGCCCGACGCTCTGCAAACCCGCAGCCCGGCGCAACAAGCTGCCACCTTGTACGGCGCCACATTGGCCGCCGTCAAATTGCGTGAATTCGACCGTGTCCAGCCTTTGCTTAGCCGGTTGCAGGCCCAGGTGCGCGGTCGTCCAGTGGCCTTGCGCTTGGCGCAATTGCTCGGCGCCGAGGCCAGCATGGCGCGTGGTGACGCCCCGGATGCGGTGCAGCGCCTGGCGCCCGCGCCGCTTGCAGGCAGTGGCGCCTGGCTCGACCGGGCGCAGCTCATCCTGATGGCGCAGGCGCAAACCCGCCAAGCCTTGCCCCAGGGCCTGGCGCAGGCCAGCCAAAACATGCACGTGTGGGCGCAAAACCACCCGAAGGACGCCAGCGCCTGGCGCACCTTGGGCGCGGTTTACGAGGCCCAGGGCCGCGCGGTCGCCGCCATCCGCGCCCAAGCGCATGCCGACGCGATCGAGCAAGACTGGAATGCGGCGCTTGCGCGCCTGCGCGCTGCCCAAGATTTGGTGCGCACCAGCCAGTGGGGCGCAGCAGGACCGGATTTCATCGAGGCCGCCATCGTGGACACGCGCGCCCGCGAAATCGTGCAGCGGCTGCGCGAACAAGCGCTACAGCGCTAAGGGCTTGCGGCTTTAGGCGGTAGGCGTTTCGCTTGGGGCCGCTTTGCCCTGGCGCATGCGCCCGGCCAGCAATACCCCAATGACTGCCAGCGCGTAGACGCCATAGCGTGCCAGGCGCGTGCTGTTATCGGCTGCGCCATCGGCAAGGCCCAGCCAGGGCGCCAGCCAGGGCTCGTTGCACACCATTTGCGCGGCGGTCAGGGCCAACACGGCGCTACCCAAAGCAATGATGGACGGAAAGCGCTCGACCAGGCGCAGCACCACGGTGCTGCCCAGCACCACAATGGGCAGGCTGATCAACAGGCCAATTACCACCAAGTCCATAGAGCCGTGGGCCGCACCGGCCACGCCTAGCACATTGTCGATGCCCATCAGCGCATCGGCCACGATGATGGTTTTCATGGCGGCCCAAAACGTGCTCACCTGAGGGTCTTGGTGCCCCTCCTCGCCTTGGTCGGCCAGCAAACGGTAAGCCACCCACAACAATCCCAGCCCACCGACCAGCATCAAACCCGGGATTCGCAAAAGCCAGACCACACCCAGGGTCATGGAAGCACGCACGACCACCGCGCCCATCGTTCCCCACCAAATCGTTTTTTTGCGCAGATGGTCTGGCAGGTTGCGCGCCGCCAAGGCGATGACGATGGCATTGTCGCCCGCCAGTACCAAATCAATAAGAATAATGGCTAAAAGCGCCGACCACCAAGCGTTTGAAAAGAGTTCCATCTCCAAAGTCTAAGAAATTCCTTCGCGCCCCTTGCGTTTGTGGGGCTTATGGCTGCTGCCGATCCCCACTGCAGTGGGGCGCTATGATCGCGCCTCTTCTCTAAGCACCCCCCCATGGCAGGCATTCATATCACCGACATCGAGTCGGCCATCAACTATTGGCGCGCGCTCAGTCCGTCGCCCGATGGCGTGGCCCTGCCCGCACCCACGCGCGCGCTGGCTGAAATTTATGCCCTGATGGTGTACTACGGCGAGCAAGAAGCGGATGAAGACACCATGCCGCGTGCGGCCCACGCGGCTTGGTTGCAGTGGTACGCATCCACGCCGGACACCCCTTGCATCGCCATTTGCTCGACCAGCCAGGGCGACGAAACCTGCAAAGGCTGCGGTCGCAGTTTTGACGAGGTGCAGCACTGGCCCCAAATGAGCCCGGCCCATAAGCGCGCCACCTGGCGGCGTATTACTTTGGACAACAAGGCCTGGCGCTTCAATAAATATGCCGAGCGTGCTGCCGAAGGCCCGCCGCCTGCGCCCGCTCCATGAGCAGCGAGCGCTGGAAACCGTCGACTACGGTGGCTGCCATCATTGAGCGTGACGGGCGCTTTTTACTGGTCGAAGAAGATACGCCCGAAGGCCTTCGCCTGAACAACCCCGCCGGCCACCTGGACCCGGGCGAATCCTTGGTGCAGGCCTGCGCGCGCGAGACCCGAGAAGAAACCGCCCACCATTTCACGCCCAGCGCACTGGTCGGTGTCTACTTGGCGCGTGTGCAACTGCCCGACGGCCCCCTGCGCCCTGGCGGCGACGATGTGAGCTACTTGCGCTTTGCCTTTTGCGGTCAACTAGGGGCTTTGGAGCCCTCGCGCAATCTGGACAAGGGCATTGTGCGCACCCTGTGGCTGAGCGCCCAAGAGTTGCAGGCCAGCCGCGCCCAACACCGCAGCGCGCTGGTGTGGCAATGTGTGCAGGACTATTTGCGGGGCCAGCGCTTCCCCTTGGACCTTTTGTACACCGGGGAAGGTGTGCATGCTTTGCCAGGCGGGTCGGCCTAAAATCGGGCCATGACCGCCCCTGCCGCCAGCCCCACCAAACAACGCATTGTGGTGGGTTTAAGCGGTGGCGTGGACTCGGCTGTGACGGCCTATTTGCTGCGCCAGCAAGGCCATGAAGTCCTTGGTATTTTCATGAAAAACTGGGAAGACGACGACCAGCCCGCCGGTGCCGACGGCGACCCCAGCACGCCGGGCTACTGCACCTCCAACGAAGATTTTGTAGACGCCGCCGCCGTGGCCGACGTGCTGGGTATCGAGATCGAGCACGTCAATTTTGCCGCTGACTACAAAGACCGCGTATTTGCCGAATTTTTGCGTGAATACCAGGCCGGGCGCACGCCCAACCCGGATATCTTGTGCAACGCCGAAATCAAGTTCAAAGCCTTTTTGGACCACGCCATGCGCCTGGGCGCGGACGCCATCGCTACCGGTCATTACGCCCGCGTGCGCCACAACCCGCGCAGCGCCCGTTACGAGCTGCTCAAGGGCTTGGATCCCAGCAAAGACCAAAGCTATTTTTTGCACCGGCTCAACCAGGCGCAGCTGTCCAAAACCTTGTTTCCCGTGGGCGAGTTGCACAAGAGCGAGGTGCGCCGCATTGCCGATGAGATCGGGCTGCCCAATGCCCGCAAAAAAGACTCGACCGGTATTTGTTTTATCGGCGAGCGCCCGTTCCGCGAGTTTTTGAACCGCTACATCGCCATGGCGCCTGGACCTATCAAAAACCCCAAGGGCCACACCATCGGGCAGCATGTGGGCCTGTCGTTTTACACACTGGGCCAGCGCCAGGGACTGGGCATTGGCGGGCTCAAGGCGCGTGGCGCGCAAAAAGGGGGCGGCGAACACGCGCCCTGGTTTGTCGCGCGCAAAGACATGCAGGCCAACACCTTGTGGGTGGTGCAAGGCCATGACCATCCCTGGCTTTTATCCAAACACTTAAGCGCCATGGATGCCAGCTGGGTAGCTGGCCACGCGCCGCAATCGACTGCCGCCTTGGCTGCCAAAACCCGCTACCGGCAAAGCGACAGCGCCTGCGCCATCGCGTCGACCGCCGGTGCCGAATTTGCCTTGGACTTTGCTGCCGCGCAATGGGCGGTTACGCCGGGCCAATCGGCGGTACTGTATGACGGTGAAGTGTGCCTGGGCGGCGGCGTCATTGCCAGCGTGAGCGCGCTTGACTCAGCGATGTAACTGCGCACTCCCCCCGCGTGGGACAATGCACCTTGCCTGATTGATGACTTTGAGAAAGCTGCTCCCATGACCCGTCGCGCCACCAAAATCGTAGCCACCCTGGGCCCCGCCTCGAGCGAGCCTGACATGCTCGAAGCCCTGATCCGCGGCGGTGTGGATGTGGTGCGCCTCAATTTCAGCCACGGCACGGCGCAAGACCATATCAACCGCGCTACCTTGGTGCGCGAGGCGGCCAAGCGCGCCGGTCGCGAAGTGGCCATCATGGCCGACTTGCAGGGCCCCAAAATCCGCGTGGGTAAATTTGCCGACAACAAAGTGTTTTTGGAGCACGGTCAGGCCTTTGTGCTGGACGCGGCACGCACCGCGTTGGGCGACAAAGACGGTGTCGGTCTGGACTACAAATCTTTGCCTCAGGAAGTCAAAGCGGGCGATGTGCTCTTGCTTAATGACGGACTGATCGTGATGGTCGTCGAGCGCGTGCAAGGCCAAGAGGTACATACCACGGTGCGCCAGGGCGGCGAGTTGTCCAATAACAAGGGCATCAACAAACAAGGCGGTGGCCTGACCGCCCCGGCCCTGACCGCCAAGGACATGGAGGACATCCGCACCGCCATGGCTTTCCAGGCCGATTACGTGGCCGTGAGTTTTCCCAAAAATGCCACCGATATGGAAATGGCGCGCCAGTTGTGCAATGTGGCCGCAGCCCCTTTTGACCACAAGCCTGGCCTGATTGCCAAAATCGAGCGCGCAGAGGCCATCCCCAAGCTCGAAGAAATTTTGCGCGCCAGCGACGGCATCATGGTCGCGCGCGGCGATTTGGCGGTGGAGGTCGGTAACGCGGCGGTTCCCGCGCTGCAAAAGCGCATGATCAAGCTGGCCCGCGAGTTTGACAAAGTGGTGATTACTGCCACCCAAATGATGGAGTCCATGATCGGCAACCCGGTGCCCACGCGCGCCGAGGTGAGCGACGTGGCCAACGCCGTACTTGACGGCACCGACGCGGTCATGCTCTCGGCCGAAACCGCCGCCGGCAAATACCCGCTGGAGACCGTGCGCGAGATGGCGCAAATTTGCCTGGCCGCCGAGGCCGGCGAGCACGCCAAGCTGGAAGCTGACTTTATCGGCAAACGCTTTGAGCACATTGACCAGTCCATCGCGATGGGTGCGCTCTTTACCGCCCACCATCTGGGCGCTAAAGCGATTGTGGCCATGACCGACAGCGGCTCGACCGCCCTGTGGATGAGCCGCCACCTGATCCAGGTGCCCATTTATGCGGTGACGCCGCGCGTGGCCAGCCAGCGGCGCATGACGCTGTACCGCAACGTGCGCCCACTGCTGATGCGCAGCGTCAATGACCGCGATACCGCCTTGCAGGATGCTGAAGAGCAACTCAAGGCCTCGGGCATTTTGGCCTCTGGCGATGTGTACGCCATCACCTGCGGCGAGCCCATGGGCGCGCCCGGCGGCACCAATATGCTCAAAGTCTGTCGCGTAGCCTGAGCCAAACGCGCCTGTGCAGCCGCATTGTGCCGGCCAGAGTGGCCGCTAGAATCGCCCATCGGTACCAGTTACCACGCGGTTACCAAATTCCCGGAGAACTCCCATGGCACTCGTTTCAATGCGCGAATTGCTGGACCACGCCGCCACCCATGGCTACGGTATTCCAGCTTTTAACGTCAACAACCTCGAGCAGGTGCAGGCCATCATGGAGGCGGCCAACGAGGTGGGCGCCCCCGTGATCATGCAAGCGAGCGCTGGAGCCCGCAAATATGCGGGCGAGTCTTTTCTTAAGCACCTGATCCAAGCCGCTATCGAAAGCTATCCCCATATTCCTGTGGTCATGCACCAAGACCACGGCCAAAGCCCGGCGGTGTGCCAAGGCGCCATCAATTTAGGCTTTAGCTCGGTCATGATGGACGGCAGTTTGGAGGCCGATGGCAAAACCATCGCCAGCTATGAATACAACGTCCAGGTCACGCGCCAGGTGGTGGATATGGCCCATCAGCTGGGCGTGACGGTGGAGGGCGAGCTCGGTTGCCTGGGCTCGCTCGAGACCATGAAGGGCGACAAGGAAGACGGCCACGGCACCGACGCCACCATGACGCGCGAGCAATTGCTCACCGACCCCGAGCAGGCGGCTGATTTCGTCAAGCGCACCCAGCTCGACGCATTAGCTATTGCGATTGGCACCAGCCATGGCGCCTACAAATTTACGCGCCAGCCTACGGGTGATATTTTGGCCATTGACCGCATCAAAGAAATCAACCGCCGCCTGCCCAATACGCATTTGGTGATGCACGGCTCGAGCAGCGTGCCCCAAGAGATGCTGGCCACGATCAACGCGTATGGCGGCAGCATGAAAGAAACCTACGGCGTGCCGGTGGCCGAGATTCAAAAAGCCATCCAGTTTGGCGTGCGAAAAATCAATATCGACACCGACATCCGCCTGGCCATGACCGCCGCAGTGCGCAAATTCATGGCCGAGAACCCCGACAAATTTGACGCCCGCGACTGGCTCAAGCCGGCCCGCGAAGCCGCCAAGCTGCTCTGCAAAGCGCGCTACATAGAGTTCGGCTGCGAAGGCCAGGGCGCCAAAATCAAAGGCGACGCGCTGACGGTGGTGGCGGCCAAATACAGCAAGGGCGAATTGGCGCAAGTCGTGCATTGACGGGCCACCAGGCCGCTGCGCTACAGTGGCGGCCATGGCTTCTTCACTACACACCTCGACCCTGCATTCCCTGCCCCTGCTGGCACGCGGCAAAGTCCGCGACAACTACGCGGTCGGCAGCGACCGCATCCTCATGCTGGCCAGCGACCGGCTCAGCGCGTTTGACGTCATCATGGGCGAGCCCATTCCCGGCAAAGGCGCGCTGCTCACGCAAATGGCTTTGTTTTGGTTCGACAAGCTGGGCCCCCAGGGCCTCAATATCTGCCCAATTCACCTGACCGGGGAGGCGCCTGAAAGCGTGGTCGCGCCTGACGAAGTCGCGCAGGTGCAGGGACGCAGCATGCTGGTCAAGCGCCTCACGCCCTTGCCCGTGGAGGCGGTGGTGCGCGGCTACCTTGCTGGCAGCGGTTGGAAGGAATACCAGGCCAGCGGCGCCGTCTGCGGCGTGCCCCTGCCGCCGGGTTTGCGCAATGCCTCGCGCCTGCCTGCGCCCATCTACACGCCGGCGGCCAAAGCGGCCGTTGGCGAGCATGACGAGAACATCACGTTTGCGCAAACCGTTGAGATGGTTGGCCTGGACCTGGCCACGCGCATGCGCGAGATCAGCATCGCGCTGTACGAAGCGGCAGCGGCCTTTGCGATGACCAAAGGCATCATCATTGCGGACACCAAATTCGAGTTCGGTCTGGACGCCGCTGGCACGCTCACCTTGATGGACGAGGTCCTCACGCCCGACTCCTCGCGCTACTGGCCGCTGGAGAGCTACGCCGAAGGCAGCAACCCGCCCAGCTACGACAAACAGTTTGTGCGCGATTGGCTCGAGGCCGCCCAGGTCGACGGCAAACCCTGGGACAAAAGCCCGCCCGCCCCCCGCGTGCCGGACGCGGTCATCGCCCAAACCGCCGCTAAATACCAAGAGGCGCTGCAGCGGCTCATGGGTTAAGGTGCAAATCGCCTGACGCTGTCCCCTCAGTTCAGCGCCATGCTCAGCTTGCGCCGGTAGCTGGCCACCATTTGCGCCTGCGGGTCGGTTTCGGCCACCACCTTGCCGGCGATTTCGATGCCGCTGGCGGTTTTGCCCGTGTCTTGGGTCGCGCCTTTGGTTTTGGGCGGGGTGAGCAGTTCCAAAATGGCCACAAAAGTCTTGCGTGGCACCGCCTCGCCCCAGGCTTTGTCGCGCATAATGATTTCCAACAACTCGTCCATGGCTGCCGTCCACTGGCCTTCGACCATCAGCACGCGGGCCTTGGCCAGGCGGCTGTCAAAGTCGCGCTTGTTGACGGCAATGAGCGCGTCAAACTGCGCCAGCTCCCAGTTGCCGCGCTCGTCGGTATGGACAAACTCGATGGCGTTCATGAAGTGCAGCAGCGCATCAAATCGGATTTGGCGCGGAATCGCTGCCAGCGCGGGCGCCAAGGCCGCCTTGGCTTCTTCTAGCGCGTTGTGGTGAATCAGTAGCTTGACCAGTTCATAGCGCGCATCGTCGTTCGCCGGGTCAGCGGCCAGGGTTTCTTGCAGCTTGTGCAGCGCGGCCTCCACGTCGCCGGCGGCCAGCAGGGCCTGCGCATCCTCGGCGTCGGTCAGCGCGGCGCCTTCGGGCGGCAGGTGCTTGTCTAAAAATGTCTTCATCTGGCCCTCGGGGATGGCGCCCATAAAACCATCGACCGGCTTACCGCCGATCATCAGCACGCAGGTGGGGATGCTGCGGATGCCAAAGGCTTTGGAGAGCTCGGGCTCCTGGTCCGAGTCGATTTTGACCAGCTTAAAGCGCCCGGCGTAGTCCGTCTCGAGTTTTTCCAGCAGCGGCCCGATCACCTTGCAAGGGCCGCACCAGGGCGCCCAAAAGTCCAGCAAGACCGGCACATCGTGCGAGGCCTGGACGACTTCGGCTTCAAAATTCTCAAGGGTCACAGTGATCATGAAAAAGGTACTCGGGGTGAAAACGTAAAATTGGCGCTTCTCGCCCTGCGGCAGCATTGCCGCCGGGTCCTGGGGCGCAGGTGCCCAGCGCTGACTTTCCAACACTATGAGCACCACTCAAATCGCGGTCGTCATGGGTTCCAGTTCCGACTGGGACACCATGGAGCACGCAGTACAGATTCTCCAACAGTTTGCTGTGCCCTTGGAGGCGCGCGTTCTTTCGGCGCACCGCATGCCCGACGATATGTTTGCCTTTGCCCAAAGCGCCCAGAGCCGGGGCTTGCGCGCCATCATTGCAGGCGCCGGGGGCGCGGCGCATTTACCGGGCATGCTGGCGGCCATGACCACGGTGCCGGTGCTCGGTGTGCCGGTGGCGAGCAAACATTTGCAGGGCGTGGATTCGCTGCACAGCATTGTGCAAATGCCCAAGGGCGTGCCGGTGGCTACTTTTGCTATAGGTACGGCGGGTGCGGCCAATGCCGCTTTATTTGCCGTGGCCATGCTGGCCGCCCACGATGGCGCATTGCTGGCCCAGCTGCAGGCCTTTCGCGCTGCGCAGACCGAGGCGGCGCGGGCCCAAAGCCTGCCGCTTGCTGCCCTGGGCAAGGGCTTGGGCGGCTTATGAGCGCCGCCGCGCCGCTGCTGCCCGGCGCGCGCCAGGGCGGCGCCCCGCTGACTTTGGGTGTTTTGGGCGGCGGCCAGCTCGGGCGCATGTTTGTGCACGCAGCCCAGGCCATGGGCTATGACACCGCCGTGCTGGACCCTGACGCCGACAGCCCGGCCGGGCGCGTCAGCCACCACCATATTTGCAGCGACTACCAGGACCCGCAGGGCCTGGCGCAACTGGCGGCGCTGTGTGGCGCCGTCACCACCGAGTTTGAAAACGTACCGGCAGCGGCTCTGTCCAGCCTGGCAGCGCAGTGCCGCGTGGCGCCCGGCGCAGCCGCTGTGGCGATTGCCCAAGACCGGATGGCCGAAAAAGCCCACTTTGTGCGCTGCGGCGTGCCCTGTGCGCCTTTTGTCGGCATCGCCAGTGCGGCTGATCTGCAAGCGGTGCCCGCCGAGGTGCTGCCCGGCATCCTCAAAACCGCGCGCATGGGCTACGACGGCAAAGGCCAGGTGCGCGTGGCCGAGCGCGCCCAACTGGCCGCCGCCTGGGCGCAGTTGCAGCAGCAGCCCTGCGTGCTGGAAAAACTGCTGCCGCTGGCGCTGGAATGCTCGGTGCTGCTGGCCCGAGGCGCTGACGGGCAGATGGTGCATTTCCCGGTGCAGCGCAATCTGCACCGCGACGGCATCTTGGCCGTCACCGAGGTGTATGCGGGCAATGTGCCGCCCGCGCTGGCCGAGCAGGCGGTGGCTGCGGCGCAAGCGGTAGCGCAGGGCCTGGGCTATGTGGGCGTCTTGTGCGTGGAGTTTTTTGTGTTGCAAGACGGCAGCTTGGTGGTCAACGAGATTGCCCCGCGCCCGCACAACAGCGGCCACTACAGCCTGGACGCCTGCGACCAGTCGCAGTTTGACTTGCAGGTGCGCACCCTGGCGGGCCTGCCTTTGGTGGCGCCGCGCCAGCACAGCGCCAGTGTCATGCTCAATCTGCTGGGCGACTTGTGGGGCCCGGCCATGGACCGCACGCCTGCCTGGGACGCAGTGCTGGCTTTGCCCGGCGCGCATTTGCATCTGTACGGCAAGCGCCAGGCGCGGACCGGACGCAAGATGGGCCACCTCACCCTGACCGCCCCGGACCTGCAGTCGGTGCGCGCCACCGCCTTGCAGGCGGCGCAGATTTTGGGCATCGCCGCCTTCTAGGCCATGGTGCTGGACCCGCACGACCCGGCCGCACTGGCCCGCTGCGAGCGCGCATTGCGTGCCGGCCAATTGCTCGGCCTGCCCACCGAAACCGTTTACGGCCTGGCCGCTGATGCCTGCAACGCCCAGGCCGTAGCCCAAATTTTTAGCGCCAAGGGCCGCCCGGCCGACCACCCGCTGATCGTGCATGTGGCCGATCTGGACGGCGGCCTGAGCGGCGCGCGCTACTTCAGCCGCGACATTCCCGGCTTTGCCATGGCCTTGATGCAGGCCTTTTGGCCCGGCCCGCTCACGCTCATCTTGCCGCGCCAAGCCGGGGTGGCGGCGCAGGCTGCCGGCGGCCAGGACTCGGTCGGTGTGCGCTGCCCGGCGCATCCGGTGGCGCAAGCGCTTTTGCGCGCCCTTCGCCAAAGTGCCGGCGGGCAGGTGGTGTGGGGCTTGGCCGCGCCCAGTGCCAACCGCTTTGGCCGCGTCAGCCCCACCACGGCGGCCCATGTGCACACGGAGATGAATGCGGGGCTGGCCCCCAACGCTGCGCAGGCGCTGCTGGTACTTGATGGCGGGCCGTGCGGCGTTGGCATCGAATCGACCATCGTCGATTGCACGCGCGGCGTGCCCGTCTTGCTGCGGCCCGGCGCGGTGGGCATGGCGGCCTTGGCCCAGTCGTGCGGGCAGCGCGTCTGGACGCCGCAGGAGCTGGCTGCGGGCGCACCTGCACCGCGCGCCTCGGGCACCTTGGCGGCGCATTACGCACCGCAGGCCCGTGTGCGACTGTGGCCGCTGGCCGATGTACAAGCCGCTTTACAGCCCTCGGCGCGCCTGGCGCACCAGGGGGCCGGGCGCATCGGCGTGTATATGCGCAGCCGTCCGGCCCTGGACCAGGCGCCCGACGCGGCCCATTGGCTGCTGCGCGCCATGCCGCCGGACGCGGCGCGCACGGCACAAGAGTTGTTTGCGGTGCTGCGCGCTTTTGACGATGCCGGCGTCGCGCAGATCTGGATCGAGGCCGTCCCGGACAGCGACGACTGGGCCGGCGTGGCAGACCGTTTGCAGCGCGCCAGCGCCGCCGCTTAAAAAGAATTTAAAGCTCGGTGGTAAACACCGTCAGCACGCCGGTAAATCCGTACAGGTGCTCATGGGCGATCTCGCCATTGCCAAAGAAGCCGACCAGCGGCACATCGCCCAAGGCGCGGCGCACGATCTGCATCTCGGCGCTGGGGCCGCCAAAGTGCGGGCCGCCGCGGCCGGTGCAGCTGACATAAATCGCCCCGGCAATGACCCGCTGGCCGCAGGCGCTCGCGGGTGCGCCGCCCAGCGTGGGCGCCAATTCTTCTTCGGGGCTGAGCTCTTCGCGGATTTCGGCGCAAATGCGCGTCAGGTCGGCGCGCGCAGCTTGCATATTGCGCTGGCAAAAAGCCAGTTGGCCGCCGACATGGGCATACTCGCTCAGGGCCACGCCGCCGTGCCCGGGGTCCAGGCCGATGATGTGGCGCACCAGCACATCGTTGCCGAAATTGCCCGTTTTGCGCACCGCCGCGCTGTCGCTGCCGGTCGGTGGGCGGGCCAGCCCGACAAGGGTGTTGCGCACGGTTTGCAGTGCCTGTTGGGGCTCGTCCAGCGAAATGTCCAGGTCGCGCAGCAACACGTCCAGTGCCGGTTCGCCGTCCAGTTGCAGCACCACATTGGTTTTGGATTCGGTGATCACATGGGCCGGCGAGATCGGCTTGCAGCCCTGCGTGACGCGCGAGATCAGCGCCACGTCGGGCCCAAAGGCCACGCCGCTCAAGCCACCGCTAAAGACCCCACTGGCGCGTCCCTGGCCACTGACCGTGCCGTCGGCGGCCAGCGCAAATTGCACGTTGCGGCTGCGGCTGCTGCACAGACCGCCAAACAAATAGCCGGTGTCGGTGCGCGCGGCCATTTCGGCGAGCAGCTCGCTCAGATCGGCCGTCTCGCCATCGGCGTGGACCAAGGCGGTATGCGCCTCAAAGCCTAGCCCCAGCGGCGAGACGCCCGAGAACACGCGGTACTGGTCCGAGGGCAGGTCCAGCAGCATGACGGCCAGTGCCGGTTCGTCAAAGTACTCGACATTGTTGGCCGCAATGCCCACGCCCACCGTGCCCGACCAGTCGGTGACCGAGGGCAGCTCGGCGCTCAGGTGGTCCAAAATGTCTTGCGCTTGGTCGGCATAGTGGTCGGTGATGTAGAGCAAGGCCAGCGTGGGCGTGACGGCGTGCAGGCTGCTGGACATTTGTCCGCGCAGCTGCGCCAGCACCAGCGTGCAGGCCATCGCCCATTGCGGATGCGTGGCGTGGGCGTAGGAAAAAACCGTCATGCGCGGTGAGGTGCGGCAGCGCCTAAAGCTTAGCTGGCTTTGCGCCGCGTGCGCGCAGCGGTTTTGGTGGCGGGCTTGGCTTTGGTAGCCGCTTTGCTGCGTACGGGCGCTTTTTTGACCGGCGGGGTGCTGTGCTTGGCCACGTCTTTGAGCGCGTTGGCCGCAATGGTCTGGAATTGCTGCGTCAGCGAGCCCCACAAGGCGACCGGGTCTATCACTGTGGCGGCCTCGGCGCTGGCTTTGTCGGTTTTGGCTTGGCGCTGCGCCGCAGGGGCGGCCTCGGGCTTGGCCGCTGGTGGCTCGGGCGCCGGTGTGGCGGGGGCCGCGCTGGCGGCGCCGGGCATGCCCATGCTGAAGTTCATGCCCTTGAGCGTCTCCATGGTCATTTTTTGCACTTCCAGGGCCTGGATGGTGGCGCTCAGTGCGCGGGCGTTTTGGTCCAGCCAAAACTGCACATGCTTGAGCTCTTCGATGCGCTTTTCCAGGTCCTCGACTTTGAGGCTGGGCACCAGCCACTGGGACAAATTGGGCACGCCAGCGGCTGCGCCGGGGTTGCTGCCTGCCGCCTTGGCCAGGTTTTGCAAAAAGTCAAAACCGGGCACGAATTTGCCGAATCCGGATGTGTCTGCGGTGCTCATAGCGGCGTGCTCCTGGGGGTTGCGTTGCGTGGCCAATGCCGCTGCAAGCTTAACTGAAGCGGCCCGCTTGCGCCTGACATTTCGCCGCGCACACCGGACTGCTGCGAGGTGGGTTGTGGCGTGCCTGGGCGGCCCCCGCTGCGCGCTTTGGCGCGGGCGTTTACCAGCCGCCGCCTGAATCGCCGCCGCTGTCGCCCGCGTTGTCCCAGCCACCGCCTGAGCCGCTGTCAAAGCTGCCCAGGTCCGGTGCGGGGTTGTCCATGGGGACGTAGCCACTGCCGCTACCGTCATTACGGCTGGCTGCTGCGTTGCTTTCGTGGCCGCCATCTAGCGCTTTGCTCAGGGCGTAGCCCGCAGCCAGGCCGGCCACGCCGCCAATGACTGCGCCCCCCATACCCGAGCCCTGCGGCGCGCCGTAGCCAGGCTGGGGCGCCATGTTGCCGCCAGGGCCGTAGCGGCCGTAGCCGGGCTGGGCGGCCATGGGGTTGCCCGCGCCGTAGGGCGTTGCGCCGGCGTACATGCCTTGGGACGCACGTGTGGCCGCGTTGCTGCGCCGAATCAGCACCACCACCAACACGATGAGCAAAATCCCGCCCACTACATAGCCGGTGGGAAAGCCGCTTTCGCGCCGCTCAGGGGCTGGTGCCGCGCTGGTCGCGGCGGGGCTGGCCGGTGTCGGTGTGACGGCTTTGCCAGAGGCAGCCGCCGCGTCAACTTTATCCAGCACCTGCTGGAATTTTTCGGGGCTGGAGGCGAATTTGAGCGCCGGGTCGATGGCGCGGGCTTGTTTGAGTTGGGCCAAGGCCTCGTCGTAACGCGTTTCGCGGGCCAGGACCTCACCTAGCTGGTAGTGCGCCTTGGCGCTATTGGGTTTTTCGGCCAGCACCTCGCGCAGCAGGGTCTCGGCCCGTTTGAAATCGCCCGCCTCGACGGCCGCGTTGATGTCTTTGGGCGTGGGCAAAGCCAAGGCCAGCGTGCAGGCTAAGACCATCATGAGGGCGGCAAGCGCGCGAGAAAGGTTCGAAAAAGTCATTGGCATGGGTAGGAAATCAAAGTGAATCAGTCCTCACTCTACTGCGGCCTGAAGTCAGCGCCCATGTATTTTGGTAAAGCACTGAAAAAAACTGGGGCCAGACCGCCTTGCCGGTCGATATGCAATGGCGGCAGGCGTTGTGTTCAGCCCGCCCGGGCGAAGGCGGCGCGCAGCTCGTCCATGACGCGCGGGTCCTGGCAGGCGTGTTCCCACAAGGCCGCTTCGCGGCGCGCCTGGGCGGCCGCTTGCATATGACCGAGCAGCCACAGCGCAGCGGCCGTGCTCATGCGCCGCAAAGGCTGGGTCAATAGCGCCAAAACAGTAAACACGGCCGACCACAAAAGCACCCAAGCCAAGAGCAAATGGCCATCGGCCCAGCTGTCTATCAATTGGTCGGCCACCACCAGCAAAGCGGCTAAAACGCAGGCTGACAAGACGCCCGCCAAGGTTTTGGATGCTTCGGCCGGCACGGTGGTGCCTTGCTGAGCGCTGGCAGGTGCGCCAGAGAGATCGTGGCTGGCGTTGTAATGCATAAGATAAGACATGCTGCGCTCCTAAAAAATGAACAATGAATCACAGAACAGTGGTGTATGGTTTGATGCTAGGGTTTCTACTAGTGTGCGTCAACTTTATATTTATGATGATTTATATTCATAAAATCAATACATGAGTCTTCCTCCCGTCCAGCTGCGCAACTTTGACCTGAACCTGCTCAAGGTGTTTGACGTTGTCATGGCAGAGCGCAGCCTGACGCGGGCCGCGCCCATCCTGGCCCTGACGCAGCCGGCCGTGAGCAATGCCATGCGCCGTCTGCGCGACGCGCTGGGCGACGAGGTGCTGGTGCGCCAAGGCCGCACGCTGGTGCCCACGGCCAAGGCGCTGGCTTTATGGCCAGAGGTGCGAGCCGCCCTGGACCGGCTGCAGTCGGCCTTGCGCCCCCGCGCTTTTGTACCTGCGCAAACCGTCTGCAGCCTGGTGCTGACCATGGCCGACGCCACCGCCACCGAGCTGATGCTCGGCCTGGTGCAGCGCGTCATGGCGCAGGCGCCGGGCGTGTCCTTGCGCACCGTGCCGCTAACGACCCGCGACCCGCGCCCGCTGCTCGATGACGGCCAGGTCGATTTAGCGGTCGGCCATTTCCACGGGGTGCTGGCAGACTTGGCGCTGCGCCGCCAAAGCGGCCTGCCTGTGGCTTTTTCCCACCAGCGCCTGTTTGCCAGCGACTACGTCTGTGTGATGCGCAAAAACCATCCGCTGGCGCAAGCGCCCTTGGGCCTGGATGATTTTTGCGCCGCGCTGCATGTGCTGGTGAGTTTTTCCGGCCGCGGCTACGGTCTGATCGACGAGGCGCTGGCCCCTTTGAACCGCAGCCGGCGCGTGGTGCTGACGGTGAACCAGTTTTTCACCACCGGCAAAGTGGTCGCCGATTCCGATTTACTGACCGTGTTGCCGCGCCACTTTGTGGCCTTTACCGGGTTTGAGGCGCAATTGGCCGTGCGCGAGTTGCCGTTTCAGGTGCCGCCGATCCAGGTCGATGCGCTGTGGCACCAGCGCATGGACGGCGATGGCGCGCACCAGTGGCTGCGCCAGCAGGTGCAGTCGGTGGCCGCATCGGTACCGCAAACAAGCGCCCCGCCCGCACCATGAAGCTGCAGCTCTTGTCCGACCTGCACCTGGAAGGCCAGCCGCACTGGACGCCAAGCTACGCCCCTGGCGCCGACGCGCTGGTGCTGGCCGGGGACATAGGCTCCTACCAAAAGGGGTCGCGCCTGCAAGACGCGGACTTTGGCTTGGCGCGCTTCTCGCCGCTGCAGGCTTGGCCCGTGCCGGTGTTCTTCATCCCCGGCAACCACGAGTACGACGGGTTGGACTTCCATGCGGCGCACGCGCGCTTGCGTGCCAGTTGTGCGCGCTTAGGCATCCAGTGGCTGGACGGCGAGGTTTTGCAGCTGCCCTGGACCGATGTTCGGGGCCGCCCGCTGCGTATGCTGGGAAGCACTTTGTGGTCGGACTTTGACGCTCTGGGCCCGCACGCAGGCCTGCCCGATGCCGCCTGCGACCCGCGCCACTTGGGTGCGCAGCTGAAAGCGCGTGAAAAAGCTTTTCGCGCCGCCGATTTTTACTTGCAGAAAACCGGCACTACGCTGGACGGCGCGCCCTTCTTGGCCGAGTCCGTGCGCGTGTTGGGCCTGCAAAGCCAGGCCTGGTTGCGCCAGGCGCTGGCCACGCCGTTTGCAGGAAGCACGGTGGTGGTGACGCACTTTGCCCCCAGTTTGCACAGCGCCGATCCGCGCTATGGCCGCGTGCCTGGCACGGCCGGTTTTTGCAATGCCCTGGACGATTTGCTGGACCACGCGCAGCTCTGGTTGCATGGCCACTTGCACACGCCGCACGACTATGTGCACCGCGGCTGCCGCGTGGTGGCCAACCCCTTGGGCTATGCACACAAAAACGAGCAAGCCCATTTCCAGGCGCAGGCCTTGGTTGAGATTTAGGGGTTTGCCTTTAGCGCGCGGCCAGGCCGTCAAAGCAGGTCGTCATGACCATGTCGATGATTTGGGCGTCATCGTGCTGCCCGCCCAGCTTTAAAAACTCCAGCACCGGGTCGCAGGCGCGGGCGTACACGGTGTACAAAATCGCAATCGGCGGCAGGCCTTGGTGGATGTGGCCGGCGGCCTGCGCCTCTTCGATCCAGGCGCCTAGGCAGTCGCTGACCTCGATTAGGCCGTCCATATAGCTGGCGTTGGCCATTAGCTTGGCGCGCAGCGTGGAGTTTTGGCTAGGGAGTGTGGGCATTTCACCCTGCAGTTGCAGCTCCATGGTCCAGCGCGCGACGGCGCGCAGTTGCGCGATAGCACTTTGTTCGGGCAGGGCTTTCAAAAAAGCCTGTGCGCGTTGCATGACTTTAACCATGGCAGCGGCGGCCAAGTCTTCTTTGCTGGGAAAGTGCTTGTACAAACTGGCCTTGGCGATGCCTACGCTGGCGGCCACCTCGTCCACCGTCATGGCTTCAAAACCTTTTTGCGCAAGCAGGCGGCTGGCGGTCTGGATGATGGCCTCCTCGCGCGCCTGTAGCATCTGTACTTTGAATGAGATTTTGGGTAGGTGGCTGGAGGGCATGCCTGAATTTTAGCCGCTGCGGTGCTTTGCCAGACTTTGCGCATGGTTTGCTACTTTGGAGTTCAAACCATGAAAGGTCCGGCTAAATTGCAAGCCCGACGCGCAAGGACGCATTATGCATATTGTTGTTGTAGGGGCCGGCATCATCGGCACCACCAGCGCCTGGTATTTGGCTGAGCGCGGCCACCAGGTCACTGTCATCGAGCGCCAGATCGATGCTGCGCTGGAGACCAGCTTTGGCAATGCCGGGCAAATTTCTGTCAGCCACTGCGAGCCCTGGGCCAATCGGCAGGCGCCTCTGAAGGCCTTGCGCTGGATGTTCAGCAAGGAAGCGCCGCTCTTGTTTCGGCCGCAGTGGCCGCTGGGCGCGGGCTGGCAGCAGTACCGCTGGACGCTACAGTTTTTGGCCCAGTGCAATGACGCGGACTTTCACCGCAACGTGGGCCATATCGTGGCCCTGGGCAAGTACAGCCACAGCGCTTTGAAGGCCTTGGTAGCCGAGACGGGCATCGCCTACCACCGGCTAGAGCGCGGGATTGCGCACATCTTTTCCGACCAGGCTGCGCTGGACAGCGCTGCCGCGCTGGCCCAGTTGATGCAGCAGTTTGGCGTGCAGCGCGAGGTCATCGATACCGCGCAACTCTTGCGCCTGGAGCCCTCGCTGGCGGGCTATGGGCAACGCATCGTGGGCGCTACCTTTACCGCCAGTGACGAGACGGGCGACGCCCGCGTGTTTACCCAGGGTTTGGCGCGGGCCTGCGCGGCGCGGGGCGTGGAGTTTTTGTTCGGGCAATCGGTGCAGTCGCTGGTGCACCAGAGCGCCCAGGTGCAGGGCGTGCGGCTGGTGCCTGTGCGCCAAGCGGGCACGCCGCAGGCAGCTTCCACGCTGTTGCGTGCCGACGCCGTGGTGCTGGCCGGGGGCTCCTTTACGGCGCCGCTTTTGCGCTCGGTGGGCCTGTATTTGCCGATTTACCCGGGCAAGGGCTACAGCGCCACCTTCCCCATCCTGCGGCCCGAGGCCGCGCCCAATGTGTCGCTGATCGACGATGCCAAGAAAATCGCCGTCACCCGCCTGGGCGACCAGATTCGGGTGGCCGGCACCATCGAGGTGGGCGACTTTGATGTTGGCCTGGACAACACGGTGGCCCGAGCGCGCTGCCACATGCTGGCGCGCCGGGTCGAGGCCATCTGGCCCGGCATGTGTGACACGCGCCTGCCCGAAGAGGGCGGCAATCCACAGTTTTGGGCGGGTCTGCGCCCGGCCACGCCCACCAATATCCCGTATGTCGGGCAAACCGCGCTGCGCGGTTTGTGGGTCAATGCCGGGCACGGCACCCTGGGCTGGACCCACGGCGCCGGCTCGGGCAAAGTGCTGGCCGCCTGCCTCGATGGGGAGCGGCCGATCGCCGATTTTCCGTTTTTGGCCTAGCGCGGCCCTCGCCCGTTCGGCACCCTAAGTGCTGGCGCGGCCGTGGGCCTCTTGCAGGCACTGCAAAAACGCCCGCGTGGCCCGCGCGGCTTGCGGCGAGCGTCGGGTGATGGCAAAGAACGCGCAATCGTAGGAAAACACCTCGGACACCACCGCCCGCATCTGGCCCTGCTGCATAAAGCTGCTGGCGTAGTGGTCGGGTAAAAAGCCCAAAAAACGGCCCGACAAAATCAAGGTGGCAATCGATTCTTGGTCATACCCGGTGGCGCTGCGCACCAGGCGCAGGCGCTGGCTGACCTGCAAATTGGGCGAGTGGTAGCCCAGGCCGGCAAACGGCCAGGCGCGCACCTGCGCCTCGGACACGCCGGCCGGCGCGTCGGCAAACAGCGGGTGGCTGGCGCCGCAGTACAGCTGCATGCGCTCGTCAAACAGGTGTTCGTAGTGCAGCGTGTCCGAGGTGCGGTGGCCCGGGATGATGCCCAGGTGAAACTGCCCGTCCAGCACGCCGCGCTCGATGCCGTTGAGCGTGGCCACATGCAAGTGCAGCGCCACATCGGCCGCCCGGTCGGTAAAGCGTGCGATGGCCTGGGCCACATGGGCCTGCGGATTGCTGGCGGTTTTGTCAAACACGGCCACCTGCAACTGGCCGCCCATGCGCTGGTGAATCTCGTCCACGCTGCTGCGAAACGCGTCGGTCGCGGCCAGCAACTGGGTGCTTTGGGCATAAATCTTGTGCCCCTCGGCGGTTAGCGCAAAGCCGGCGCGCCCGCGCCGGCACAAGACCAGGCCCAGGCGCGTCTCCAAATCCTTGATATGCCGGCTGATGGTGGAGCTGCCGATATTGAGCTCCAGCTCGGCCGCCGCCATGCCGCCGCAGTCGGCCACGACCCGAAAAACCCGCAAAAGCCGCAGATCCATGTCGCTGAGCTGGCCCAGCACCGGGCTGCGCGCGGGCGCTTGCGGCGCGGCCGTGGGGGTTTTTACTTTCATAAATAGGCAACTAAATAGCGATAATTAGATATTTATAAGAGTAACAGAGAAGTTCACAATGGCCACAGACGTTGCAGCGCAGCGCTGCCCCGCTTGCCCCTGACCCTAGGAGACCGCTATGAAACCCCATGACACCGCCCCCCACAGCACCGTAGTGACCAGCACCTCGCCCTATCCGCGCGATGCCGCCTGGATGGACGCGCACTGGATGCCCTACACCGGCAACCGCAACTTCAAAGCCAATCCGCGCATGATGGTCAGCGCAAAAGGCGCGTACTACACCGACCAGGACGGACGCCAGATTTTCGACGGCCTCTCGGGCCTGTGGTGCTGCGGCCTGGGCCACAGCCGCCCCGAAATCACCGAAGCGGTGAGCCGCCAGATTGGCACCATGGAATATTCGCCCGCCTTTCAGTACGGCCACCCGCTGTCTTTTGAGCTGGCTAACAAGATCACCCAGCTGATGCCCGAGGGCTTGGACCGGGTGTTTTTTGCCGGTTCGGGCTCGGAGTGCGCGGACACCTCGCTCAAGATGGCGCGCGCCTACTGGCGTGCCAAAGGCCAGGGCACCAAAACCCGCCTGATCGGACGCGAAAAGGGCTACCACGGCGTCAATTTTGCCGGTATCTCGGTGGGCGGCATCGGACCCAACCGCAAGATGTTCGGCCAGGGCATTGAGGCCGACCACCTGCCCCACACGCAGTTGCCCAGCAATTTGTTCTCGCGCGGCCAGCCGGCCCATGGCGTTGAGTTGGCCGATGAGTTGCTGCGCCTGATCGCGCTGCACGATGCCTCCAATATCGCAGCGGTCATCGTCGAGCCGATGTCCGGCTCGGGCGGCGTGGTGGTGCCGCCGATAGGCTATTTGCAGCGCCTGCGCGAGATTTGCACGGCCAACCATATTTTGTTGATTTTTGATGAGGTCATCACCGGCTTTGGTCGCATGGGCGCTTACACCGGCGCGGCCGCTTTTGGCGTGACGCCTGACATCATGAACATCGCTAAGCAAGTGACCAACGGCGCGCAGCCGCTGGGCGCGGTGGTGGCCAAGAAAGAGATTTACGACACCTTCATGGGCGCCGGTGGTCCGGACTACATGCTGGAGTTCCCGCACGGTTACACCTACTCCGCGCACCCGGTGGCTTGCGCCGCAGGCATTGCCGCGCTCGATGTGCTGGTCAGCGAAAACATGATCGAGCGCGTATCTGCGCTTGCGCCTTACTTCGAGCAAGCCGTGCACAGCCTCAAAGGCGCCAAGCATGTGACCGACATCCGCAACGCAGGACTGGCTGCGGGCTTTACCATCGCCCCAGTACCCGGCGAGCCGGCCAAGCGGCCCTACGAAATCGCCATGAAATGCCTGGAAAAAGGTTTTTATGTACGCTACGGCGGCGACACTATCCAGTTGGCACCGCCTTTTATTTCTGAAAAGTCGGAGATCGACAGCCTGATCAACGCCTTGGGCGAGGCTATGAACGCGACCGACTAAGCGTATCCCTTCCCACACGCTTGCGGGCGCCATCGGGTGCCCCAAGCGTGTTTTGTTGTGCGTCCTATTTTTTTACTTTGAGCAGATCCACCATGTCCACACTTCCCACCATCGGTCACCTCATCGGCGGCCAACTCACCCCAGGCGGCACCCGCTTTGCCGACGTGTTCAACCCGGCCACGGGCGCGGTCGAAAAGCGCTTGCAACTGGCCGACAAGCTCACGGTGGAGCAAGCCATTGCCAACGCGCAGGCCGCATTCCCCGAGTGGCGCAACACGCCCCCGCTCAAACGCGCTCGCGTGATGAGCAAGCTCAAGGTCTTGCTCGAAGAGCATGCCCCTGAACTTTGCGCCTTGGTCACTGCTGAGCACGGCAAAGTGCTGGCCGATGCCATGGGCGAGTTGCAGCGCGGTATTGAAAACGTCGAATACGCCAGCTACGCCCCCGAACTGCTCAAAGGCGAGCACAGCAAAAACGTCGGCCCGGCGATTGATTCCTGGAGCGAGTTCCAGGCCCTGGGCGTCACCGCGGGCATTACGCCCTTCAACTTCCCGGTGATGGTGCCCCTGTGGATGTGGCCCATGGCCGTGGTGTGCGGCAATACCTTTGTGCTCAAGCCATCCGAGCGCGATCCCAGCAGCACTTTGTTGGTGGCGCAACTGGCCCTGGAGGCCGGCCTGCCACCGGGCGTGCTCAATGTGGTCAACGGCGACAAAGAGGCCGTAGACACCTTGCTCACCGACCCGCGCGTCAAAGCCATCAGTTTTGTGGGCAGCACGCCGATTGCGCAGTACATCTATTCCACCGGCTGCGCCCACGGCAAGCGGGTGCAGGCTTTGGGCGGGGCAAAAAACCATGCGGTGGTCATGCCCGATGCCGACGTGGCCAATGCGGTCAGCGCGCTGATGGGCGCGGCCTACGGTTCCTGCGGCGAGCGCTGCATGGCCATCCCGCTGGTGGTGGCGGTCGGTGACGCCACGGCAGACGCAGTGATTGCCGGCCTGAAGGTCGAGATCGCCAAGATGAAAGTTGGCCCAGGCACCGAGGCGGATGTGGACATGGGCCCGCTGGTAACCAAGCCGCACTTTGACAAAGTCAAAGCCTATGTAGACCAAGGCGTGGCCGAAGGCGCCAGCTTGATTGTCGACGGCCGTGGCGTGAATGTGCCTGGCCATGCGCAGGGCTACTTTTTAGGCCCCTGCCTGTTTGACAACGTCAAACCCGGCATGGTGATTTACCAGGAAGAAATCTTTGGTCCCGTACTCGGCGTGGTGCGCGTAAAGACCTTACAAGAAGCCATGGATTTGATCGATGCCCACGAATACGGCAACGGCACCTGCATCTTCACGCGCGATGGCGAGGCGGCGCGCTATTTCACGGACAACATCCAGGTCGGCATGGTCGGCGTCAATGTGCCCCTGCCGGTGCCGGTCGCCTACCACTCCTTTGGTGGCTGGAAGCGCTCGCTGTTTGGCGATTTACACGCCTACGGCCCGGATGCCGCACGGTTTTATACCAAACGTAAAACGATTACCCAGCGCTGGCCTTCAGCAGGCGTGCGCGAAGGCACTATGTTCAGTTTCCCGAGCAGCAAATAATAAATTTGACAAATATTTTATTTTTGATGAAAATTAGGCCTTCACAACGAAATAGCAAATTTAAATAAATTTCTTGAAAAGATAGACAAATTTGTTTTTTTTAGTGAAAATATGTGCGGATTTCGGATGTTGAACCGAAAGCCTGCAAAAAAAATACCATATTTCAGCCGTTGGAGTCGATCATGTCAAAAACAAAAGCAGCGAATTTTTCGCAGATGTATACCAAGTATCTGAACCTGGTTCAGGCTGTTCGCAGCTTGCCCAGTTTTCCGCAACTCGACGCTGTTGAGTCGCGGATGCTCAATGTCTTTGCGGCCGCATGGCACGAAGGCAAGACGATCACGGTACTCGAAGCGATGGTGATGCTGCCTGAGATTTCGACCACCACTGCGCACCGTCGTCTCAAGATGTTGCGTAAGAAGGGAATGATCGACCTGGACTTGGATGGCCAAGACAACCGGGTGAAGTATGTAGTGCCCACGAAAGCGACGCACCAGTACTTTGCGCAATTAGGTCAGTGCATGGAAAAGGCGCAGATGGCGTGATCCTGGGCGACAGCAGTCGCCTGTTTAGATCCACTTCCGCGCGTTTCCTGCACTCAAAAATGCAGGCGCATCCTTTGGGAGTGGTTCAACAATGCAGATTCAAAAAACGATTTTGGTCGTCCTGACGACGGCTTTGGCCTACGTGGCCCTTTTTTCCATCAACAGCTATGCGTACAACGCGCTGGACATGTCAGCCAGCGAACCCTGGGTTTTTCTGCCCAGCGGACTGTGCATTCTGAGTATTTTGCTGTTCGTAGAGTGGGGCTCTTTGGGTCTGGTGTTGGGCTCCATACTCATGGGCTGGGGCCAGGTGTATGGGGAAGATCCGATGCTGGCGCTTGGTGTGGCGGTTATTTCAGGGCTGGCACCTTTGGTTGCGCGGTCCTTGTATATGCGCTACGGCGCGCTGGATGAAAACCTGGAGGGCTTGACGGCCGCATGCCTGCTGCGCCTGACGCTGGTTTTCTGCGCTATCAGCGCGCTCATGCAACAGGCGTGGCTGGCCTACTGCGGCCGCACTAACGATGTGCTGCAAAGCATGGGTATGCACTTTGCCGGTGAGTTGCTGGGCGCATTGCTGCTGCTCTATACCGGGAAATTTGTGCTCGATCGCTTGGCGCAGGTCGACAGGGGATAATCGCCGCCACATGGCGCTGATTACTTTACTGGAAGCCCAACTCGCATTTGGGCATGTACCCCTGCTAGACAACGCAGGTTTTTCACTCGAAACGCAAGAGCGCGTGGGCTTGATCGGGCGCAACGGCACCGGAAAGTCCTCTCTGCTCAAGATTTTGGCCGGTCTGGAAAAGCCCGACGATGGCGTTTTGCAGGTGCAAAGCAACACCCGCATCGCCTACGTTGCCCAAGAGCCTGACTTGCAAGCGCAAGACAGTGTTTTTGAGGCGGTCAGCGTGGGCCTGGCCCGCGTGCGCCACCTGATTGATGAATACTCACAAGGCCACGGCGACCTAGACGCCATGCAAAGCGAGATCGAAGCGCTTGACGGTTGGAACTGGGAGCAGCGCGTGGGCGAAACCCTGCAGCGCCTGCATCTGGACCCCCAGGCCATCATCAGCACCTTGTCGGGGGGCACCAAAAAGCGCGTTGCGCTGGCCCAAGCCTTGGTCGCCCAGCCCGACGTGCTGCTGCTGGACGAGCCCACCAACCACCTGGACTTGGACAGCATCGAGTGGCTTGAAGGGCTGCTGGTGGACTTTGGTGGCAGCATCATCACCGTCACCCACGACCGGGCTTTTTTGGACAACGTGGCCACCCGCATCGTCGAACTGGACCGGGGCAAGCTGCTGTCTTATCCCGGAAACTTTGCCGCCTATTTGCTGCAAAAAGAAGAGCAACTGGCGCAAGAGGCCGTGCTCAACGCCCGCGCAGACAAACTACTGGCGCAAGAAGAAGTCTGGATTCGCAAAGGCGTGGAAGCGCGGCGCACCCGCGCCACGGCCCGCATCGTGCGCTTGGATCACTTGCGTGCCCAGCGCGAAGCACGGCGCGACGTGGTCGGCAGCGTCAACATGGATGTCAACAGCGGCGCCGTTAGCGGCAAGTTGGTGGCCGAGCTGACCCATGTTTCCAAAAGTTTTGGTGCGCGCAAAATCGTGGAGGATTTCAGCGCCACCATTTTGCGGGGCGACAAAATCGGCCTGCTCGGGCCCAATGGCGCAGGAAAAACGACCTTGCTCAAGCTCATTTTGGGCGAACTGCAGGCGGACGCGCCGCCAGCGAACGCCCCGTCGCCCGAACCAGGCCACAGCCCGTGGGGTACGGTGCGCCAAGGCGCCAATATTTCGGTGGCCTACTTTGACCAAATGCGCAATGCCCTGGACATGGACGCCACGCTGGAAGACTTCATCAGCCCGGGCAGCGAATGGATAGAGATCGGCAACCGCCGCCAGCACGTCAAAAGCTACTTGGGCGATTTTTTGTTCTCGCCCGCGCGCGCCAATTCACCGGTGCGCTCTTTGAGTGGCGGCGAGCGCAACCGACTGCTGCTGGCCCGCCTGTTTGCCCGCCCTGCCAATGTGCTAGTGCTCGACGAGCCTACCAACGACCTGGACATCGACACCCTGGAGTTGCTCGAAGACCTGCTGCAAAACTACGACGGCACGGTGTTCCTGGTCAGCCATGACCGTACATTTTTAGACAACGTAGTGACCAGCACCATCGCCTATGAAGGTCAGGCGCGCTGGCGCGAGTTCGAAGGCGGCGTGCAAGACTGGCTGATTCAAAGTAAGCGCGCCAATGCGATCGCTCAAGCCAAGGGGCAAAAAGGCGCGCAAAACTTCAATTACGGCCGCGACGACAAAGCCGTGGCCACCAGTAAATCCGTAGCAGCGCAGGCCGCACCCGTGACTGCGGTCCCCGCGGCCAAAGTGCGCAAACTCAGCTACAAAGAGCAGCGCGAACTCGAGGCTCTGCCCCAGCGCATTGCCGACCTAGAAGCCGAGCAAGCCAGCATCAGCAGCCATTTGGCCGACGGCACGCTGTATGCCAGCGACAACGCCAAAGCGATGCAACTGGCCCAGCGCAACACCGCTATCGAAACTGAGCTGCTGGAGACCTTGGAGCGCTGGGAAGCTTTGGGCGGGTGATGGCCCTGGCCCGCGCAAAGCGCGGGCTGATTTCGGCCAGAATTAAAGGATTGATCACCAAAGGCGCTCGCGCTGCGCAGGCTTCGAGTTGGTCTAAAGACCAGTCGGCCCATTGCGGGTCGTCGGCCAAGACGTCAATCAGCACGCAGCTGTCCACCAGTGTGGCGCGGGGAGATTGCTGCACCAGGTAGCGGGCGTCGGGTTCGGCGGCGCCGTGCTTTGCCGGTAGGGCCATGTTTAGCCGCGCAAAAAGGCCATGAACTCGTCCGTACCCATGTTTTTGAACTGGGCGGCATTGGCACTGCCGCGCACTTGGGCAAAGGCCGCGCGCACGGCGTTTGCCTTGGGCACCACCGCGCGGATCAGCACGTCGCCGTTGTCGCGCACTTCAAATTCAACCTCGCTGTTGGGGTGCATGCCCGCTTTTTCTCGCACCGCCTGCGGAATAGTGACCTGGCCTTTGCTGGTGATTTTCATCTGAAATCCTTACTTCAAGTAGTAAGAATCTTACCCAACAACGCCCTCTGAGCGCAAGCGTGCGATGGCAGCGGCGTCCAAGCCCCACTCGCGCAAGAGTTCGTCCGTGTGTTCGCCCAGCGCAGGCGGGGGGCGGTGCAGTACCGGCGGGTTGTCCATCAGGCGCAAAGGGCTGGCGACCGAGGCAATTTCGGCCACGCCGGTGGCGCCCTGGCTTGCGGCGCTGAGTGGCTGCGTGATGGCGAGTTCTCGGGCTTGCACTTGCGCGTCGGCAAAGGCCTGGGCCACGGTGTTGATCGGTCCGCAGGGCACGGCGTGGTGTTCCAGGTCGGCAATCCATTGGGCGGTGCTGCGGGTGCGGGTAACGGACTGCAACAAGGGTTCGAGCACGTCGCGGTGGCGCACGCGCTCGGTATTGACGTGAAAGCGCGGGTCGGCGGCCCATTCGGGGTGGCCGGCAACGGCACAAAAGCGGGCGAACTGGCCGTCGTTGCCCACGGCCAGCAGCATGGCGCCGTCGGCGGTTTCAAAGTCGCGGTAGGGCACCAGGCTGGGGTGGCTATTGCCCTGGCGTTGGGGCGATTGGCCGGTGTTCAAAAAGCCCGCCGCTTGGTTGGCCAAAATGGCCATCCCCACGTCGAGCAAGCTCATGTCGATGTGCTGGCCCAGGCCGGTGCGGTGGCGCACCTCTACGGCGGCCAGGATGGCGCTGCAGGCGTAGACGCCGGTAAACAAATCGGTCAGCGCCACGCCCACGCGCTGGGGGCTGCCGCCGGGCGTGCCCTCGAGTTTGCCGGTGATGCTCATCATGCCGCTCATGGCCTGGACCATCAGGTCATAGCCGGCGCGCTCGGCATAGGGGCCGGTTTGCCCAAAGCCGGTGATAGAGCAGTAAATCAGGCGCGGGTTGAGCGCGCGCAAACTGGCCTGATCCAGACCGTAGTGCGCCAGGCCGCCGACCTTGAAGTTTTCCACGACGATGTCGCATTGCAGGGCGAGTTGTTTGACCAATGCCTGGCCTTCGGGCTGGGCAATGTCGATGGCAATGGAGCGCTTGTTGCGGTTGCAGGCGGTGAAGTAGCTGGCCTGCGTGGTTTCCTGCCCCTGGGCGTCGCGCAAAAAGGGCGGGCCCCAGTGGCGGGTGTCGTCGCCGTCGCCGGGTTTTTCGATTTTGATGACATCGGCCCCCAAGTCGGCCAGCATCTGGGTACACCAGGGCCCGGCGAGTACCCGGGAGAGGTCGAGGACTTTGAGATGCGCGAGGGCGGGCGTGGTTTGGGGCATGGGCGGGGCTGGTGTCAAAAGCGATAGCGTAACGACTTGTCTGCTGCGCAAGTTTGCGCTAGATCCAAAGGTGCGCAAAAAACAGGCAATTAAGGGAGTTGTACGCCGTCCAAGTAATACCAGCGCCCGTTCTCCAGCACAAAGCGGCTGCGTTCGTGCAAGCGCCATGCGGGGGCGCGTGCGGGTTTGAAGCGGGCGACAAACTCCACCTGCGCATGCTCGGCGTCTAGCACCTGCGCGCTGCGCACTTGCAGGCCCAGCCATTTGCCATCGGTATCGAAGGCCAGGGTGGCTGGACGGGTGCTGGCGTGCCAGGTGGCCAGCAAATAGGATTCGCGCTGTAAAACATAAGCGCTGTAGCGCGAGCGCATAAGGCTTTGGGCATCCGGGGGCGCATCGCCTTCCAGATACTGACCGCAACAGCCAGAGAACCGAAGCGCCTTTCCGTTGGTGCCCGCCCGCGCACACGGGCAGAGCAGGTCGCCTTGCAAAGCCAGCGGGCCTGCGTTCATCCGCCTTTGGCGGCCTTGGCTTGCGCTTTGTGGGCTTCCCAGCTTTGCACCGGCGCGCCGTCTTTGACCCAAGCAGCAAAGCCACCGTCGACATGGGCCACATTCGTCATGCCCATTTCTTGCAATGCTTTGGTGGCCAAAGCGCTGCGCCAGCTCGCGGCGCAAAACAGCACGTACTCTTTGGCCTCGTCGCCAAACACCGGTTTGAAGTAGGGCGATGCCGGGTCTACCCAAAATTCCAGCATGCCGCGTGGTGCCAGCACCGCACCTTCGATGGTGCCTTCGCGCTCGGCTTCGCGGATGTCGCGAATATCCACCAATTGCATACGCCCGTCGGCCAGGCGTTCGCGCACTTGCGCAACGGAATAGGTGGTGATGCAGGCGTTGGCCTCATCGACGAGTTGGCGAAATCCTTTGGTAATCGGCATGCTGTCTCCTTGTGTTGTAGGTTCACGCCAGGGCGCGCTGGATGATGATTTTTTGCACGTCGCTGGTGCCTTCGTAAATTTGGCAGACGCGCACATCGCGGTAAATACGCTCTACCGGAAAGTCGCTCACATAGCCATAGCCGCCCAGGGTTTGGATGGCTACGGTACATACTTTTTCAGCCATCTCGCTGGCAAACAGTTTGGCCATGGCCGCTTCTTTCAGGCAAGGCCGACCGGCATCGCGCAAGGCCGCTGCGTGCCATATCAATTGGCGCGCTGCCTCTAACTGCGTTGCACACTCCGCCAGCCGAAAGCCCACCGCCTGGTGGTTAAAGATGGGCGC
>CAMATX010000028.1 GCA_945861345.1 Comamonas sp. lk
GCTGCGCCGGTAATCATGTTTTTGACGTAGTCGGCGTGTCCAGGGCAGTCCACGTGGGCGTAGTGGCGGTTTGCCGTTTCGTACTCGACGTGGGCGGTGTTAATAGTGATGCCACGCGCTTTTTCTTCGGGAGCGGCGTCAATTTGGTCGTAGGCCTTGGCTTCACCGCCAAACTTGGCCGACAAAATTGTCGTGATCGCCGCTGTGAGCGTGGTTTTGCCATGGTCCACGTGGCCGATGGTGCCTACGTTGACGTGGGGCTTGGTACGCGCAAATTTTTCTTTTCCCATTTTTCAGACTCCGAAAAGTAAGTAATTCAAATAAAACCGGCCCGGCGGCAAAAAACAAACGACGGACCAACAACAATCTTTGGTGCCCATTGCGGGAATCGGACCCGCGACCTCTCCCTTACCAAGGGAGTGCTCTACCACTGAGCCAAATGGGCGCAAATGCCTAAATTTCTCAGGCAACAATCAACAATTCACTGTGGCGTTGCGCGCAACGCCTTCACTTTCCATGGAGCGGGGTAGGAGAATCGAACTCCTCGCTTTAGCTTGGAAGGCTAAGGTATTACCACTATACGAACCCCGCACAGATGCAGCCACTGGTGGAGAGGGCTGGATTCGAACCAGCGTACTCGTAAGAGGGCAGATTTACAGTCTGCTGCCATTAACCACTCGGCCACCTCTCCAAACGTGAGCCCGCGATTATGCCATGTTCTTATGGCTTCCACTGCCTTGAGCCGGGTTGGGTGGGCGCTGGGACGGGCCCGAACCCGCAGCAATCGCCATGCACCATTTTTGTGCTTTGGAAAAGTGGCCGCAGCCCATAAAGGGCTCAGGGCCTCGCAAAGCCGACAGCGGCGACGGATGGTTGGCGCAAAGCACCAGATGCCGAGTTTCGTCAATCAGTGGCCTTTTTTGTTGCGCTGATGTACCCCAAAGCATAAAAACCACCCTCCCGGCGCCGTCAGAAACCCGCGAAATCAGCGCATCGGTCAGGGTTTCCCAGCCTTTGCCTTGGTGGCTGGCCGGCTGGCCGTCCTCGACGGTGAGGCAGGTGTTCAGCAGCAATACTCCCTGTTGCGCCCATGCAACAAGGCTTCCACCCGGCACGGGCATCGCCGGCCAGGCCTCGCCTAAGTCGCGTTGCCACTCTTTTAAGATGTTGCGCAGCGATGGGGGAACGGGCTGGCCGTGCGCCACAGAAAAGGCCAGGCCCTCAGCCTGGCCCCTGCCGTGGTAGGGGTCTTGCCCAAGGATGACGGTATGCACACGCTCGGGCGGTGTCAGCGCCAAGGCGCGCAAGGGCTGCGGCGGGTAAATCACGGCCTTTTGGGCAATGCGTTCGGCCAAAAAGCCTTGCAAGACCTGTCCGGGCGGTGCAGCAAAAAACGCATCGACCGTCGCCTGCCAGCCCGGGGCAACCGGCCAATCGGCGGCATGGGCGCTTTGCAAGCACCAGTCGGACCGGTCCTGCGGGAATAAATCCATGGGCTATCCGAAAAGGCCGGCCAGGGCCACGCCGGGCTCGGGAGCGCGCATAAAGGCCTCGCCCACCAAAAAGGCGTTGATGCCCGCAGCACCCATGCGCAACACATCGTCGCGGGTGGAAATTCCGCTTTCGGTTATTACGATGCGCTCGGGCGGCACCATGGCGCGCAGCTGCAAAGTCGTGTCCAAAGACACCTCGAAAGTTTTCAAGTTGCGGTTATTGACGCCGATCAGCGGTGTTTTGAGGCGCAGGGCGCGTTCCATTTCAGCCTGGTCGTGCACTTCCACCAGCACCGCCATGTCCAAACTGCGGGCAATCGCCTCAAATTCCTGCAGTTGGGCGTCGTCTAGGCAGGCCACGATGAGCAAGATGCAGTCTGCGCCCATGGCGCGCGATTCGTAGATTTGGTAGGCATCCACCATGAAATCTTTGCGCAGCACCGGCAAATGGCAGGAGGCGCGCGCCTGCTTGAGATAGTCCACGCTGCCTTGGAAAAACTCCATATCGGTCAGCACCGACAGGCAGGCCGCGCCGTGTTCGGCGTAGCTTTGGGCGATGTCGGCAGGGATAAAGTCCGCGCGCAGCACGCCCTTGGACGGACTGGCTTTTTTGACCTCGGCAATGACGGCCGGCCGGCCGGCGGCGATTTTCGCGCGCAAGGCGCCCTCGAAATTACGGGTCAGCACGCGGGAATGGGCATCCTCGCGCACGGCGGCCAGGGATTTGCGCCTTTGGGCCGCAGCCACCTCTTGGTGCTTAACCGCGACGATTTTGTCCAGGATGTCACTCATTGCTGTCTTTCTTGGGCCCGCGTGGGGCCCGGGCCGGTGCGGGCATTATGCGGTTGCAAAAGTCTTGGAGTAGGCGATGAAATCGCGCATCTTGGCCTTCGCCTGGCCCGAAGCAATCACGCTTTGCGCCAGCGCCAACCCCTCTTGCATGCTGGCGGCCACATTGGCCGCGTACAGCGCCACACCGGCGTTCAGGGCCACGATATCGCGCGCCGCGCCGGGCACGTTGTCCAGCACCGACAGCAGCATGGCTTTGGATTCTTCGGCCGTTTCCACCTTGAGCGCGCGATTGCTGGCCATAACGAGCCCGAAATCTTCGGGATGGATTTCATACTCGGTAATCCTCCCCTCGCGCAATTCGCCCACCAGCGTGGCCGCACCCAGGCTGACCTCGTCCAGACCATCGCGGCCGTACACGACAAGGGCGTGTTCTGCGCCCAGGCGCTCTAGCGCACGCACCTGGATACCGACCAGGTCGGCGTGAAACACACCCATCAAGATGTTGGGCGCCGAAGCCGGGTTGGTCAGCGGCCCCAAAATGTTGAAAATCGTTTTGATGCCCAACTCGCGGCGCACCGGAGCAACGTTTTTCATGGCCGGGTGGTGGTTGGGCGCAAACATAAAGCCCAAACCATGCTGGGCGATGCACTGGGCGATCGCCTCAGGCGACAAATTGATGTTGAGCCCCATGGACTCCAAGACGTCGGCGCTGCCACTTTTGCTGCTGACGCTGCGTCCGCCGTGCTTGCTCACTTTGGCGCCGCCAGCGGCAGCCACAAACATCGAGCAGGTCGAGATATTGAAGGTGTGCGAGCCATCGCCGCCGGTACCCACAATATCCACCAGGTGTTCTTTGTCCGCCACCTCCACTTTGGTTGAGAACTCGCGCATCACCTGCGCGGCGGCGGTGATTTCACCAATCGTCTCTTTCTTGACCCGCAAGCCGGTGATCAAGGCGGCCATCATGACGGGCGACATCTCGCCGGCCATGATTTGGCGCATCAGGTGCAGCATCTCATCGTGGAATATCTCACGGTGCTCGATGGTGCGCTGCAGCGCCTCTTGCGCAGTTATTTTGACGGGCTGGGTATTGAACGGGGACATGCAAAAACTCCTCTAGGTAGGCGGGTGCGAAGTGTGCCAGCGGGGCCGACCTAAGCTGGGAAAAATCCACGAATCGCCGCTACGGCGCGGTCTACGCCCGCCGCATCGACATCCAAATGGGTCACAAAGCGCAGGCGGTACAAGCCGGTAGCGCGTATGCCGCTGTCGGCCAGGTGCGCCATCAAGTCTGGCGCACGCGCGCGGGCATCGCCATGCAGGTCGACAAACACAATATTGGTCTGCGGAGCCTCCACCGCCAGCCCCGAGATACCGTGCAGACCCTCGGCCAAGCGCCGGGCCAGCGCATGGTCGTCTTGCAAGCGCTCGATATGGTGGTCCAAGGCATGCAAAGCTGCCGCTGCCAGCAGTCCGGATTGGCGCATGCCTCCGCCGAGCATTTTGCGCACCCGGTGCGCACGGTCGATTAGCGCACGACTTCCGCACAAGGCCGAACCCACCGGTGCGCCCAGGCCTTTGCTGAAACAGACCGACACACTGTCAAAACACTGCGCCATGCGCCGCGCCTCGTGCTGCGCGCTGCTGCCCAGGGCGGCTGCCTGCGCAACGGCGGCGTTAAAGAGCCGCGCGCCGTCCAAATGCCGCGCCAGGCCTTTTTCTTTGGCCAGCGCCGTTGCGGCCTGCACATACTCAAAGGGCAAGAGCTTGCCGCCCAGGGTGTTTTCCAGGCACAAGAGGCGGGTGCGTGCGAAATGTGCGTCGTCGGGTTTGATAGCGTCTGTAATGGCATGCAAGTCCAGGGTGCCATCCGCCTGGTGCGCCAGCGGCTGGGGCTGCACGCTGCCCAAAACAGCGGCGCCGCCACCCTCCCAGCGGTAGCAATGGGCCATTTGGCCGACGATGTATTCATCGCCGCGCTGGCAATGGGCCATGATGGCGCTCAGATTGCTCTGTGTGCCAGTGGGCACAAACAGCGCCGCCTCCATGCCCAGCATATCTGCAATGCGCTCTTGCAGGGCATTGACGCTGGGGTCGTCGGCAAACACATCGTCGCCCAGGGGCGCGGCCATCATGGCAGCGCGCATGGCGGGCGTCGGCTGGGTTACGGTATCGCTGCGTAAATCGACAAAGGTGCTCATGCGGGTCTCCAAAATGGTTGTGGCCTCAAGCGCGGCGCTTATTGCAAGAAATTGCGCAGCATGGCATGGCCATGCTCGGTCAAGATGCTTTCCGGGTGAAACTGCACCCCCTCCAGGCGTACCGTGTCGGGCAAATCCTTATGGCGCACGCCCATGATTTCACCATCGTGCGTCCAGGCGGTGATCGCCAGCGTCGCCGGGCAACTGCTGCGTTCGATGGCCAGCGAGTGATAGCGGTTCACGGTAAAGCGCGCCGGCAAACCGGCAAATACACCTTCTTGGGTGGTCTGAATCGGGCTGGTTTTGCCGTGCATGAGCGCTTGGGCGCGGATGATTTTTCCGCCCAGTGCCGCGCCTATGCTTTGGTGCCCCAAGCAGACGCCCAAAATCGGCAAGCGCCCCATGAAATGCTGGATCGCCGCCACCGAAATGCCCGCCTCGGCGGGCGAGCACGGGCCAGGGGAAATCACCAAGCGGTCCGGGGCACGCTCGGCGATGCCTTGCAGTGTAATTTCGTCATTGCGAAACACCTCCACCTGCGCACCCAGTTCGCCCAGGTATTGCACGATGTTGTAGGTGAAGCTGTCGTAGTTGTCGATCATCAATAGCTTCATGCTGCCTCTCCTTGGCTGCGGGCGGGTTTTGCAGTGATTCGCATCACAAACCGTCCAATCCGGATTCGACCAGCTCGGCGGCGCGCAGCAAGGCGCGGGCTTTGTGCTCGGTTTCGGCCCATTCCATCTCGGGCACGCTGTCAGCCACCACACCGGCGGCCGCCTGCACATACAAAGTCTGGTTTTTAATGATGCCGGTGCGGATCGCGATGGCCACGTCCATGTCGCCGGCATAGCTGAGGTAGCCGCAGGCGCCGCCGTAAATGCCGCGTTTGACCGGCTCGAGCTGGTCAATCACCTCCATGGCGTGCACTTTGGGCGCGCCGGTCAGGGTGCCGGCGGGAAAGGTCGCCTTGAGCACATCCATGCTGCGCATACCGGGCAACAAGCTGCCCTCCACATTGCTCACGATGTGCATGACATGGCTGTAGCGCTCCACGCAAAACGCGTCGGTTACTTTGACCGTGCCAATTTGCGCGATACGCCCGATGTCATTGCGCGCCAGGTCAATCAGCATCACATGTTCGGCGCGCTCTTTGGGGTCGTTGACGAGCTCCTCTTCGGCCGCCTTGTCCAGCGCGGGGGTGGCGCCACGCGGGCGGGTGCCGGCCAGCGGGCGGATGGTCACTTTGGTCATGCCTTCGACCAACTCCTGGCGCACCAAGATTTCCGGGCTGGCGCCCACCACATGAAAGTCCGCCGCCCCATCGGCACTGGCTCCGCTGAAGTTGTAGTAATACATATAAGGGCTCGGGTTGAGCGAGCGCAGCGCGCGGTACAGGCTCAGGGGCGAGGCGGTATAGGTTTTCTTGATGCGCTGGCCTATCTGCACCTGCATAAAGTCGCCGCCGGCAATCATCTCTTTGGCGCGCAGCACGGCGGCCAAGTAGTCGGCCTTGGCAAAGTCGCGCACCGGCGCATGGGCGGGGCCAGGCTGCACCGCAGGCACTTGCACCGCCTGGGCCAAAGCCGCTTTGAGCGCGGCCAAACGCGCACTGCCTTGGACATAAGCGTCAGGCACCGCGGGGTCGACATACACGATCAGATGCAATTTGCCCGATAGGTTGTCGATTACCGCCAGCTCTTCGCACTGCAGCAGCAAAATATCCGGGCAGCCCAGCTCGTCGGGCGGGCAGCTGTCGGCCAGCTTTTTCTCGATGTAGCGCACCGCGTCATAACCAAAATAGCCCGCCAGACCGCCGCAAAACCGGGGCAGGCCAGGGCGCAGCGACACCTTGAAGCGCGCTTGGTAGGCGGCAATGAAGTCCAGCGGGTTGCCCTGGTCGGTTTCCACCACCACGCCATCGGTCACCACGTCGGTGCGCGCCTGCGCGCCAAAGCCGCTGCTGCGCAACAAGGTGCGCGCGGGCAAACCAATAAAGCTGTAGCGCCCAAAGCGCTCGCCGCCCACCACCGATTCGAGCAAAAAGCTGTAGGGCGCATTGCCCGTCAGTTTGAGGTAGAGCGACAGTGGCGTTTCCAGGTCGGCAAAGGCCTGCGCCGTCAGGGGAATCCGGTTAAAGCCCTGGCGCGCCAGGGCCTGAAATTCTTCATGCGTACTCACAACAATTCACCTTCCCAAATTTCAAACTGCGCAAGCGGCGGGCGCATGTGCGCCCATAGCCGCAGGCAGGGGCCGCAAGGGCGGCGCGATCAATCAAAAACGGAGGGGTGCGCAGCCAATCCACGCGCATGGCTGGTCGGTCTAGTCCGACAGCCTTGCTTGGAAAGCGCGCAAAACAATATGGGTCCGCCAGGGCCAGGCCCCCCGGTCGCTGCGACCTGTGATGCTGTTGCGGTGAATAAACATGGCATCCAGTGTAGCAAAGCCGCCGGGCTAGACGCCGCGCGCCCGGTCGGCGTGAAATTGCGCCACAAAGGCGCTAAAACGGCGGGCCTCCAGGGCATCGCGCACTTCCTGCATCAGGTTGAGGTAGTAATGCAGGTTGTGGATGCTCGCCAGCATGGGCCCGAGCATTTCGCCGCAGCGGTCCAGGTGGTGCAAATAAGCACGGCTAAAGCCCTCGCGCCCGCCCTCGTCCCAAGACAGGCCGCCGCTGCCGGCGCAGGCGTGGCAGGTGCAGGTGGTATCGAGCGGCTGCGGGTCGCTTTTATGGCGGGCATTGCGGATTTTGAGGTCGCCAAAGCGGCTAAACAGCGTGCCGTTGCGCGCATTGCGCGTGGGCATGACGCAGTCAAACATATCGATGCCGTTTTGCACGCCGACAACCAGGTCCTCGGGCGTGCCCACGCCCATCAGGTAACGCGGTTTGTGCGCCGGCAGGCGCGGGGCGATGTGCTGCAAGATGCGCAGCATGTCCGCCTTGGGCTCGCCCACCGACAGCCCGCCTATGGCCACGCCCGGAAAGTCCAGGGCCTCCAGGCCCGCCAGCGACTCGTCCCGCAAATGCTCGAACATGCCGCCTTGCACGATGCCAAACAAGGCGTTGGGGTTTTCCAAGCGCGCAAATTCAGTTTTGCAGCGCGCCGCCCAGCGCAGGCTCAGCTCCATGGACAGGCGCGCCTCGCGCTCAGTGGTCACCTGGCCTTTGGTAGCAGTCTCCACCGACAAATACGGGGTGCATTCGTCAAACTGCATGGCGATGTCCGAGTTGAGCACCGTCTGGATTTGCATGCTGATTTCGGGTGTCAAAAACAGCTTGTCGCCGTTCACTGGAGAGGAAAAGCGCACGCCCTCCTCGCTGATTTTGCGCATCTGCCCCAGGCTCCAGACCTGGAAACCGCCCGAATCGGTGAGTAGGGGCTTGTCCCATTTTTCGAACTGGTGCAGACCGCCGAACTGGCGCATCACGTCCAGCCCCGGGCGCATCCACAGGTGGAAGGTGTTGCCCAAAATAATTTGCGCGCCCATGTCGTGCAGGCTTTGGGGCATCACGCCCTTGACGGTGCCATAGGTGCCCACGGGCATAAAGATGGGGGTTTGCACAAAACCGTGGTTCAGCTGCAAGCGTCCCCGGCGCGCCAGGCTGCCCAGGTACTTGCCCTCGGGGCGGGCGGGGTCTTGGGCGAGCACTTCGAAATTAAGCATGGCGCAATTTTAGGTGGCAGCTCTGGGCTACTGGGCAGATTGGCGCGCCAGCAGCATGGCGTCGCCGTAGCTGAAAAACCGGTATTCCTGCGCAATGGCGTGGCGGTAGAGCGCGCGTATGGGTTCGTAGCCGGCAAAAGCGCTGACCAGCATCATCAGGCTGGACTTGGGCAAATGAAAGTTGGTCAGCAGCATGTCCACATGCGCAAACGCAAAGCCCGGCGTAATGAAGATCTGGGTGTCGCCCTGCGCTTGGCCGGTGGCCGCCCAGGACTCCAGGCTGCGCACCGTCGTCGTGCCCACCGCCACCACGCGACCGCCGCGCGCTTTGCAATCGGCAAGCGCCTGCTGGGTGGCCAGCGGCACCTGGTACCACTCGCTGTGCATGCGGTGCTCGGCCAGGTTTTCGGTTTTGACTGGCTGGAAGGTACCCGCGCCCACGTGCAGCGTGACGTAGGCGGTGTGCACGCCGCGCGCCAGCAAGTCGGACAGCAGGGCCTGGTCAAAATGCAGCGCCGCAGTGGGCGCGGCCACGGCGCCGGGGGCTTTGGCAAACACGGTTTGGTAGCGCTCGGCGTCCTGCGCCGCGTCCGGGTTTGCGCCTTGCTGCTGGCGCTCGATATAGGGCGGCAAAGGCATGTGCCCATGGCGCTCCATCAAGGTGTAGGGGTCATCGCCGGCGTTGTTGGACAGCACAAAACGAAACAGCGGCCCATCGGCATCGGGCCAGCGCCCGAGCAAGGTGGCGCATACGCCATCATCCAGGCCCAAGGCGCTGTGCAGTGCCACGGTCGCCCCGATCTCGGGCTTTTTGCTCACCCCCATGTGCGCGGCCACCTGGTTGCCGCCCAGCACCCGTTCAATGAGCAGCTCCAGCTTGCCGCCGGTGGGCTTTTCGCCAAACAGGCGCGCTTTGAGCACGCGGGTGTCGTTCATGACCAGCAAATCGCCGGGTTGCAGCAGGCTGCTCAGATCGCGAAAAATCCGGTCCGCGGGTGGACTGTGCGTGGCGTCCAGCAGCCTGGAGCCGCTGCGCTGGGCCGATGGTTGCTGGGCGATCAAATGCGCCGGCAGGTCAAAATCAAAGTCGCTGAGGGTGTAGGGCGTAAGCACGGTGCTTGAGGGCCGGACGGACCCGTTCCAAGTGAAGAGGGCGCGATTGTGGCATGCGGGCCACAGCGCCTGCCTGCTCTGCTATTGTTGCCCCATGAGCCCCCCCGCCGACCGCAAAGCGCAAGCGCCTGCCGCCAAGTCCGCGCCGCAAAAAGCGCTGGAAAAGCTCGGGCTGGTGCGCGATATCGACCTGGCGCTGCACCTGCCGCTGCGGTACGAGGACGAAACGCGCATCCTGAAACTGCGTGACGCGCGCGAAGGCGACACCCTGCAAATCGAAGCGCAGGTGACACACCAAGAAGTCGGCTACCGCCCGCGCCGCCAGTTGGTGGTGACGGTGGATGACGGTTCGGACACCTGCACGCTGCGCTTTTTCAACTTCTACCCGTCCCTGCAAAAAACCCTGGCGGTGGGCCAGCGTCTGCGTATCCGCGGCGAAGTCAAAGGCGGCTTTAGCGGCTGGACCATGTTGCACCCGGCGGTGCGCGCGGCCGGCGGCGAGCTGCCCAACGCGCTCACGCCGGTCTACCCCACCGTGGCCGGCCTGCCGCAAGCGTATTTGCGCAAAGCCGTGCTCGGCGGTCTGGCGCGCGCCGAGCTGTCCGACACATTTGCGCCCGGCGACCTCAGTCCCATGCAGCCGCACAGCCGCGAGGGCCTGTGGACGCTGCACGAAGCCCTGGCCTTTTTGCACCACCCGCGCCCCGACGTGGCCATCGACACGCTGATGGACCACAGCCACCCCGCCTGGCAGCGCCTCAAAGCCGAGGAATTGCTGGCCCAGCAACTCTCGCAGCTGCAAGCCCGGCGCGCCCGCGCCGCCTTGCGCGCACCTGTCTTGCTGCCCGACGCAAGTCCCAAGGCGTTGCGCCAGCGCTTGCACGCCGCACTGCCTTTTACGCTGACCGGTGCGCAAACGCGCGTCAGTGAAGAAATCGCCCTCGATATGGCGCGCCACACCCCCATGCACCGCCTGCTGCAAGGCGATGTAGGCGCAGGCAAAACTGTGGTGGCCGCGCTGGCGGCGGCGGTGTGCATCGACGCGGGCTGGCAGTGCGCGCTGATGGCGCCCACCGAAATACTGGCCGAACAGCACTTTCGCAAATTGCTGGGCTGGCTGGAGCCCTTGGGCATCACCACCGCCTGGCTGACCGGGACGCAGAAGGCCAAGGAACGGCGCGCCATGCTGGAATTGATTGAAAGCGGCCAAGCGCAATTGGTGGTGGGCACGCACGCCATCATCCAGACCAAGGTGCACTTTAAAAACCTGGCGCTGGCGGTGATCGACGAGCAGCACCGCTTTGGCGTAGCCCAGCGCCTGGCGCTGCGCAGTAAATTGCAGCACGAGGCCATGGAGCCGCATTTGCTGATGATGACGGCCACGCCCATTCCGCGCACCTTGGCCATGAGCTATTACGCCGACCTGGACGTCTCCACGTTGGACGAACTACCACCCGGGCGCACGCCCATCGTCACCAAGGTGCTGCATGAAAACCGGCGCGCCGAGGTGATTGCGCGCATCCGCGCCCAAATCGACGCGGGCCGCCAGGTCTACTGGGTGTGCCCGCTGATTGAAGAAAGCGAGGTGCTGGACCTGAGCAACGCCACCGCCACCCACGCTGAACTCGCCGCCGCGCTGGAAACGCGCGGCAGCGCGCACCGGGTCGGGCTCTTGCACTCGCGCTTGCCGCCCGACGAGAAAAAGGCCGTCATGGCGCAGTTTGTGGCCGGGCAGACCGCCGTGCTGGTCAGCACCACCGTCATCGAAGTGGGCGTGGACGTGCCCAATGCCTCGCTCATGGTGATTGAAAACGCGCAGCGCTTTGGCCTGTCGCAGCTGCACCAGTTGCGTGGGCGCGTGGGCCGGGGCGCGGCGGCATCGGCTTGCTTGCTGCTCTATTCCACTGGCGACGCACCACGCCTGGGTGAAGCCGCCCGCGAACGCCTCAAGGCCATGGCCGAAACCAACGACGGCTTTGAGATCGCCCGGCGCGACCTGGAAATTCGCGGGCCGGGCGAGTTTTTGGGCGCCCGCCAGTCGGGCGACCAGATGCTGCGCTTTGCCGACCTGGCCACCGACACCGACTTGCTCGCCTGGGCGCGCCAGGAGGCGCCCGTGCTGCTGGAGCGCCGCCCGGCGCTGGCCCACCAACATGTGCAGCGCTGGCTGGGCACCAAGGCTGAATTCCTCAAGGCTTGAGCGGCCCGGCGCAAAACCGATAATGCAGGCATGACACTGACCGAGCTCAAATACATCGTCGCCGTGGCGCGGGAAAAGCACTTTGGCAAAGCGGCCGACGCCTGCTTTGTCTCGCAGCCGACGCTGTCGGTGGCGGTTAAAAAGCTAGAAGAAGAGCTGGACGTCAAGCTCTTTGAACGCAGCGCCAACGAAGTCAGCGTGACCGCTTTGGGCGAAGAAATCGTGCGCCAAGCGCAAAGCGTGCTCGAACAGGCGGCCAATATCAAAGACATTGCCAAGCGCGGCAAAGACCCGCTGGCCGGTGCGCTCAAGCTGGGCGTGATTTACACCATTGCGCCCTACTTGCTGCCCGACCTGGTGCGTCAGGTCATCACCCGCACGCCGCAAATGCCGCTGATGCTGCAAGAGAACTTCACCGTCAAGCTGCTGGAGATGCTGCGCACCGGCGAGATTGACTGCGCCATCCTGGCCGAGCCCTTTCCCGACGCCGGGCTCGCCCTCGCACCTCTGTACGACGAGCCGTTTTTTGCCGCTGTGCCCAGCAGCCACCCGCTGGCGCGCCAAAGCCAGGTCAGCGCCGAAGAACTCAAAAACGAGACCATGCTGCTCCTGGGCAACGGCCACTGCTTTCGCGACCATGTGCTGGAGGTCTGCCCCGAATTTGCCCGCTTCGCCAGCGACGCCGAGGGCATACGCAAGAGTTTTGAGGGCTCGTCGCTCGAGACCATCAAGCACATGGTGGCCGCTGGCATGGGCATTACCTTGGTGCCACGCCTGAGCGTGCCAGCCGAGGCCTTGCGCGCTTCCAAGGCGCGCAGCCCCAAAATGTTTGTCAAATACCTGCCCGTGCATGACGACAAAGGCGCCGCGCCACCAACACGCCGCGTGGTGCTGGCCTGGCGGCGCAGTTTTACGCGCTATGAAGCCATCGCTGCTTTGCGCAATGCCATTTACGCCTGCGAGCTGCCGGGCGTGGCCCGCCTGTCCTAAACCGTCCCCTTGGAGCGCTGACCATGGAAACAGCCTCGCCGCTGCCCGCGCAGCCTCTGTGGCGCGCAAAACTTGCGCTGTACCTGGACCTCATCCGCTGGAGCCGCCCTGCCGGCTGGCTATTGCTGCTGTGGCCGACGCTGAGCGCGCTGTGGCTGGCGGCGGAGGGCTTTCCGGGCTGGCATTTGCTGGCGGTGTTCACGCTGGGCACGGTACTCATGCGCAGCGCCGGCTGCTGCATCAACGATGTGGCCGACCGCGACTTTGACCGCCACGTCAAGCGCACCGCGCAGCGGCCGGTGACCAGCGGCAAGGTGTCGGTGCGCGAGGCACTTGCGGTGGGCGCAGCGCTGGCTTTGGGGGCCTTTGGCCTGGTGCTGACGACCAATACCGCCACCATTTATTTGTCTTTTGCCGCGCTGGCTGTGGCCGTGGTGTATCCCTATGCCAAGCGCGTCGTGTCCATGCCGCAGGCGGTGTTGGGCATCGCTTTTAGTTTTGGCATACCGATGGCCTTTAGCGCGGTGCAAGGCCGGGTGCCGGCGATGGCCTGGCTGCTGCTGGCCGGAAATTTGTTTTGGGTCTTGGCCTATGACACCGAATACGCCATGGTGGACCGCGACGATGACCTGCACATTGGCATTCGCACCTCGGCCATTACCCTGGGGCGCTGGGACGTGGCGGCGATCATGGCGTTTTATGCCGCTTACCTGGGCATCTGGGGTGCTGTGCTGGCGCAGACTCTGCATGACCCCGCTTGGACGGCCGGGCTCGCCGTAGCCGCAGCACAAGCGCTGTGGCACTACCGACTGATACGCCTGCGCGAGCGTGCGGGCTGTTTTACCGCGTTTGCGAACAACCATTGGCTGGGTTTGGCCGTATTCGCAGGCATCGCACTGAGCCTGCCCGGGTAAAACCGGGCTGCCGCGCTGCTGTCTGCCCGTAAGCTACACGCCCAACATACGCGCCAGTCGCACGCCCAGCCCCTGAATCCAGGGCGCCACATAACGCAGGCGCGGGCGCTTGGCCTCGGCCGCCTGCACGATTTTGGCCACCACCGAGGCCGTGCTTTTGACCTCCAGAAAGCCAAAAGTACGCTTTTCTTCGGCCTGCATGGCCTCGCGCTGACCGTAGTAGTACGAGTCGGGGCCCATCCAGGCGTATTTGCTGGCGGCCATGCTTTGGTTAAAGCCGGTGTGGATGGCGCCGGGCTCGACCACGCACACCGAAATCCCTTTGCCCAACTGGTCCATCTCGGCGCGCAGGCCGGCAGCGGCCGCCGACAAGGCAAATTTGGTCATGGAATAAGGCATCAAAAACGGAAACGGCACCCGCCCGGCAATCGAGCTGATGAACACCACGGTGCCACGCTGGCGGTCAATCATACCGCGCAGCGCCACCTGGGTAAGCGCCAGGGTGGCAAACAAGTTCACCTCAAAAACCCGGCGCACCCGGTCCATATCCACCTCGGCGAGCGAGCCCGATTCGCCCAGGGCGGCGTTGTTGACCAGTACATCAATAGCGTGTGCGTCTAACAAAGCACGGTCAGCCGCATCGGTGATATCGAGTTTGAAGCTTTGCAGGCGCAGTCCGCGCTGCGCTGCCAACTGCTGTAGCGCCGCGGCTTGTGCGGCGTCCACCGTGGTGGCCAGCACCTCGTGGCCGCGCGCAGCCAGAGCCAGGGCGGCGTCCCGGCCAATGCCGGTGCCCGCGCCGGTAATCAGAATAGTTTTGCCCATATCAAGACTGCCCCGGGGCCTGGGCCCCGGGCGCAGCGGCTAGGGCTTGGCCTTAAGGCATTCGCTCATGAACTTTTTACGCTCGTCGCCCTTCAAGTCTTTGGTTTTTGCGTCGGCGTTACAGGTTTTCATCTTGTTTTGCTGAGTGCTACCTTCTTGCGGCGCCGACGCGGCGGCTGCCGGTTTGGCACTCAGGCACTCGCTCATGAATTTTTTGCGCTCATCACCTTTGAGTTCCTTGGTTTTGGCCTGCGCATTACATGCGCCCATTTTGTTTTGCTGATCGGTCGCTTCAGCGGCGTGGCCCCAACCGACGGCGGCGCTCAAGGCCAGAACTATCCAGATTGCTTTCATACATCCTCCTTGGAAAAGAAACCCCGCTTTGGGGGCTAAGCTGCGAAATCGCGGGTCCCAGCATACAACGGCGCGCCAGAGGCCGCTAGCCTGCGCCAGTCGCCAAAGGCACTTTCACAGCGGGCTCGTAAAATCGGCGCATGCCTTCTGTCAAATCCGAACTTCTGGCGGCGCTGTCCGCTTCGCTGGAAACCCTTGTTGCGGGCGCTGGCGCCCAGGCGGCCCTGGAGTCGCCCAAGGTGGCGGCCCATGGCGACTTTGCCTGCACCGCCGCCATGCAATTAGCCAAACCCCTGCAAAGCAACCCGCGCCAAGTCGCCCAAACCCTGCGTGAGTTGCTATTAGCCCAAGACGCCTGCGTGCGCTGGGTGCAAGAGATCGACATCGCCGGGCCCGGCTTTCTCAATTTGCGCCTGCGCCCTGCCGCCAAGCAGGCCGTGGTGCAGGACATCCTGGCCACCAAACAAAATTTCGGCCGCCAAGCGCCTACCGGCCAGCGGGTGCTGGTGGAGTTTGTCTCGGCCAATCCGACCGGGCCGCTGCACGTAGGCCACGGCCGCCAGGCGGCGCTGGGCGACGCGATTTGCAATTTGCTCGCCACCCAGGGCCAGGACGTGGTCCGCGAGTTTTATTACAACGACGCGGGCGTGCAAATCAACACCCTGGCCAACAGCACGCAGCTGCGCGCCCAGGGCCAGCGCCCAGGCGATCCGGGCTGGCCCACCGACCCGCAAGACCCGGCAAGCAAGGCCTTTTACAACGGCGACTACATCGCCGACATCGCAGACGACTTCAAAGCCTGCAAAACGGTGCAATCGGACGACCGCCAGTTCACCGCCAACGGCGACGTGCAAGACTTGGACAATATCCGCCAGTTCGCCGTGGCCTATCTGCGCCACGAGCAAGACCTCGATTTGCAAGCCTTCGGGTTGCGTTTTGACAATTACTACCTCGAGAGCAGCCTCTACAGCAGCGGCCGCGTCGACGCCACGGTGACGCGCTTGCAGGCGGCGGGCAAAACCTACGAACAAGACGGCGCCCTGTGGCTGCGCTCGACCGATTACGGCGACGACAAAGACCGCGTTATGCGCAAGCGCGACGGCAGCTACACCTACTTTGTGCCCGACGTGGCCTACCACATCGCCAAATGGGAGCGCGGTTTTAGCAAAGTGGTCAATATCCAGGGCACCGACCACCACGGCACGATTGCCCGGGTGCGCGCTGGCTTGCAAGCTGCGGGCGTGGGCATTGCACCCGGCTACCCCGACTACGTGCTGCACACCATGGTGCGCGTGGTGCGCGGCGGGCAGGAAGTCAAGATCTCCAAACGCGCGGGCAGCTACGTCACGTTGCGCGACCTGATCGAGTGGACCAGCGCCGACGCGGTGCGCTTTTTCCTGCTCAGCCGCAAGCCCGACACCGAATACACCTTCGACGTGGACCTGGCGGTGGCCAAAAACAACGATAACCCGGTGTATTACGTGCAATACGCCCATGCGCGCATCTGCTCGGTGCTGAGTGCCTGGGGCGGCGACGCAGCCCAACTGGCCGGCGTAGATTTGTCGCCCCTGAGCAGCCCGCCGGCGCTGGCGCTGATGCTCTTGCTGGCCAAATTCCCGGACATGCTCAGCGCAGCGGCGCAGGATTTCGCGCCCCACGACGTCACTTTTTATCTGCGCGAGCTGGCCGCCAGCTACCACAGCTACTACGACGCCGAGCGCATCTTGGTCGACGAGGAGCCGGTGCGTCTGGCACGACTGGCCCTGGTAGCGGCCACCGCACAGGTGTTGCACAATGGGCTGGCGGTTTTAGGCGTGAGCGCACCGCAAAAAATGTAAACGGGCGAGGTAGCACCATGATTTTTCAACGCGGCGGCACACTTTTAGGCTTCATCCTGGGGCTGGTGGTGGGCCTGGGTATTGCGCTGGGCGTGGCCCTGTATGTCACCAAGGTGCCCTTGCCCTTTATGAACAAAGGCCAAACCCGCAGCTCCGACCAAAACGAGGCCGAGGCCAAGAAAAACAAAGACTGGGATCCCAACGCCCTGATCACTGGCAAGCCCGCTGCGAAAGCAAGCCCAGCCTCCGACGCCACAGCGCCTGTGGCACCGGCCATTGCGCCGCCCCTACCCGCCCCGGTGGCCGCGCCGGCCGTGACAGCGCCCGCGCCGGCAGTAATGCCCACGCCAGCAACCCCAGCCACAGCGGCACCGGCAGCAGGTGCGAAAACGACAGCGGCAGCCCCCGCTGCGGCGGCCAGCGCTGCGCCCCAAACCAACTATTTTGTGCAAATAGGCGCCTTTCGCTCCTCGGACGACGCCCAAGGCCAGCGCGCCAAACTAGCGCTTAACGGCATTGACGCCGTGGTCACCGAGCGCGACCAGGGCGGGCGCCCGATTTATCGTGTGCGCGTAGGCCCGTTTGAAAAGATTGAAGACGCTGAGCGCGCCAAAGAAAAGCTCGATAAGACCGGCACCGACACCGTGCTGGTCAAAGTCCAGCGCTAAAGCGGCAAGCACGCCCCTTATTTAACCTTTCGGAGCCTTTATGACAATCGCACGCCGCACATTTACGTGTCAATCCATGGCCGCATTGGCGGCCCTGCAGATGCCCGCCGCATGGGCCCAATTTCAAAAGCCCGTCGCTGGCACCGACTATGCCGTGCTCGAGACCATCGCCCCCGTGGAGGCGCCGGCAGGCAAGATCGAGGTGGTCGAGTTCTTTTGGTACAACTGTATGCACTGCAATGCCTTTGAGCCCATCCTGAGCGAATGGGCGAAAAAACTGCCCAAAGACGTGGCCTTTCGGCGGGTGCCTGTGGCCTTTAACGCGAGCTTTGCGCCCCAACAGCGCCTGTACTACGCACTAGAAGCCATGGGCTTACTAGAAAAGGTGCACCCCAAGGTGTTTGCCGCTATCCATGTGGACAAGCTCAATCTGTCCAAAGGCGAAGCCATTACCGAGTGGATTGGCAAAAACGGGGTGGATACGGCCAAGTTTCTGGTCCAGTACAACTCCTTTGGGGTGGTCACCAAGGCCCAAAAGGCAAGTCAACTGCAAAACGCGTTCAAGGTCGAAGGCGTTCCCGCCCTGGGCGTGGCCGGGCGTTTTTACACCGATGGCACGATGGCACGCAGTATGGAGCGCGCCTTGTTGGTGGTGCAGTCGCTGCTGGACGACATCCGCAAACAGCGCGCATAAGCCACAGACTGCGCGCCCGCAGGGCAAAATCGGTCTGTTTTTCATAGGCCGTGGCTACAATGCACGATATATGCTTTCAGCAATTTTCGTGCCTCTATGAAACCTTCGCATTGCGTCCTGCCCCTGCTCTGCGCCCTGCTGGCGTTGCCGGTGCACGCCGAAAAAGCGGACATGAGCAAGCCGGTACAAGTCGAGGCCGACAGCCTGCGCTACGACGGCATCAAACAAGTCACGGTTTTTAGCGGCAAGGTGGTGCTCACCCGCGGCAGCATCACCATCCGCGGCGATCGCCTGGAGCTCACCCAAGACCGCGAGGGCTACCAATTTGGCACTGTAACGGGCAGCGCCAAGGAACCGGCCTTTTTCCGCCAAAAACGCGAAGGCCTGGACGAGTTTTGGGAAGGCGAGGCCGAGACCGTCATTTACAACGGCAAGGCCGACAAAGTGCTGCTCGATAAAAGCGCCGTCTTGCGCCGCTTTCGGGGCAAAACCAAGACCGATGAAATCAGCGGCGCGCAAATCACTTACGAAAACGCCAGCGAACACTTCAGTGTCGATGGCGCAGCGCTGCCACAGGCTGGCGCCAGCCGCACCCGGGCGCGTGTGACCTACGAGCCGCAAAACGCCGACGGAGCGCCAAGCGCCCGTCCGCCCAGCCCACCAGTTGGCAAAACCCCATGAGCGCAGCGGCCACCGCCTCCCCCCCCAGCAGCGCCAGCGCGCTGCCCGACCCGGCCGTGGGGGTGTTGCAAGCCCAACACCTGCAAAAAAGCTATGGCAGCCGCCAGGTGGTCAAAGACGTATCCATGGCTTTGCGCACCGGCGAGGTGGTCGGCCTGCTCGGACCCAATGGCGCGGGCAAGACCACCTCGTTCTACATGATCGTGGGCTTGCTGCGGGCCAGCGCGGGCAGTATCACGATTGACGGCCAGCACATCGAAAACATGCCGATTCACCGGCGCGCGCGCCTGGGTTTGGGCTATTTGCCCCAAGAGACCTCGATTTTCCGCAAGCTCAACGTGCAAGACAATGTGCGCGCTGTACTCGAGTTGCAGCGGGATGCGCAGGGCAAGTCGCTGTCCGAGGCGACCATCGAGGCGCGGCTGACGTCCTTGCTGCAAGACCTGCGGGTCGAGCATTTGCGCCTGTCACCTGCGCTGGCCTTGTCAGGCGGCGAGCGCCGGCGCGTGGAAATCGCCCGTGCGCTGGCGACGCAGCCGCGTTTTATCTTGCTCGACGAGCCTTTTGCCGGCGTGGACCCGATTGCGGTGATCGAGATCCAGCGCATCATTAATTTCCTGAAAAGCCGCAATATCGGCGTGCTGATAACCGACCACAATGTGCGCGAAACGCTGGGCATTTGTGACCATGCGTACATCATCAGCGAAGGCCGGGTGCTGGCGCAGGGCACGCCCTCGGAGATCGTGAACAATGCCGACGTGCGACGCGTCTATCTGGGCGAAAACTTCCGGATGTAAGCCCATGCACATGCGCCGCTCCATCTTCACTTTATGCCCTGTGCGCTGCGCCACGGGCTGCGATAGGCTGCTGCCATGAAGCAAGGCCTGTCGCTACGCGTCTCGCAGCATCTGGCGCTCACGCCGCAGTTGCAGCAGTCGATCCGCCTTTTGCAGCTCTCCACCTTGGAGTTGTCGCAAGAAATCGAGCAAATGCTCGAGGCCAATCCTTTTCTGGAAATCGACCATGAGGCGGCCGAGCGCGAGCAATACGGCCTGGAAGCGGCAGACGCGCTGGTCAGCCAAGGTGACCGCCTGAGCGAATTACCCCAAAGCGCCACCATCGACTACGGCAGCACCACCACCAGCACCAGCGAAAGCAGCGGCGATGACGAGGCCACGCCCCTATCGGCCGAGCCCGGCGGTGACGATGGCGTGAGCTGGGAAGGCGACGGCAGCACCGAGACCACACCCGATGACGGCGAGTGGGGCGGCGACGCCAAAGCCAAAACCAATAACCTGAGTGACGACGAAGACAAAGACGCCACCGAACTGGCCCGCGTGCAAGAGTCGCTGCAAGCGCATCTGCACCGCCAGGCTTTGCGCCTGCGCCTCAATGACAGCGACCGCGCCGCGCTGCGCTTTTTGATCGAGTCGCTCAACGACGACGGCTACCTGGAAGACACCCTCGAAAGCCTGGCCCAAGGGCTGGCCGGCGACGATTGGGAGCAAGTTGAAGATTTGGTGCACCACTTCACCGTGGCGCTGGGCCTGTTGCACAGCCTGGACCCGGTGGGCGTGGGCGCACGCGACCTGGCCGAATGTTTGCGCCTGCAAATCAAGGCCGAACTGGCGTCCGCGCACGCCGCGCAAGTGCTGCAAAGCGAATACCACGACGAGGACGCGGATCTGCCAGCGGACGACACCATCGAGATGCTGGAAGTGGCCCTGCGCATCTGCCAGCAGCCGCTGGACTTGCTGGCGCGGCGCGACATCAAGCGCCTGGTGCAGCTGGGCGCGGGCAGCGACACGCTGGTGCGCGAGGCCATCGGGCATATCGCCCGTCTCGAGCCCAAACCGGGGCGCCGCTTTATCGACGTGGAGCGCAACATCATCGTGCCCGACGTGCTGGTGACGGCCATCCACAAAGACGGGCAGACGCCGCGTTTTCGGGTCCAGCTCAACCCGGATGTGATGCCGCGCCTGCGCGTGCACGACATTTACGCCAATGTGCTGCGCAACCACAAGTCCAGCTCCAGCCACGCCGGTCTACAGCAGCGTTTGCAAGAGGCGCGCTGGTTTATCAAGAACATCCAGCAGCGTTTTGACACTATTTTGCGCGTGAGTACGGCGGTAGTGGAGCGGCAAAAAAGCTTTTTTACCCATGGCGAGCTGGCGATGCGCCCGCTGGTGCTGCGCGAAATCGCCGAAGAGCTGGGCCTGCACGAGTCCACCATCAGCCGCGTCACCACGGCCAAATACATGGCCACGCCCTACGGCACCTTTGAGCTGAAATACTTTTTCGGCTCGGGCCTGGACACCGAGTCCGGCGGCAGCGCCTCCAGCACCGCGGTGCGCGCCATCATCAAGCAATTTATTCAGGCCGAAAACTCGAAAAAGCCGCTCAGTGACAACCAGCTCTCCGAAATGCTCAAGGAACAAGGCATCGAATGCGCGCGCCGCACGGTAGCCAAGTACCGCGAAGGCCTGAAGATCGCCCCGGCCAGCTTGCGCAAAGCGCTGTGAGCGTGCGCCAGGCGCCTTGGCGCAGAAAAACTCCATGAACCAATTACACATATTTTTGCCCTGCGCCGCTGGGGTGGAAGACTTTCTGGCCGGCGAGGTGCAAACCATTACCGACCTGCCCGCCCACGCGGTGCAACGCTGGCGTGGCGGCGTCATGCTGCAAGGTTCCTGGCGCGCGGTGATGCAGCTCAATTTGCACTGCCGCCTGGCCCAGCGCGTGCTGGTGCAACTCTCGCTGGGCGAATACCGCAGCGAGCAAGACCTCTACCGCGCCGCTGCCGCCGTCGCTTGGGAAATTTGGTTCACACCCAAGCAAAGCATCAAAGTAGAGGTGACGGCGCAGCACAGCCCGCTGACCTCGCTGAACTTTGCCGCCCTGAAAATCAAAGACGCGGTGTGCGACCGCTTTCGCGACAAAGCGCAGGGCGTGCGGCCCGATGTAGATACCCGCTGGCCCGATGTGCGCATCTTTGCCCATCTGACTACCGACCAGTGCGCGCTGTACATCGACACCTCGGGCGAGCCGCTGTTCAAACGCGGCTGGCGCGAGGACACCGGCGACGCCCCGCTCAAAGAAACCCTGGCCGCCGCCATGATCGCCGCCTGCGGCTGGGCCGATGGCGATGCTGATTTGCTGCCCCTGTACGACCCGTGCTGCGGCAGCGGCACGGTAGCTATTGAGGCGGCGCAGATTGCCTGCAACATCCCGCCAGGGCATTTGCGGCACTTTGCTTTTGAGAAATTCTTGCCCTACCAGGCCCACGTCTGGCAAGCCATTCGCCAGGAGGCGCAAGCGCGCATCATCCACCCCGAGCCGGGCGATGCGCCACTGATTTACGGCAGCGATGTCTCGCACCGCATGGTCGATTTTGCACAGCGCAACGCCCAGCGAGCCGGTGTGGCCGACGTCATCAGCTTTCGCGGCGGCGATGCGCTACAGCGCATGCCGCCCGTCGAAGGCGGCGGCGTGATGCTGCTCAACCCACCCTATGGCGAGCGTATTGACGTAGGCGGCGTGGCCGGAGAAGGCGTGCGCTTTGGCGCCCGCGAAGTAGCACAGACCGAAGAAGGCGGCGCGTTTTTTAACCAACTGGCCAGCCATTGGAAAAAGAACTTCAGCGGCTGGAGCGCCTGGGTGCTGACGCCGGACCTGAAACTGCCGGGCAAGATGCGCCTGAAAGAGTCGCGCCGGGTGCCGCTGTGGAACGGCCCCATCGAATGCCGCTTGTTCCGCTTTGACCTGGTGGCCGGGCGGATGGACAAAAGCAAAGCCGCGCCGGATGCTGACGCAGCGTCCACCCCGGCCCAGAGCGCTTAGTTGAGCGACGCGTCTGCACCGGCCGACCTGCCCACGCCGCCGCTGTGGGTGCTGGACACCAATATCGTGCTCGATGTGTTTTTGTTTGCCGACCCAGCCGCCCAGCCGCTGCGCGAAGCCTTGGCGCACGCGCGCATCCGCTGGATCCGCACCGCACCCATGCGCGAGGAACTGGCCCGCGTGCTGGCCTATCCGCATATCGCCAAGCGCTTGGGCTACTACCAGCGCAGCGCCGATAACCTGCTGCGCGACTTTGACACCCACAGCCACGCCATGGACGTGGCTCCACGCGCCCCGCTGCGCTGCAAAGACCCGGACGACCAGCGCTTTATCGACCTGGCGCTGGCGCATCAAGCGGGCTTGCTAAGCAAAGACCATGCGGTTTTGTGTATGGCCAAGCGGATGCGGGCGCTGGGGGTGCCTTACGTGGGCTCTCGCTTTGAAGTAGCTATGACTTTGCTTTAGCCAAGCAAAACGCCACCACAGCATTCGCATGCCCATGCCCCATCCCATGCTCAGCCTTCAGCAAATTCACAATTTCCATGTGCTTAGCGCCGCTGCGCGTATCCACCAGCGCAAACCAGTGGGCCATGGGTTGGCCGTATTTCTTTTCGATGGACGGGAAGTAAGAAGCAGGCCCTTGGACCTTGGGTACGTTTGCCATGGTGCGCCTTAGCCGGGAATGTTCGGCTCCACCAGGGTGGCCAGTTGTGCCAGCGATTCTTGCCAGCCCAGGTAGCACATTTCTAGCGGGATAGCCTCGGGGATGCCGCTTTGGGTGATGTGGATTTCGGTGCCGCAAATGACGGCTTGCAGCGTCACCGTCACTTCCAGCGTGCCGGGTAAATTCGTGTCTTCAAAGCGGTCGGTGTAGCGCAGGCGCTCGCCGGGCACCATTTCCAGGTATTCGCCGCCAAAAGAATGCGCGCCGCCGGTGCTGAAGTTGTGAAAGGACATCCGAAATGTGCCGCCTACGCGCGCGTCCATGTGGTGCACGGTGCAGCTAAAGCCATAGGGCGGTATCCATTTGGCCATGGCCGTGGGCTCGATAAAGGCGCGGTAGACCTTGTCGGGTGCAGCGCGCAGGACGCGGTGCAAATGAACGCTGCGGTCGGTCATGGTGCCCTCGGGGTTTAGAACGGAATATCGTCGTCCATGTCGTCAAAGCCACTGGCTGGGCGCTGTGCCGGCGCGGTGCGCGCGGGGGGCGCAGCCGGTGCGCGGGCGGGCGGTGCGGCGCGGCGCTGGCCGCCGTCGTCGCCCTCAGATGGGGCGCCCATGCCTTCGCGGCCGCCCAAAAGCTGCAGTTCGGTGGCGATGATGTCTACCGTGTTTTTCTCAACGCCGGCCTGGTCGGTGTATTTGCCGTACTTCAGGCGGCCTTCAATATAGGCGGGGCGGCCTTTTTTCAGGTATTCCCCGGCAATTTCGGCCAAGCGGTCGTAAAAGGTGACGCGGTGCCACTGGGTGTCCTCGATGGATTCGCCGGTGTTTTTGTCTTTGCGGCGGCTGCTGGTGGCGATGCTCACATTGGCCACGGCCTGGCCGGAGGGCAGGTAGCGGATTTCGGGGTCGCGGCCGCAGTTGCCGACCAGAATGACTTTATTGACGGATGCCATGGTTTTCTCCAAGTTTGTGGCCGCATTATCCAGCCTTTGGGCGGCTCAGCCAATTTGGCTGAAATCGGCCAAAACCCGGTCCGGCAGGCTATTTTCGATGGGCTGGCCCATGTTGTAGCCATACGGAAGCACCCAAACCGCCACCCCGGCGTTGCGCGCGGTGGCTACGTCGATGCTGGAGTCGCCGACAAACAGCACCTCTTGGGCCATCAGCCCAAAGCGCTCAATGCACAGCTGTATGCCCTGCGGATGGGGTTTTTTGCTGGACAGCGTGTCGCCGCTAATGACCACCTCAAACATCGGGCTCAGACCATGCGCGTCCAGCACGATCTGGGTGTAGGCGCCCTCCTTATTGGTCACCACGCCCAAGTGGATGCCTTGGGCGCGCAGGCGCAGCAGCGTGTCTTTGACGCCGGGGTAGCAGCGGCTGCGTGTGCCGCAGCGGGCGCGGTAATGCACTTTGAACTCGGCGGCGATGGTGGGCAAGGCCTTGGAGGCCCGAACCACCGACACCGGCTGGCCCTGCACGCTGGCCAGCGCCTGGATGAGTAGCTCCAGGGTGCCGTGGCCGATCCAGTCAGTGACCTGCTGCTGCGTGACGGTGGGCAAGGCGAAATGGCGCAAAGTGTCGTTGACCGCATCGCCAATTTCTGGCGCGGTCTCGACCAGGGTGCCGTCCAGGTCAAAGAGGATCATGGCAAAGCGGCTCATGCGGCGCGCCTTTTGCGCTCCATCATGCGCCAGATAAAGGGGGTAAATATCAGCTGCATGGCCAGCTCCATCTTGCCGCCAGGCACGACGATGGTGTTGGCGCGGCTCATATAGCTGCCGTCAATCATGCTGCGCAGGTACTGAAAATCGATGCCTTTGGGCTTGGCAAAGCGGATAACCACCATGCTTTCGTCTGGCGAGGGGATGTCGCGGGCAATAAACGGGTTGCTGGTATCGACCATGGGTACGCGCTGGAAATTGACGTGTGTGTGCATGAACTGCGGGCAGATGTAGTTCACGTAGTCGGGCATGCGGCGCAAGATGGTGTCAGTTACTGCCTCGGTGCTGTAGCCGCGCTTGGACTTGTCGCGCCAGAGCTTTTGAATCCACTCCAGGTTGATGACGGGCACGACGCCGATGAGCAAGTCCGGGTGTTTGGCGATATTGACCTCGGGCGTGACCACGGCGCCGTGCAGACCTTCGTAAAACAGCAGGTCAGTGCCTGCTGGCACATCCTCCCAAGGGGTGAAGGTGCCGGGCTCCTGCTTGAATGGTGCCGCTTCCTGGTGGTCGTGCAGGTACTTGCGCTGCTTGCCCGTGCCAGTTTGTGCGTAGTTGGCAAACAAGGCCTCCAGATCGGAAAACAGGTTGTTTTCTGGCCCGAAATGGCTGAAGTTCTTGTTGCCCTGCGTCTCGGCCTCGGCCAGACGCATTTTCATCTCGGTGCGATCGTAGCGGTGAAAGCTGTCACCCTCGACGATGGCCGCATGCACGCCCTCGCGGCGAAAAATGTCCTCAAAGGTATGCGTCACCGAGGTAGTGCCCGCACCGCTGGAGCCGGTGATGGCGATGATGGGGTGTTTTTCTGACATGGAAACTCTCTCAACTAAATAATCTCAAAACCGGAACAAGCTGCGTTCAGCGAACAGGGGGTTGTGCTCCTCGGTTTGTGCAGGCTCGCGGTGGTAGCGCTCAATGCGCTCGACCTCGTTGCGCGAGCCGAACACCAGCCCGATGCGCTGGTGCAAGGACGAGGGCGTCACCTCCAGAACTGGCGTCTCCCCGGTGCTGGCGCGGCCACCGGCTTGTTCCATGAGCATGCCGACCGGGTTAGCCTCATAGAGCAGACGCAGGCGCCCTGCCTTGCCGCGGTCTTTGGAGTCGCGCGGGTACATGAACACGCCGCCGCGCATCAAGATGCGGTGCGCCTCAGCCACCATGCTGGCGATCCAGCGCATATTGAAATCTTTGCCGCGCGGCCCGGTTTTGCCGGCCATGCATTCATCGACATAGCGCTTGACCGGGGCCTCCCAAAAGCGGCTGTTGGAGGCGTTGATCGCAAATTCGTTCGTATCGGGCGGCACCTGGATATCGCGGTGCGTGAGCATGAATTCGCCCAGATTGGGATCGAGCGTAAAGCCCTGGACACCGTTGCCCAGAGTCAATACCAGCATGGTGCTGGGCCCGTAAATGGCGTAGCCGGCCGCCACCTGGCGCGTGCCGCTTTGCAGAAAATCAGCTTCCTGGACATCGCGGCCATCCTCGGGGCCGCGCAGCACCGAAAAGATGCTGCCCACCGCAACATTCACGTCGATATTGCTCGATCCGTCCAGCGGGTCGAACACCAAGAGGTATTTGCCGCGCGGGTACTTGTTAGGTATTTGGTACGGCAGGTCCATTTCCTCGGAGGCCAGGCCAGCCAAATTGCCCGCCCACTCGGTACGCCGGATAAATGCTTCGTTGCTCAGTACGTCCAAGGCTTTTTGCTGCTCGCCTTGTATGTTGACGGCTCCAGCGCCGTCTTTGGCATGGTCACCAAGCACTTGTCCCAGTTCGCCAAAAGCGACGCCGCGTGCAATGGCCTTACAGGCCAGGGCAATGTCCAAAATAAGTGCATTGAAGTCGCCGCTGGCACCGGGGTATTTGCGTCGCTCCTCAATCAAAAATTGCGTCAGGGTCGAATGCTGGGAGCGGGCAGACAAAGGCATGGCGTACTTTCAAACAGTCAATCAGGCACCTGTGGCCAGTGCATGCCAGATACGCAGGTCTGCGATCGTGGTGCCAGCGAGGTCGGGCAAGACCCGCATAGCGCCTGCAAAATCATGGTGTTGGGTGAAGCGGTTGGGCGTGATCACCGTGGGCAGACCCGCAGCCACTGAGGCTTTGAGGCCGTTGCCCGAATCCTCAAAGGCAATACAGTGCGCGCCTGCCATCCCCATGCGTTGCAGCGTTTGCAGATAGACCTGCGGGTGCGGTTTTTTGATGGGCGCTGTGGAGGCGTCTTCCACCACGCCAAAGAGCGCGCGCCAGTGCGGGCCAATGGCTTTGCGCAAGAGGGCGGCGATATTGACCGGCGAGGTGGTGGTGGCGATGGCCAGGCCCATGCCTTGGTCATGGGCCGACTCAATCAAACGCAACACACCCGGGCGCAGACTGACCTGTCCATCGTTAACCATGCCTTCGTAGGCAGCGGTTTTGAGCTCGTGCAAACGGGCGATTGTGTCTTGCAAGGCGTAGGCGTCGATGCCCACAATGCCGCCCCGCGTGCGTTTCCAATAGTGCGCAATACGCTCTTTGCCGCCGGATATTTCCAGCAGCTCGGTGTAGAGTGCCTCGTCCCACACCCAGTCCAAGCCTTCTTCGGAAAAAGCATGGTTAAACGCGGCACGGTGCGTGGACTCGGTGTCGGCCAGCGTGCCGTCTACGTCAAAAACCAGGGCTTGGAGCATGGGGCGGTCCTCGGGGTCAGGATTTTGGAAATACCCGGCTGGCACGAATGTCAGCCACGTCTATTGTCGTCAAATCATCAGTGCTGAGCACGCGCTGGCGATCTGCAAATAATCGGCTGGCCTGGCGCAGTCGCGCCCGGTCTAGGGCATTGCGCACGCTACGGGCGTTAGCAAAGTGTGGTTGCTCGATGCGCAGGCCCAGGTACTGCTCAAAAGCTTCTTGCGCGCCCGGTCCAAAGCGGTAGTTTTGCTGTGCCAGCGTCATACCAGCGATGTGCAGCAGTTCGTCCACCGCGTAATCGGGAAAGTCTAGGTGGTGAGCGATGCGCGAGCTCATGCCGGGGTTAGACTGGAAAAACGTATCCATTCGGTCTTTGTAGCCCGCAAGTATCACCACCAGATCGTCGCGTTGGTTCTCCATCACCTGCAGCAGGATTTCGATCGCTTCCTGGCCATAGTCGCGCTCGTTTTCGGGGCGGTACAGGTAATAGGCCTCGTCAATGAACAAGACACCGCCCATGGCGCGCTTGAGTACCTCTTTGGTTTTGGGCGCGGTGTGGCCAATGTACTGGCCCACCAGGTCGTCGCGCGTCACCGATACCAGGTGCCCCTTGCGCACAAAGCCCAGCCGGTGCAGGATCTGCGCCATACGGCTGGCCACGGTGGTTTTGCCGGTACCGGGGTTGCCGCTAAAGCACATATGTAGGCTGGGCGCTTGGCTAGTGAGGCCCAGATTGACGCGCAGCTTGTCGATCACCAGCAGGGCAGCAATATCCCGGATGCGCGCTTTTATGGGCACCAGGCCCACCAGATCGCGGTCTAGCTCCTGTAACACCGCTTCCACCTGCGAGCCTTCCAACACCTCGGCCACCGAGCGTGCGCCGGCGGTGTTGTCGGCTTGTTCTTCCGCTGCGACTGGGGCGGCACGGCTGCTGGCCGGCGCAGGTGTGCTGCCGGGAATGGAATACGACGGTGCGCTCATGGTCGTTTAGTGCTTGGCTACAGGTTCCAACAGGCCTAGCCTTGGTAGCGCTCACCTTCGGGCTGATTAGCCGCATAGCCGCGGGTGCTGTAGCGCAGCGAGCGGCCATTGACCTCTTGGCGCTCCAACATAAAGCCAGGTTCGTTTGGCGGGCGATTTACGATAAAGCTCATCGCAATGGTTTCCACGCCACGGGTGGAGTCAAAGGCCATCATGCGGATGTAGTGCTTGGGAAAGGCGGCTCGGCAGGCCTTGAGTTCCTGCATCACACCGGCGGCGTCGTGGAGGTCGAACATCGGGTTGCCAAACATATCCCAATAGGTGTTGCGCGGGTGGGGGTCGTCGGTGTACTCCACGCTCCAGGCGTAGCCTTTGCGCAGTCCGTACTCGATTTGCAGTGTGATTTCGGCATCCGTTAGGTCGGGCAGAAAACTGAATTGGCCTTGCGTCAAACGGCCGGTCGGGTTGGTCATCATGGTGTGTTTCTCCTTGCAGCGTGTGGGTCTTAGGCGGTGGCAGGCGTGGCGGTGTAGTCGCTCGAGTCGGTGCTTTGGTAATTAAAGCTGATCTCGCCCCAGGTATCCAAAGCCGCTTTGAGCGGTGTGCAGCTTTGCGCTGCTTGTTTGAGGATGGTCGGGCCTTCCTCCAGAATATTGCGCCCTTCGTTGCGCGCTTTCACCATGGATTCGAGGGCCACGCGGTTGGCCACTGCACCGGCCTGAATACCCATGGGGTGGCCGATCGTGCCGCCGCCAAATTGCAGCACCACATCGTCGCCAAACAAGTCGATCAGCTGGTGCATTTGCCCGGCGTGGATACCGCCCGATGCGACTGGCATCACTTTTTTCAGATCCGCCCAGTCCTGGTCAAAGAACAGGCCGCGCGGCAGGTCGGTGTGGGTGTAGCTGTCGCGGCAGACGTTGTAATAGCCTTGTACGGTGAGCGGGTCGCCCTCGAGCTTGCCCACGGCGGTACCGGTGTGTAGGTGGTCGCAACCAGCCAGACGCAGCCACTTGGCGATGACGCGGAAACTTACGCCGTGGTTTTTTTGGCGTGTGTAAGTGCCATGCCCTGCGCGGTGCATGTGCATGATCATGTCGTTCTTGCGGCACCAGTTGGCCATGGACTGGATGGCGGTGTAGCCAATCACCAGGTCCACCATGATGATGACCGAGCCCAGGTCTTTAGCAAACTCGGCGCGCTCGTACA
>CAMATX010000029.1 GCA_945861345.1 Comamonas sp. lk
CTAAAGATCAACCCCCAACAAGCGCGCAGCCTAATCCACCAGCAAGGCCTGGAATTTGGACTGAAGCAGGCCCAGCAAGAGCGCTATGCGCAAGAAAAAACGGTTCGCAGCAAGGCCCAAGCGGTCGGCAGTCCGGGCTTGGCAGCGCCGCGCCAAGTGGATGCGCTCAAACTGTCTAAGGGCCAAAAGCAGGAAAAGGCCGAAGCTGAGCGTCTGGAAAAGATTGCCAAGCAGAAGAATCTGGAGGCCGAACAAGCGCGTGCGGCTGAACTGGCCAAAAACATCCAGGAGCTCAATGACCTTGCCAAGCAAGCCGAGCAAAAAACAAGCACGGCGGGTGCGGGCGCCGGTGGCTCAGCTGCAACAGAACAAGCGCCGGCCTCTGCTGCGCAAGCCGCGTCCAACAGCCCAGCCGTGGTGCCCCCTCCCGCCGCCCCAGCGCCACCGCCCACACCGGTGATGGCAACGCCCGAGCCTGCGGAGGTTTCATTCATTGACGAACTCTTCAATACCGTGAGCGACCTGCTTGCGCAATTCCAAATCTGGATACTTGCCGGCTTGGGGCTGCTGGTTCTGGGACTGGGCGGCTTGCGCTGGCTACGTAAACGCGCCAATAAACCCAAACCAAATCAACAATCGGGACGTAACCCCTTGGATATTGCGACCGAAACCATGATGAAGGACAGTCCCTATGGCGGCGATCAAATCGATACCCGTCAAGCGACGACGGCCGCTGGCGCAATGCCCCAAAATTCCGCCTTTGCCGCAGAACTCGATCCTGTGGCCGAGGCAGATGTCTACCTCGCTTATGGCAAAGACGTTCCTGCTGAAGAAATTTTGCGTGAAGGCCTCATTCAAGAGCCCAAGCGGGTGGCCATCCACCTTAAGCTGTTAGAGATTTTTTCCAAACGGGGCGACATTGACGAGTTCGCCATTCATGCCAACGAAGTGGCCGTTTTGGCAGGTACTACCGGCAATGAATGGGAAATCGTCCGCGCCTTGGGGCGCAAGATCGACCCCGAAAACCCCTTGTATGCCGACACGGTGGGACTGTCCATGGATTCCGGGCTACAAAGACCCCGAAGCACCATGACTTTCGAGGCCTCCAAATTCCTCGATGCATCCCATTTGAGCGCCAACTCGGTTCCGCCCCAATCGGCCCCCAAGGACTCTGACCTAAGCGCCGTGCTATCCTCTGCCAAGGACAGCGAGGCCCAAGCAGCCAAACAAGCTGCCGCAGCAGGCCCCAGCAGTGAAATTGAGTTTGACTTTGGGGCTTTTTCGAGCGAGCTCGCTGCAAACAAGACGCCAGACTCCATTGGCGCCATTGATCAGTTGGAAACCACCATGGAATTGGCCAAGCAATTTATTGAAATCGGCGAAATGCAAAGCGCGCGCAGCATGCTCGAAGAAGTTGTGGAAAAAGGTTCCCCGCAATTGCGCACACAGGCCAAAGACCTGCTGGCCAAACTCAAATAATTGGTCTGGCGTTTACCGGCCCGAGGGCACACTGTATGCGGATGGTCTTAGGGATCAGCTACGACGGTGGTGCCTACCAAGGCTGGCAAAGCCAAGCCAGCGGTAAAACCGTTCAAGACAAGCTCGAAGCCGCCCTCCAAGCCTTTACCGGCGAGCGCGTTTCGACCCTGTGCGCCGGTCGAACCGACGCTGGCGTGCATGCACTCATGCAGGTGGTGCACTTTGACACCCAAGCCCAACGCGACACCCATGCCTGGGTGCGCGGCACTAACACCAAGCTGCCCAGCGACATTGCGGTGGAATGGGCACTGCCCGCCGCAGATGGTTTCCACTGTCGGGCCAATGCCCTAACGCGCCGCTACGCCTATGTGCTGCGTGAATCCGAGGTACGCCCTACCCTGGACGCCGGTCGGGTGGGCTGGAGTTATCGGCCCTTGGACGGCGACGCGATGCGGGCCGCAGCGCAAATTTTGCTTGGCGAACACGACTTCAGCTCCTTTCGGGCATCAGAATGCCAGGCGATTTCGCCTGTCAAAAACCTGCTGTGCATCGACATTTCGCAGCGCGGCGCCTATTGGCGCTTTGAATTCGAGGCCAGTGCTTTTTTGCACCATATGATTCGCAACATCATGGGCTGTCTGGTCATGGTCGGCCAAGGCCGCCAGCAGGTGGCCTGGATGCAGCAGGTGCTGAACGCCCGCGACCGGCGCGCCGGCGCGCCCACCTACGCCCCCCAGGGCCTGTATTTTTTGGGCCCCCGCTACGCGCCGCATTTCGCCATTCCCGAGCGCACGCCTGCGTATGATTGGCTCCCATGAGCACCTCAACCACCGCCCCAGCACGCACCCGCATCAAAATGTGCGGCCTGACGCGCCCCCAGGACGTGCAGGCGGCCGTGGCGGCCGGCGTCGATGCCATCGGTTTTGTGCTGTATGCCGCCAGCGCGCGTGCTGTCAGCCCGGAGCAGGCGGCCGAGCTGGCCGCCGCCCTGCCCCCGTTCGTGACGCCGGTGCTGCTTTTTGTCAACCCGGCGCCGGACCTGCTCGCCCGCGCCTGCGCCCTGATGCCGCAGGCGCTTTTGCAGTTTCATGGGGATGAAAGCCCCGCCCAATGCCGCCAATGGACCCCTGCCGGACAGCGCTTTATGCGGGCGGCGCGTATTCCCCTGGGCGCGGCGGGTGCGGATTTTGACCTCGTAAAATACGCGCACGATTATTCTGATGCCCAAGCCATCTTGCTCGACGCGCATGTCGAGGGGTTTGGCGGCGGCGGCAAGGCATTCCATTGGTCACTTCTTCCTCCAAGCGTCAACGCTCACCTCGTCTTGAGTGGTGGACTCACTGCTGCAAACGTGGGCGACGGCATTGCGCAGCTGCGCCCGCGCTGTAAGACGCTCGCCGTCGACGTCAGCTCCGGCATAGAAGCCGATGCCTCGGGGGGCGGAACCCTCAAGGGCATCAAAGACCCCGAAAAAATTCACCAGTTTGTCGCCGCCGTACGCGCCGCCGACCAACGCCTTGCAGGAATTGTTTAAGCATGTCCAATTACCAACAGCCCGACCCGCGCGGGCATTTCGGAAAGTACGGGGGCAGTTTTGTCTCCGAGACCCTCACCCACGCCATTGAAGAGCTCAAACTGGCCTATGCGCGCTACCAGCATGACCCGCAGTTTGTGGCCGAGTTCAAATCGGAGTTAGCCCATTTTGTGGGGCGTCCCTCCCCCGTCTACCACGCGGCGCGCATGAGCCGGGAAATGGGCGGCGCGCAGATCTACCTCAAGCGTGAAGACCTGAACCACACCGGCGCCCACAAAATCAACAACACCATCGGCCAGGCCATGCTCGCCAAGCGCATGGGCAAGCCGCGCATCATCGCCGAGACCGGCGCTGGTCAGCACGGCGTGGCCACGGCCACCATCTGCGCCCGCTATGGCCTGGAATGCGTGGTCTATATGGGTAGCGAAGACGTCAAGCGCCAAAGCCCCAATGTTTACCGCATGAAGTTGCTGGGCGCCACCGTGGTGCCGGTCGAGTCCGGCAGCCGCACCCTGAAAGATGCCCTGAACGAGGCCATGCGCGACTGGGTAGCCAATGTGGACAACACCTTCTACATCATCGGCACGGTGGCCGGACCGCACCCGTACCCCATGATGGTGCGCGACTTTCAAAGCATCATCGGCACCGAATGCATCGCCCAGATGCCGGCCATGCTGGCTGCGCAAAATGCGGCCAACACCCAGCCCGACGCGGTGATTGCCTGTGTAGGCGGCGGCAGCAATGCCATGGGCATTTTTCACCCCTACATCCCCTTCGAAAACACCCGCCTCATTGGCGTGGAAGCAGCCGGAGAAGGCCTGGACAGCGGCAAACATTCGGCCTCTATCCAGCGCGGCAGCGCCGGCGTTTTGCATGGCAACCGCACCTATGTGCTGCAAGACGATAACGGCCAGGTCACCGAAACCCACAGCATCAGCGCCGGCCTGGACTACCCGGGCGTCGGGCCTGAGCATGCGTTTTTGAGCGATATCGGCCGCGCCCAGTACGTGGGGATTACCGACAAAGAGGCGCTGGAGGCCTTCCATTACCTCTGCCGCACCGAGGGCATCATTCCGGCGCTGGAATCGAGCCATGCTGTCGCCTACGCTATGCAGTTGGCAAAGACCATGCGGCCCGACCAGTCGATACTGGTGAACCTTTCCGGCAGGGGTGACAAAGACATCGGTACCGTGGCGGACCTGAGTCATGGCGACTTTTTTTGCCGCCCAAGCTGCCAAGGGCAGAGCGTCAAAGGCGGCGCCGAGCAGCCCATCCGTCTGCACGGCTTAGGAGCCAACGCATGAGCCGTATCCATGGCACTTTCGCCGCATTGGCAGCCCAGGGCCGAAAGGCCTTGATTCCGTTTGTGACAGCCGGGTTTCCCTACGCCGATGTGACCCCCGAATTGATGCATGGCATGGTGGCCGCCGGTGCGGACGTGATTGAGTTGGGCGTGCCCTTTTCCGACCCAAGCGCCGATGGCCCGGTCATCCAGCGCTCTGGGGACAAAGCGCTGGCGCTAGGCATCGGTCTTACCCAGGTTTTGGCGATGGTGCGCGAGTTTCGCCTCCAGGACGCCAATACGCCTGTCGTGCTGATGGGCTACGCCAACCCGATTGAGCGCTACGACCAGCGCCACGGCCAGGGTGCCAGCGGCAGCGCCTTTGTGCGCGACGCTGCTGCTGCGGGCGTAGACGGCGTTTTGGTGGTGGACTATCCGCCCGAGGAATGTGTGGAATTTGCCGCCGAACTTCGCGCGCATCAGATGGACCTGATTTTCTTGCTCGCGCCCACCAGCACCGACGAACGCATGGCCCAGGTCGCCGCTGTGGCCAGTGGCTATGTTTATTACGTCTCGCTCAAGGGTGTGACTGGCGCAGGCAGTTTGGATACCGATGCGGTCAGCGCCATGCTGCCGCGCATCCGTCGGCATATTCAGATCCCGGTGGGAGTGGGCTTTGGCATTCGTGACGGCGCCACGGCCGCCACCATTGCCAAAGTGGCCGACGCCGTGGTGATCGGGAGCAAAATGATCCAGTTGATCGAAAATGCGCCCCGCGACGCTGTCGCCACTACGGCCCAAGCGTTTTTGCGCGACATTCGCGGCGCCATGGACACCTAAGCCGGGCAAGCGCCCCATTCTTTTCACGCACGGAGACACACCATGAGCTGGCTTGAAAAACTGCTTCCCGCCAAGATTGAAAAAACCGATCGGGCTGACCGGCGCAGCGTGCCTGAGGGCCTGTGGATCAAATGCCCGGGCTGCGAAACGGTACTGTACAAGACCGATTTAGAGCAAAACCAAAACGTTTGCCCTACTTGCAGTCACCACCACCGCATCGGAGCGCGGGCGCGGCTTGACGCCTTCTTAGACAACGAAGGTCGCTTTGAAATCGGGCAGGAAGTGCTTCCGGTCGATGCCCTCAAATTTAAAGACAGCCGTAAATACCCCGACCGGCTTAAAGAGGCCATGGAAAACACCCATGAGACCGACGCCTTGGTGGTCATTGGTGGCTCGGTGCATGGCATCAGTCTGGTGGCCGCCTGTTTTGAGTTTGAATTCATGGGCGGCAGCATGGGCTCCGTGGTAGGCGAGCGCTTTGTGCGCGGCGTGGAAGCGGCTATCGAGCAAAAAGCGCCGTTTTTATGCTTTACCGCCACGGGCGGTGCGCGCATGCAAGAGGGTCTGCTCAGCCTGATGCAAATGGCCAAAACCAATGCGGCCCTGACGCGTCTGGCCAAAAAAGGCCTGCCCTACATCAGCGTGCTCACCGACCCGACCATGGGCGGGGTGAGCGCCGGTTTTGCATTTTTGGGCGACATCGTGATCGCTGAGCCCAAGGCCTTGATCGGCTTTGCGGGACCGCGGGTGATCGAGTCCACGGTACGGGTGACCTTGCCTGAGGGCTTTCAGCGCTCCGAGTTTTTGCAAACCAAAGGCGCCATCGACCTCATTTGCGACCGACGCGAAATGCGCAAGACCGTGGCCGAGGCCCTGGCCATGCTGCAGCGCCACTCCAGCGACGCGGTGATTTAAGGGCTCGCGACCGGTCCGCGCTCAGGCCATGGCCATGAGAACGGCGCCCTGCGCTGCGTTGAGCAGCAAACTAGCCACCTGAAGCAAAAGCAAAAGCACCACCGGTGAGAGATCCACACCGCCGACCAAAGGCACTTGGCGGCGTATCGGCACCAGAAGCGGCACCACCAGGCGATCGAGTAAATCGACCACCGGGGATTGGGCCTGCACCCAAGACACCAGTGCAAACAACAGCACGATCAGCGTCAGTCCGGAGATCATCAGCCGAATCAGCGCCACCACCGCCAGCACGGCCACGACCGGAAAACCGTAGGGCATGCCCTGAAAAAGCCATAAAACCGAGCACTGGGCCAGGCTCAACAACCAGGCGGCGAGCAAACTAGCCAGATCAAAACTGGCCAGGCCGGGCAACACCCGGCGCAGAGGCAGCACGATCCAGTCCGTCACCGCAAACAAAAACGGGCCGATCGGGTTGCCGGCGCGCGCCGACATGGGGATGCGCTGCTGCTGCATGTAAAGACGCAGCAAGCATGCACCGCCCGCCAGTCCAACAGCAAAATCGAGCACCAGGGAAACAATTTGGTAGGGCATCTTCAAAGCACGAGCCTGCGCGCGCACGAGTCCAAAACGACGCGGCATCATAATCGCCCGGGATGGGCTCTTAAAATCGCGGGTTTAGTCGGCCCCCGGGCCCGGCCCCAACAGAACCCACAAAACATGTCCGAACCCACCACGCCGCACGAAGCCCCCATTGACGAAAACCAGCTGATGCAGGAGCGGCGCGACAAGCTCAAAGCCATTCGCGCGCGCCAGGCGCAGGGCGGCGGCGTCGCTTTCCCCAATGACTTTGCGCCCGACCATGCGGCCCAGGCCCTGTTCGCCAGCTACGGCGATCTGGACGCCGAGGCTCTGCTGGCGCAAAACGTCTCGGTCAAAGTCGCCGGGCGCATGATGCTCAAGCGCGTGATGGGCAAGGCCAGCTTTTGCACCGTCCAAGACGCCTCCTTTGGGCCTAGCGGCGGACGCATTCAGGTGTACGTCAAGGGCGAAGAAGTTGGTCAGGCGCTTTATGAAGACTTCAAACATTGGGATTTGGGCGATATCGTGGCCGCCCAGGGGCGCCTGTTCAAGACCAAAACTGGCGAGTTGTCGGTGCATGCCACCGAAGTGCGCCTGCTCACCAAGAGCCTGCGGCCCATGCCCGACAAGTTCCACGGCATCCACGACCAGGAGGTCAAATACCGCCAGCGCTACATCGACCTGATGACGGATGAGGCGGCCCGCAAGCGCTTCGTGGCGCGCAGCACGGCTGTGAGCAGCATCCGCGCCTTCATGGTCCAGCATGGCTTTTTGGAGGTGGAGACGCCCATGCTGCACCCCATCCCCGGTGGCGCCAACGCCAAACCGTTTACCACGCACCACAACGCGCTGGACCAACAGATGTACTTGCGCATCGCGCCCGAGCTTTACCTCAAACGCCTGATCGTTGGCGGCTTTGAGCGCGTGTTTGAAATCAACCGCAACTTCCGCAATGAAGGGATCTCGGTGCGCCACAACCCCGAGTTCACCATGATGGAGTTCTACGCCGCCTACTGGAACTACCGCGACCTGATGACCTTCACCGAAGCCCTGGTGCGTGACGCGGCGCTCAAAGCGACGGGCAGCCTGCAAATGTCCTACGGCGGCAAGCCGGTGGACTTGGCAGCGCCTTTTGAGCGTCTGACTATCGTGCAGGCCATCCGAAAATACACCGAAGCGGGTGAGCATGTGTTTGACGCCGATTGGTTGCGCCAGGCGCTGCGCACCTTGGGCATGACCGAGGCCAAACACCATATTTCCAAGCGCAGCCTGGCCAGCTTGCAGGTGCTGTACTTTGAAGAAACGGTGGAAGACAAACTTTGGCAACCGACCTTTATTTGCGAGCATCCGGTGGAGATTTCGCCCCTGGCCCGTGCCAGCGACAGCAACCCAGAGGTGACCGAGCGCTTTGAGCTCTACGTCACCGGTCGCGAGTTCGGCAACGGCTTTAGCGAGCTCAATGACGCCCAGGACCAGGCAGCCCGTTTTCACGCCCAGGTAGCAGCCAAAGACAGCGGCGACGACGAAGCCATGTTTTATGACCACGACTTTGTGCGCGCGCTGGAATACGGTATGCCACCCACCGGCGGCTGCGGAATTGGCATTGACCGTTTAATGATGCTGCTAACCGACAGCCCCAGCATCCGTGACGTGATTCTGTTCCCCGCGCTACGACGCGAGGCATAAAGACGTTGGCCAGCGATGGCCCTGCGGCTAGCAGATAACCGCTAGCGCATGGCCTGCAAAGCCTGCGCGATATCGGCCTGCAAGTCACTCACCGCTTCGAGTCCGACGGCAAAGCGCACGACCGTGCCCTGGGCAATCTCGGCGGGCCATTGCGCGCGCATGGAGCGCAAGTTGTAAGGCACCACCAGACTCACCGGCCCCGCCCAACTGTAGCCCAGCCGGAAAAGCTGTAAGGCGTCGCAAAATGCGTCCACCTGGTTTTGTGAAAAGTGCGGCGCAAGCACCACGCTGAACAAGCAGGCAGCGCCGCCATCGGGACGGTCGCACAGTGCCTTCCAAAAACCATGCCCGGGCGAATCGGGCAAGGCCGGATGCAGCACTTGTACAAAAGCCGGCTGCGTCTGGGCCCAAAACGCCAAAGCTCGCGTCGCCTCATCATGGGCGCGGTAACGCAGCACCATGCTAGGCAAGGACCGCAAAACCATTTCGGCGTCATTGGCGCCCACGGACAGTCCCAAGCGCATGTGGCAGAGCTTGATCTGCATATGCAGATCAGCGTCTCGGGTGATAACGCTGCCCATCAACACGTCGCCACCGCCGCTGGGGTATTTGGTCAGCGCGTGGGCCGAAATATCTACTGCAAGCGCCTGCGGTGCACCAGGCTCCAAATCGAACGGCTTAAATGCGATACCCGCGCCCCAGGTGTTGTCCAGCGCGACCAGCGCGCCATGTGCCTTGGCCAGGCGCACCAGCGCCTGCAAGTCGGGAAACTCCAGGGTGACCGAACCGGCCGCCTCCACCCACACCAGTCGAGTCGCGGGTGACAGTTTGGCCGCCAGATCTCTCGGGTCCATCGCGTTGTAGTAACGGTGGCTGATGCCCCAGGCCAGCAACTCGCCTTCGGCCAGGGTTTTGTTGGGGCCGTAGGCGTTGTCGGGAATCAGCACTTCATCGCCAGTTTTGAGCACCGACAAGGCCACCAGCGCCACCGCCGCTAAGCCGCTGGGCACCAGCACGCACTGCGCGCCGCCCTCTAGCGTACACAGACGCTCCTCTAGCGCATAGGTGGTGGGCGTGCCGTGCAGGCCGTAGGTGTAAGCCGTTTTATCCTTCCACTCGCGGCTGCGCATAGCGGCCACTGTCGGGAAAAAGACGGTCGATGCCTTGTGCACCGCTTGCTGCGGCGCCTCAAAGCCTTGCGGCGCCTCGTAGGGGTGGTGAATGAGCGTGGTGCTTAGTGAAGACATCGCAAGCCCCGCCTCACACGCTCCACTTCTGAATCAACTGCTCAGGACGCAAGGCGTCGTAGCTTTCAAAAGGCTGGTGAATCCATGGATTGGTAGGCAGAAATTCCACAGAGTAGTCTGGCGTGAAGGTGGACAGGCCTTTGGTCCAGATGACGGCGCTACGCAGCTCGGTGATGGGCTGGTAATTGTTCTTGAGCTGGTTGATCACCACGCTCAGGGTATGGCCCGAATCAGCCAAATCGTCCACGAGCAGCACCTTACCGGCGATCTCGCCCTTGGGCGTAGTGATAAAGCGCGCGATATCGAGCTTGCCCTGCACCGTGCCCGTGTCGGCGCGGTAGGAGCTGGTGGACATGATGGCCAGCGGCTTATCAAACACGCGCGAAAGTATGTCGCCAGGGCGCATGCCGCCGCGTGCCAGGCACAAAATCGTGTCGAACTCCCAGCCCGACTGAAACACCTTGATCGCCAGCTTTTCGATCAAGTTGTGGTATTCGTCATAGCTGACATACAAATGCTTGCCGTCTTCAGTCAACATAGGGTGCTCCTGGGGTTGGAATTCCTAGCGCGCCTGGTAGGGGTCGCGCATCAAGATAGTATGGTCGCGGTCCGGGCTGGTCGAGACCATGTCGATGGGCACACCGGTCAGCTCGGCAATGCGCTCCAAATAGCGCCGCGCCTCACGCGGTAAGGCCTCGTATTGGGTCACGCCTACAGTGCTTTGCGTCCAGCCAGGCAGCGTCTCGTAAACGGGCTGGCAGCGCTCAATATCGTCTGCGCCCATGGGCAAAATATCGGTGTGCACACCATCGAGCAGGTAGCCGGTGCATAACTGCAACTCGGACAGGCCGTCCAGCACATCGAGCTTGGTAATGCACAGGCCACTCAGGCCATTCACCTGCGCCGAGCGCTTCAGGAGCGCGGCATCAAACCAGCCACAACGCCGCGAGCGGCCGGTGGTCACGCCTTTTTCGGCGCCCACGGTGCTCATGTGGTAGCCGGGCGTACCTTCGCGCTCCCAATCCAACTCCGTGGGGAAAGGACCACTGCCCACGCGTGTGCAGTAGGCCTTGGTGATGCCCAAAACATAGTGCAGCATGCCCGGGCCGACGCCCGCACCGGCAGACGCATTGCCCGCCACGCAGTTGCTCGAGGTCACAAACGGGTAGGTACCGTGGTCCACGTCGAGCAAAGTGCCTTGGGCGCCTTCAAAGAGCAAGTTGGCGCCCGCCTGGTGGGCCTCGTTGAGCTCGCGCGAGACGTCGGCCATCATGGGCGCGAGCAGCTCGGCATGCGCCATGGCCTGCGCGTAGACCGGATCGAACTGCACCTCGCCATTGCGCATGAACGGCGCCAGCATCGGGCCAAAGTCAAATGCAGCTGAGCCCAGAAAACTGGTCAGCACATGGTTGTGCAAAGCCAGCAGGTCGCGCAGCTTGGCGGCAAAGCGCTCGGGAAATTTCAGGTCTTGCACGCGCAGCGCACGGCGGGCAATTTTGTCCTCGTAGGCCGGGCCAATGCCACGCCCGGTGGTACCGATTTTGACTAAACCGCCGTGCTCGCGTGCCGCCTCGCGGGCCAAGTCCAGGGCCGCATGAAAAGGCAGAATCAGCGGGCAGGCCTCGCTGATACGCAAGCGCGAACGCACATCCACGCCCACTTTTTCCAGACCGGCAATCTCCTCAAATAATTTGGCCGGCGACAGCACCACACCGTTGCCGATGTAGCACTTGACCCCCGGGCGCATGATGCCGCTGGGAATCAGGTGCAAGGCAGTTTTGACGCCGTTGATCACCAGCGTATGGCCCGCATTGTGGCCACCCTGAAAGCGCACCACGCCCTGCGCGCTCTCGGTCAGCCAATCAACCAGCTTGCCTTTGCCCTCATCGCCCCATTGGGTACCGACAACCACCACATTTCGACCTGCAGATGTTTTCATAGATTAGCTTTGTTTAAACCGGTACCAGCACCCATTGGCCACCCTGGGCAACCAGGGCGCGGTCGCAATGGAACTCGTCAATTTCACTTTCATGGCCGGGCAAAACACAGACCACCGTCTCGCCAGCGCTGCGCAAGCGGGCAATGGCGGCCCTGAGGGCTTTATCTTCGCCCCAAGGGGCCCGAACCGCCGAGCGCAACGTACTGACCTGCGCCACCTGGACCAAAGACTTCACGTCTAGACTAAAGCCGACCGCTGGCCGCTCCCGACCAAACACGGAGCCAACGGCGTCATAACGACCGCCCCGCACAAGCGCGTCCGGCGCGCCTTGGGCATAGACAGCAAAACGCGCGCCGCTGTAATAAGCGTACCCCCGCAAATCAGCTAAATCAAAAGACACTTGCGCGCCCTCGATATGGCTGGCCAACCACTGCAGCTCGTCCAGCGCCTGGCCGATGGCGGGCAAGGCCGGCAAGCTCTGGCGGGCTTGGGCCAAAACCTGCACATCACCATAGCAGCGTGTGAGGTCTTGCAAGGCCTTGCGAATAGCGCTGTCCGAGCGGCGCGCCAGCATGCCAATAGCAGCGGCATCTTTGGCGCCCAGGGCGAGTTGAATTTCGGCGGTTTCCACCGCGCTCAAGCCTGCCAGATCCAAGAGGCTGCTGACAATTCGCACGTCGGCCAGATCCACGGTAAAGGCCGGCACATTGGCCGCGCGCAGACAGTCCATGGCCAGGGTGAGGATTTCCAGGTCCGCCTCCATACCGCGGTGTCCGTAAATTTCGGCACCTAACTGCAGCGGTTCACGGGTGGCATGCGGGGCGGCCGGGCGGGTATGGAGTACCGGGCCGCAGTAACAGAGCCTGGCCACACCCTTGCGGTTAAGCAAATGTGCATCAATGCGGGCCACCTGGGGCGTGCTGTCAGCCCGCAAGCCCAGCATGCGCCCGGAAATTTGATCCACCAGCTTGAAAGTTTGCAGGTCCAAGGACTCGCCGGTCCCGGTCAGCAGGGATTCCAGGTGCTCCAAGAGCGGCGGCATGACCAGCTCGTAGCCATAGCAACGGGCCATGTCGAGAAGTTTTCTTCGGATTTCTTCGATACGCCGCGCCTCGGAGGGCAGCACATCGGCAATGTGATCCGGCAGGACCCAAGCGGACATGGATAAATAGGGGTGCTGTTAAAACGGTGATTTTACCGGCCAAACGCAGGCCCCCGGCGAGGGCTCCCCCAGCCCTGCAGGCTTATTTCTTCGCCGGCGCGCTGGCATTGCCGCCATTGCGAAAGACTTTGAAGAAATCGCTGGAGCTCGGATCGACCACCATCACGTCGCTCTTGTTGTTAAAGCTGCTCTTGTATGCCTCTAAGCTGCGGTAAAACTGGGCAAATTGCGGGTCGCGGTTGAAGGCGTCGGCATAAATGCGGGCCGCCTCGGCATCGCCCTCGCCTTTGATCTTTTGGGCATCCCGGTAGGCGTTGGCAATGGTCACCTCGCGCTGGCGGTCGGCATCGGCGCGGATTTTCTCGCCCTCGGCAGCGCCGGTGGAGCGCAACTCATTGGCCACGCGTTTGCGCTCGGCCTCCATGCGCCGGTACACCGACTCGGTGATCGCCTCGACGTAGTCCACCCGGGTAATGCGCACATCGACCACATCCACGCCCCAGGGTTTGGTGCCCTTGACCTTGTCCAAAACCTCTTTTTTCACGTCGGCCATCAAGGCCTCGCGCTTGAGCGAGAGCAATTCCTTGACGGTGCGCTTGTTGATCTCCTCTTGGAAGGCATTGCGCACCACGCGGTTGAGTTGGTTGGCTCCGGCGCTTTCGTTCAGGCCCACGTTGCGGATGTACTCGGTAGGCTCAGAGATGCGCCAGCGCACATACCAGTCAATGACTACGCGCTGCTTTTCAGCCGTCAGCATCGGTTCGGTGTCAGCGCTCTCGAGGGTCAGCAGGCGCTTATCGATGTAAGACACATTTTGAAAAGGCGGCGGCAGCTTCCAGTTCAGGCCGGGCTCGGTTATCACCTCTTTGATCTGGCCCAGGGCATACACCACGCCAAACTGGCGCTGGTCAACAACAAACAAGGTGGAGCTGGCCAAGGCCAGCACGACCAAAATAGTAGAAATTAAAAATCCGATGCGGTTCATAAGGTACTCCTAGCGCACGTCGCGCTCACGGGTGCGGGCGGCGTCGCGGCTGCGCACATCCACCGCACTGGCCGGCGCAGGGACTGCGGCTGCGGCGGGCGCAGGCGCCGCTGAAACAGCGGGCAGAGGCTCACCAACGGCATTCATTTGCAGTATTTTCTCCAGCGGCAAGTTGAGCAAAGTGGCGCCCTGCCGCGAGTCCACCAGCACCTTGGTCACATTGGTGTAAATCTGCTGCATAGCGTCCAGGTACATGCGGTCACGCGTGACCTGCGGAGCCTTTTGGTACTCGTTGTACACCGAGCGAAAGCGCTGCGCATCGCCCTGGGCTTGGGCGACCACGCGGGCTTTGTAGGCGTCAGCTTCTTCCTTCAGACGCGAGGCCGAGCCCACGGCGCGGGGAATCACGTCATTGGCATAGGCCTGGGCTTCATTTTTCGCGCGTTCGCGCTCTTGACCAGCCTTGAGTACATCGTCAAACGAGGCTTGCACCTGCTCAGGAGGACGCACGCCGCCTTGTTGCAAGTTGATTGCCACCACTTCGATGCCCACTTTGTAGCGGTCTAAGATTTCTTGCATCATGGCCCGCACGCGGGGGCCAATTTGGTCGCGCTCCTCCGACAAAGCGGCGTCCATTCTCATCTTGCCAAGCACCTCACGCACCGAGGTTTCAGCGGCCTGGACCACAGCATCAGTCGGGTTTTTGCTCTCAAACAGGAAGGCCCGGGCATCGCTCAAGCGGTATTGCACCGCGAACTTGATGTCCAAAATATTTTCATCTTGCGTGAGCATGGCCGATTCACGCAGTCCGGTTGCCTTTAGAACGTTGTCACGACCGACATCCACAGATCGGATTTGGGTCACAAAAACCAACTCGTGGCGCTGAATCGGATATGGCAGGCGCCAGTTAAAACCGGCGTTAACCGTCGCTTTGTAGCGACCAAATTGCGTAATCACGGCCTGCTGACCCTCTTGCACGATAAAAAAACCGGTGGCCAGCCAAATTAGCAAGGCCACAGCGGCAACCACGCCCCCACCGATGCGGGCATTTTTAAAGCCCGGCATGTTGGGGCCGCCGGGGCCATTGCCGCCCGGTGGCGCCTTGCCGCCGCCCATCCATCCGTTCAGTTTGCGGTTGAAATCACGCCACAGCTCATCCAGATCGGGGGGGCCGCTTTGCGCGCTCGGACGCCTGGGTGGGCTGGGGCGATCGTCGGCCGGCGATGCTTGGGGATGCCCATCAGGTTTAGCGTCTGGTTTGGCGTCGGGCTGCGGCGAATCGCTGGCCTTGGCCTCGTCGCTACGGCCCCAGCGGCTGTCATTGAGATTGAACATGCCGCGCACACGCCCCCACATGGCAGCGAGGCTAAAAGTTAGCGTTGATGATTTCATTGTTATACCTAGCGATGAGCACGCTCCAATTGTCCACAATCACGGCCCTTCCTCATGCAAAAAAGGGATATCGGGCCGGTCTGCCGGCGCCAGGCTGTCCCGGGACACCGTGTTGGCCAAGGCACTGCGCAATACGGCAATGCCGTCTCCAGAGCGTGCGCTGACAAAAATACGGGGAACCTGCAGTCCGTCCAACTCGAACCAGTCCTGCTGGCGCAGGGGGGAGTTTACGGCCGCCAGGGCATCGATTTTGTTGAAAACCAAAATCTGCGGCACTTTGTCAGCGCCAATTTCGGTCAAAACACGCTGAACCTGCTCGATTTGCAGTGAAAAGTCGGGGTTGGCTGCATCGACGATATGCAGCAGCAGGTCGGCATCAACCGCCTCTTGCAAGGTGGCCCGAAAGGCATCGACCAGTCCGTGCGGCAAGTCCCGGATGAATCCCACCGTGTCCGACAAGGACACCGAGCGGCCGGCCTCGCCCAAATACAGCTGGCGGGTGGTGGTGTCGAGAGTGGCAAAAAGCTGGTCTGCGGCATAGGCTTGCGCCTTGACGAGTGCATTAAACAGCGTGGACTTTCCTGCATTGGTATAGCCAATCAAGGAAATATTGAAAGCGCCACGGCGCTCTCGTTGCTTACGCTGCGTCTGGCGTTGGCGCTTCACCTTATCGAGCTGCTCGCGGGTGCGTTTGATTTGGCTGGCGATCATGCGCCGGTCCAACTCAATTTGGGTTTCCCCCGGGCCACCACGGGTACCAATACCTCCGCGCTGGCGCTCTAGGTGCGACCAGCGACGCACCAGGCGGGTGCTGAGGTACTGCAGACGCGCGAGTTCCACCTGCAGCTTGCCCTCGTGGCTGCGGGCGCGTTGGGCGAAGATTTCCAAAATTAGGAAGGTACGGTCGTTGACCGGCATCTCTAGCCGACGCTCCAGATTGCGTTGCTGGCCAGGGCTGAGGCTTTGGTCAAACAATATTTCCTGGGCGCCGTGCGCCAGGGCTAGTTGTTTGATTTCGTCCGCCTTGCCAGTGCCCACAAACAAGGCCGCGTCAGGCGCGCGGCGTTTGCAACTGATGCGCGCTACGGGCTCCATGCCCGCAGTCTGTGCGAGCAAGCCCAATTCTTCGAGTGTGGAATCAAAATTATCAGCCCCCAAATCCACGCCCACCAAAATGGTGCGTGCAGTGGGAGTTTCCGACGGCGATTTCAAACTCGGCAGCGTGCTCAGCCTATGGGGCAGGCGTTTCGTCGGATGAACCGAAATTTACTGCACGTCCGGGAACGATAGTGGAAATCGCATGCTTGTAAACCATTTGGGTAACTGTATTGCGCAGTAACACGACATATTGGTCAAAGGATTCGATTTGTCCCTGAAGTTTGATGCCATTGACTAAATACACCGACACCGGAATATGTTCGCGGCGCAAAGCATTAAGAAAAGGATCTTGTAAGAGCTGACTTTTATTGGTCACGATATTTTCCGTGTTGAGCTAAATAGATAGGAATAGAAGATAACACAATGGTAGCTATATTTTGAGCGACTGGACTCCAAGACAGCAAAAAAATACACCAAATTGACAATTAATCCTTATCAGCGAAAGGGTTAACAGCGGACTTCATTTGAATGCGTAGTGGCGTACCTACCAAATCAAATTCTTTGCGAAAACGGCCTTCCAAAAACCGCTTATAGGCCTCAGTCACATGCTCTAGCGAGTTTCCGTGCACCACAATAATGGGTGGATTCATTCCACCTTGGTGGGCATAGCGCAATTTAGGCCGGTACATGCCCGTCTTTTTGGGCGTCTGAAACTGCACCGCTTCTAGCAATAAGCGGGTCAGCACCGGCGTGGGCATTTTGCGGTTGGCTGCACGGTGCGCTTGGGCAATAGAGTCCCATACCGGACCCAAACCCTGGCGCTTGCGTGCAGATATCAAATGCAAGGCGGCAAATTTCAGAAAACCCAGGCGGGTTTCTAAAGATCGTTTGACCAGTTCGCGTTGGTATTCATCGACCGCGTCCCATTTATTGACGGCCACCACCACCGCACGGCCGGACTCCAAAATATAGCCCGCAATATGGGCGTCTTGGTCGGTCACGCCGTCGATGGCATCAATCAGAAGCAGCACCACATTGGCCGTCTCAATAGCCTGCAAGGTCTTGACCACAGAGAATTTTTCGATAGCCTCGAAAACCTTGCCTTTGCGGCGCAAACCGGCAGTATCGATAAGTTCAAATTTCTGGCCACCGCGCTCAAAGGGCACGGCAATGGTGTCGCGCGTGGTGCCCGGCAGGTCAAAGGCAACCAGACGCTCCTCGCCCAGCCAGGTATTGATCAGCGTGGACTTACCCACGTTGGGGCGACCTGCGACGGCCAGTTTGATCGTGCCCGGGCTGGACTCCTCCTCGGAGCCCGCATCCTCTTCTGGGCCCAGTGATTCAAGGGCCGCCTCTAGCAAACTACGAATGCCCTGCCCGTGCGCCGCTGAAATCGGGATCACCGGCCCCAGGCCCAGCTCGTAAAACTCGCCGAACTGGGTGCTCTCGGTCATGCCCTCGGCTTTGTTGGCGACCACGTAGGCCGATTTACCCAAGCGTCGCAGGTATTTGGCAATCTCGTGGTCTTGCGCCGTCACGCCGCCGCGCGCATCTACGACAAACAAAACGACGTCGGCCTCGGCCACCGCCTGGCGGGTTTGCTTGGCCATTTCTTTGAAAATACCGGTGCTTGCATCCGGCTCGAAACCGCCGGTATCGACCACGATGAACTCGCGCTTACCCAGCTTGGCGTTACCGTAATGGCGGTCGCGTGTGAGGCCGGCATAGTCTGCGACGATGGCGTCGCGCGTTTTCGTCAGGCGATTAAACAGGGTCGATTTGCCCACATTGGGTCGTCCGACCAGGGCAATGACGGGTTTCATAGCGGGCAAATAGGGCCGGTTTACGGCCTCAAACCGATGACGTTCCCGCGCTGCGTGAGCACCACCCAGGTCGATCCAACCCACACGGGCGCCGACACAATGGGTGAACCATCGACAGACATACGCTGTAGCAAACTACCATCGGCAGGCGACAAAAAGTGCACATTACCCTCGCTGTCGCCCAGCGCAACGGAGTCACCCGCCAATGATGCGCCGGTCAGGCCGCGAAAACGCAATTTCTCATGGGTCCACAGCTTGTCACCATCGCTGCGGCGCCAGGCGATCACTTTGCCGTCGCTCTCAGCGCCCACGACCAGATCGGCATTTCCGCCCACACCGGTGGCGCCGGAGGCCAGTTTGGTCCATTGCAGGCGACCGGTGCGCGCATCAACGCAGCCCACGGCGTACTGGAAGGCGCGCAGGCACACCGAATCGCCGACACGGCTCACACCCGAAACCAGGTCGGCCAAGCGCTCCACTTCATTGACGCCGCGGCCGTTGGCAATCACCGTATCCCAGCGGGAGCTTCCGTTTTGCGGATTCAGCCCCAGCAAGCGACCGCCTTGGGCGACCACCAAGGTGTCCCCCACGGCCATGAGCACGCTCGGTTGACCCAGCAACAGGGCATCGCCCGGGCGCTGCTGCGACCAGAGCTTGCGGCCGTTGAGTGCGTCAAAGGCATACACGGTGCGGTCTGCGGCCAGCACAAACACCCGCGCGCCAGCCACCAGAGGCGGCGTCAACACCAACGAGGGAAGCTTTTGGCGCCACAGCTCTTTTTGCTCGCGCAAGGTGATGACCTGGTTCTCACGGGTCACGACGGCCACAAATTCTTTGTCTGCACCGACGCCAGCGCTCAGTGTGGCTCCCGCACCGGAGCGCGACGTCACCGCGCCACTGCTGGCATTTAAGGCCACCAGATCGCCCTGGCTAGAGGCCACCCACAGCTGATCACCCACTACACGCAACTCCAGCGGCAATGCCGTGGCGCCGACATTGACGCGCCATGCCTCTTTGATGGCGAGCCGAGCCGGATTGGCCTCAAACGCTTCGGGTTTGGGTTTGTCGGTACTGGCACACGCAGCCAAGAGCACCAGCAGGGCAGCGCCCAGGGCATGGCGCACAAAACGGGTCATAGCGAAAATGAGCATCATTTATCTCCGCCCACAGGCTTGTCGGTTTTTGCCGGCTCTTGCGGCTCCACACCCAAGGCATTGAGCTTGACTTGCACCAAACGGCGGTACTGGGAGCGCTCTTCGAGCTTTTGGTAGGCCAGGGCATAAGCCGTTTTGGCCTGCTCGCGCTGGCCTTGCTGCATATAAATGTCGCCCCTGCGGTCGGCGACCAGGGCGGCAAAAGCATCGCCTTTCACGGTATCGAGGGTGCGTAAGGCCTGCTCATAATCTTTGGCGGCGAATTGCAAGTTGGCCAGGCGCAATTGGGCAATACCCACATAGCCTTCATCCGAAGATTTTTCAGCGACCCACTGCAATGCGGCTTTGGCGGTGTCCGCTTGGCCGGTATCGGAGGCCAGCTTGGCCAAAGCCAGCGCAGCTTGCTGGGCGTAGGCAGTTCCGGGGTAGCGCTCTTTCATGTCCGAGAAAGTGCGTTGCGCCATAGCCATGTCACCAGCTGTAATGGACTTGCCCATTTCGTCAAAAAGCGCCGCCGCCTGCGCCGCTTGCTTGCGTTGCCAGTACTGGTAGCCGTTCCAAGCAGCAACCGAGCCCAGCACCACGATGAGCAGCCAGGTGATCAGATTGCCGTATTGGCTCCAGAAATGCTTGAGCTGGTCGAGCTGTTCTTGTTCTTCGAGGTCTAATTGGTTGGCCATGGCAATCTCTATTTAAGCCTTCGATTGTAGGGTGTCGGCCCAATCGGACCAGGCGGCCAGGGCCAGCGTGCGCTGGGCTACGCCCGCATCGCGCAGGGCTTTGACCGTCACGCTGCCTTGGGCCAGCTCGTCGGGGCCAAAAACCAGTGCGTAGCGCGCGCCCGAGGCGTCGGCCCGTTTGAACTGCGATTTCATGCTCGCCATGCTTCCGTCCAGGCTGGCGTGCAGCTGCACGGCCACGCCTTTGCTGCGCAATTGCTCCAAACAGGCGCACACCGTGGGCAAAGCGGCTGCATCGGTCACGATGGCAAAGGCGTCCGGGGCGATGGCAGGCGCGCTCGCCTCCTGCGCTTTCATCAGCTCGAGCACCCGCTCTACGCCAAAAGCCCAGCCCACGGCTGGGGCGGGCTTGCCGCCCACCTCTTCGATCAGGTAGTCGTAACGCCCGCCGCCGCAAATCGTGCCCTGCGACCCGAGCTCGGTGGTGACAAACTCAAACACCGTCAGGTTGTAATAGTCCATGCCCCGCACCAAGCGCGGGTTCATCACAAAGGGCACGCCGTTGGCCTGCAAAATCGCCAGCACCGCGTCCAGGTGGGCTTTGGACTTTTCGCCCTGGAAGTCCATGAGCCGGGGCGCCGCTTCAATCAAAGCCTGCATTTGCGGGTTTTTGCTGTCCAAGAGACGCAGTGGGTTCAGGTGCAGGCGGCGCTGCGACTCGGCGTCAAGCTGGTCGGCATGGGCTTCAAAGTAGGCGATCAGCGCGGCGCGGTGCTGTTTGCGCTCCTCGGGCTGGCCTAGGCTATTCATTTGCAGCTCGACGCCTGTGATGCCCAGCTCTATCCATAACGCGTGCGCCATCAGGATGAGCTCGGCGTCGAGCTCCGGACCGGCAAAGCCCATGGCCTCGGCGCCCACTTGGTAGAACTGGCGGTAGCGGCCACGCTGTGGCCGCTCGTGGCGAAACATCGGGCCCATGTAAAACAAACGCTTGCCGCCGTTGTACAAAAGATTGTGCTCGACCACGGCGCGCACCAGGCCGGCGGTGTTTTCCGGGCGCAGCGTCAGATGCTCGCCATTGAGGCGGTCTTCAAAGGAGTACATCTCCTTCTCGACGATGTCGGTGACTTCGCCTAGCCCGCGCACAAACAAGGCGGTGGGCTCGACGATGGGCGTGCGGATGTTTTCGTAGGCGTAACGGCGCATCAGGGCGCGCACGCGCTCCTCCAAGGCCTCCCAGCGCGCCGAATCGGGCGGCAGGATGTCGTTCATGCCCTTGACGGCCACGAGGCGCTCGGCCTTGCGTGGCGATGGTGTGGAATTCATGCTGAGCTTAGGAAGGCTGCGGCGCGCCATAGCGCTGCCGGATGTAATTTTCGACGACGGTTTGAAACTCGGTGGCGATGCCGTCGCCACGCAGGGTCATGCGCTTTTCACCATCGATATAGACCGGCGCGGCCGGAGCCTCACCCGTGCCGGGCAGGCTGATGCCGATATCGGCATGCTTGCTCTCCCCTGGGCCGTTGACGATGCAGCCCATGACGGCCACTTTAAGGCTCTCTACCCCGGGGTATTGGGCGCGCCAGACAGGCATTTGGTCGCGCAAAAAATTATCGATTTGTTGCGTCAGCTCCTGGAACGTGGTGCTGGTGGTGCGGCCACAGCCGGGGCAGGCGGTCACGCTGGGCACAAACGCGCGCAGACCCAGCGCCTGCAAAATTTCGGCGGCCACCACCACCTCTTGGTTGCGCGACTCGCCGGGTGCGGGCGTCAGCGAAATGCGGATGGTGTCGCCAATGCCCTCTTGCAGCAGCACCGACAGCGCCGCCGCGGAGGCGACCGTGCCCTTGGTGCCCATGCCTGCCTCGGTCAGGCCCAGGTGCAAGGGGTAGCGGGTTGTGCGACTAAGCTCGCGGTACACCGCAATCAGGTCCTGCACGCCGCTGACTTTGCAGGAAATCAGAATTTGACTAGGGGCCATGCCCATAGACTGAGCCAATTCGGCCGAGCCCACGGCCGAGCTGATCAAGGCTTGGTACATCACCTCTTTGGCCGTCAGGGGCTGGGCTAAGCGGCTGTTGCTGTCCATCATGTCGGCAAGCAGTTCCTGGTCCAGGCTGCCCCAGTTCACGCCGATGCGTACGGGCTTGTCCCAGCGCAGGGCCGCTTCGATCATCTGACCAAACTGCTTGTCCTTTTTATCGCCCTTACCCACATTGCCCGGATTGATGCGGTACTTGGACAAGGCCTGCGCGCAATCAGGAAACTCGCTGAGCAAGCGGTGGCCGTTGTAGTGAAAGTCGCCAATCAGAGGCACCGCAATGCCCATGCGGTCGAGCTGCTCGCGGATGTAGGGCACCGCCTGCGCAGCTTCGGGCGTGTTGACCGTGATGCGTACCAATTCTGAGCCGGCCAGCGCCAGCTCTTTAACCTGAATAGCCGTACCGACCGCGTCCACGGTATCGGTGTTGGTCATGGACTGGATGCGCACCGGCGCATCGCCACCGACCGTAACCACATTGTCTTGCCAGCGGATACGTGCTTGCAAACTATGGCGTGCTTGCGCTCCCGCGCCGATTTTTTTTGCTGAAGTGTCCATCATTGCACCTTAAAGCGGGCGACATTTTCGGTAGTCACGGTATCCAAAGGGAAAGGAATGGAGCGCACCGTCACCTCGGTATGGTCAGCCCGCCCAACGACCACGGACAGGGGCAAAGCGCCGCCGGTTTGCACCGACTCCGAGTTGGCCAGGGTGCGGCGCAGCAAGACCTGGCCACTGGCGTCAATCACCTCCACCCAAGTAGGGCCGTGGGCTTTGAATGCTATCAGCGGCAAGACCGGCGCGGACGCTGTGGCCAAAGCCGCTGGGGTGCTGGCCGGTGGTGTCAGAACCACTGCGGCGCTGGAGGGTGACGCCGTGGCCGATGCACTGCTCTGTGCGCCAGCAAAGGCTGGCGCCTCGGGCGTTGGCGTGGAGGTCGCAGACTCCGGCACTTGGGACGGGATTGATGGGGCCGGAGCAACCGAGGTCGGGACTGGCGGCGTGGGGGCCACCCACTGCTGGGCATAAGGCATCAGAAAAACCAAACCGGCCAACACCAAAAACAGGGCCGTCAGCCACCACAGCCGGGGCATGAGCTGCCCCCCCCCCGACCGGGAGGACGATTGCCCGCCAGTGCGGTAGCTGCCCGGCGCCTGGTGAGGCGTGGGCACGATATGGGCCGAGGGCGCCTGTGGCATTTTGGCCAAAAGATCTTGCGGGTTGAGGCCCAACTGCCGTGCCAAGCTGGCCACCATGGCACGGCCCACTTGCAAAGCGGGGCCAGTTTCGAACTGATCGGCCTCCAAAGCCGCCAAGCGCTTGACGGAGACTTTCATACGCTCGGAAACAGCTTCCAAGCTCCAGCCCCTGGCCTGGCGGGCCTGCTGGAGCATTTGGCCGACACTGAGTTCGATGGACGTCGGCACGGGCGGCATGGATTCGTCGGCCGAGGCGGCACGCAGGATCGGCAATTCATCTCTGAGATCACTCATCGAAAGCCCCTCTTTCCAAAAGACCCAATTCGCGACTACCGGCAAAACGCGCACGTAGCGCCGAGCTCCACTGTGCCATGCGCAGTCCCTCGCTGTTAGATCGTGCCAACTTGATGCCCAGCCACAAGGTCTCGGGATTGGCCCACTGCGATTCGTTGATACGGGCAATATAGGCCAAGGCGCTGCGGCTATCACCCTGCTTGGACAGCTGCGAGGCCAAGGTATAGACCACCACCGGGTTGCCTGGTTCAAGCTGGTAGGCGCCGAGCAAACTGGTGCGCGCCGCCGCGGCCTCGCCCGCCTTGGCTTGGCAGACGCCGTGGGCCATCATGGTTTTGGCGCGCGCGTCGTAATTTGGGTTTGCCAAGGCAGCGCTAAATTGGGCGCTCGCATCAGCCATACGGCCTTGCTGGCACAACATCCAGGCATAGTTGTGCTGTACCGAGGAGGCATTGGGCTGCAGGGACAAGGCTTTTTTGAAACCCTCCTCGGCGAGCGCCGGTTCATTGAGGCGCATGTAAATCAGGCCGCGCAGATTGTGTGCCTCAAACAGTCCGGAATCGGAGGACAGGCTTTGTTTGAGCGCATCAAGTGCAATCGTGGTTTTGCCCTCGGAAAAATAGGTCACCGCCAGTTCCAAATGGATGCGCGCGCGCTTGCGGGCATCTGAGTCGTCTGCGGCAGTAAGCATGTCGCGGCTGCCACCTGCCGGCACGGCGCAACCCGTCAAGCCGCCCATTAGCACCACCAAAGTCCCGCCAGCGGCCGCCAAGCTAAGTGCGCGGGACAGCACGCCGCGAGTTTGGGACCAGGCCGCACGAAACTTAAAGTAAATCATGGACGATCTCGGGGCTGAAATGGGCAGGTTCGGCCGCCCGGCGCTTGTCGATGCGGCGCATCACCTGGGTGCGGTCCTTAACCTCGCCGGCCAATTGGCCGCAGGCTGCGTCGATATCATCACCTCGGGTTTTACGCACAGTGGTGACCACGCCGGCGGCGCTGAGCGTTTGTGCAAAGACTTGCACGCGCTGCGCCGACGAACGCTGCAATCCCGAGGCCGGAAACGGGTTGAAGGGAATCAGGTTCAATTTGCACCAAGACAACTGACCCTGGCCGTAGTGGCGCATTAGTGCTACCAGTGCTTGGGCCAGTTCGGGCGTGTCATTGACGCCCTCGAGCATGCAGTATTCAAAGGTAATGAAATCGCGTGGCGCCACGTCCAGGTAGCGTACGCAGGCCTGCATGAGCGCGTCAAGCGGGTATTTCTTGTTCAGCGGTACCAGGCTGTCGCGCAGCGCGTCTTGGGGCGCGTGCAAGGAGACGGCCAGCGCCACCGCGCAATCCTGCCCAAGCCGGTCCATCATGGGCACCATGCCCGAAGTTGATACCGTCACGCGGCGGCGCGACAGGCCATAGCCGTGGTCATGGAGCATGGTGCGCAGCGCGGATAGCACCTGGTCATAGTTTTGCAGCGGTTCGCCCATGCCCATCATCACCACGTTGGAGATGATGCGCTCGTCGCGCCCCAAATGCGTGCGCAAAAAATGCTCGGCAAACCAGAGTTGGGCGATGATTTCACCGGCAGTCAGGTTGCGGCTAAAGCCCTGGTGACCGGTGGAACAAAAGCGGCAGGCCACGGCGCAGCCCGCTTGCGAAGAAATACACAGGGTACCGCGGTCGGTTTCCGGGATGTAGACCGCCTCGATGGCATCGCCGCCGCCCACGTCAAACAGCCATTTGATGGTGCCGTCGGCAGAGTCTTGGCGCGAAAGTACCGATAAGGGTGTGATCGTGGCGCAGGCCTTGAGCTTGTCGCGCAAGGACTTGGCCAAGTCCGTCATGGCGTCAAAGTCGGAGGCGCCCTTTTGGTGAATCCAGCGAAACAGCTGTACGGCGCGAAAACGCTTCTCGCCGAGCCGCTCGCAAAAAAGGGCCAAACCCTCGAGGTCATAGTCGAGAAGATTGGCCCCCATGGTCAGGCTAGCGTGCGTAGATATTCATGCCAGGGAAGAAAAATGCGATTTCGACGGCCGCTGTTTCAGGCGCGTCCGAACCATGCACCGCATTGGCATCAATGCTATCGGCGAAATCAGCGCGGATCGTACCGGGATTGGCCTTTTTGGGGTCGGTGGCGCCCATCAGGTCGCGGTTGGTGGCGATGGCGTTTTCGCCTTGCAGCACCTGGATCATGACCGGACCCGAGATCATGAATTCGACCAGGTCTTTGAAGAAAGGACGGGCGCTGTGCACCGCGTAGAAAGCCTCTGCCTCGCCGCGCGAGAGGTGCGCCATGCGCGCTGCAATCACCTTGAGGCCAGCCGATTCAAAACGGGCGTAAATTTGGCCAATCACGTTTTTGGCCACGGCGTCGGGCTTGATGATGGAGAGAGTGCGTTCGATAGCCATAGTCTTACTTAAACCTTCGTTGGATTGAAATCGCCACACCGTGTGACAAAGCGCCCGATTTTAGCATTGGGCCCCTAACGCCCACGCCCTGTACGGCGTTGTCCGCCAGGGCCACCGCGCGGCTTGGCGGCCTCCTGTTTTCGCTGGCGCGATAAGCTGTCCGCGCCGATGTAGCCGACCGATGTCTTGAGGGGGTCGATCTGGCCGCCGCCGGTCTTTGGCGCCCCCGTGCCCGAGCGCTTGGCGGCAAACGGGCCACCGGCCTTGGGTTTGCCAAATCCGCCACCGGGGCGCCCGGGCCGAGCAGGGCGGCCGCCGGGCAGCGCGCCCTGCCCGCGCTCAGGTCCGCGCCGCTCTGGCTGGGCGGCGGCTGCGTCGCCCATAGGCGCGGCCGACGCCGTGCCGGCCGCCCGGACCAGCCCCCGAATATCGCCCTCGTCGAGCTCCATCCAGGCACCCCGGCGCAGACCGCGCGGCAGTTGCATGGCGCCGTAGCGGATGCGGATCAGGCGGCTGACAGCATGGCCGACCGCTTCAAGCATGCGACGCACCTCGCGGTTGCGGCCTTCAGAAATGGTCACGCGGTACCAGCAATTGCTGCCCTCGCCTCCGCCGGCCACGATGGAGCCGAACTGGGCGACGCCGTCGTCCAGACGCACGCCCTCGAGCAAGATGCGTTTTTCATCGGCACTGAGCGAGCCCAGCACCCGCACCGCGTACTCGCGCTCCAGACCAAAACGCGGGTGCATCAGATTGTTGGCCAGTTCGCCGGAGTTGGTGAATAAAAGCAAGCCCTCGGTATTGAGGTCCAGGCGCCCCACGGACTGCCATTTGCCCTGATGCAGCTTGGGCAGACGGCGAAAAACCGTGGGCCGGTTTTGCGGATCATCATGGGTCACCACCTCGCCTACCGGCTTGTGGTAGGCGATCACGCGTGCGGGCGGGGGGTCGATACGAAAGCGGATGGGCCTGCCGTTGACCTTGATATGGTCGCCAAACTGGATGCGCTGGCCGATGTGCGCCGGCTCGTTGTTGACCGAAATGCGGCCCTCCATGATGAGCTGCTCCATCTCCAGGCGTGAGCCCATGCCCGATTGGGCCAGGATTTTGTGCAGCTTGGGCGACTCGGCCATGGGCGCGAGCACCCGCTTGGCCGGCGGCGGCTCGGGCTCAACGGCTTCCTCATCAAAGAGGCCAGAAACCACTTCATCAAACAAGTCCGCGGGCCCGCTGGGCGGCGCCAATGCCGGCTCTAGCACCTCGGTGGGCTGATCGGGAGGGTTTAGCGCGGCATCAGCAGAGGCAGGAAATGGCGACTCGGGCGTGTTCATGAATGGGATTCCCCGCCCGCAGCGGGCTCGGTTTCAGAAGGTGCCGCCGCTGGGGGCGCTGTGGTTTGAACGGCCTGGGTAGGTTCGTTGGCGGCGGGTTCAAGCGCTAACTCGCCGGACTGCAAGTCCTCGGCAGCGCCCTGGGGCGCCAGCAGCAGTTGTTCCAAGCCTGGGGCACCGGCCAGGACGGCGTCGTTGAGCACCTCCAGGTTGGCCTGTCCCATGACTTCCAGTGGCGGCAAATCAGCCAGACTGGCCAGGCCCAAATCGTCCAAAAACTGGCGTGTCGTGGCGAACAGGGCCGGGCGGCCCGGCGCTTCGCGGTGGCCTATGACCTCGACCCAGCCCCGGTCTTCAAGCTGCTTGAGCACCAAAGAATAGATGGTGACACCGCGAATGTCCTCCATATCGCCGCGCGTGACCGGCTGGCGGTAGGCGATGATGGCCAGCGTCTCCAGCGTGGCGCGGGTGTAGCGTGGCGGCTTTTCAGGGTGCAGGCGGTCCAGGTATTCGCGCATTTCGATGCGACTTTGGAAGCGCCAGCCGCTGCTGACCTCGACCAGTTCGATGCCTTTGCCCTCCCACTGCGTAGCCAGGTCGGCCAGCATGCCGCGCAGCTCAATATCGGTCCAGGCGTCTGGAAAAAGGGTGTGCATTTCGCGCAGCGAGAGCGGTTGTTGTCCGCACAGCAAGGCGGTTTCCAGGATTTGCATTGCAAGAGCAATATTCATCGTGTAGTTTTCCAAGCGAGGAGCGCGCCAAAGATGGCGCAGTAGAAATCATGGTGAGACGCCCGGCGGGATGGGATGGGCGTCGGGCTCCCCGGTGGGAGCAGGTCCGGCACCTGCCTATTGGCAGGGCTTAAAGGGCCAAATCATTGTAACTGAGCCCCCATTGGGCTAATAAGTTCTGCAAATCGGCCGGCGGCTGCGCCTCGAAGGCCAGCGGCTGGCCAGTTTTGGGCTGTGCAAAGGCCAAACTGTAGGCGTGCAGTGCTTGGCGCTCCAGGCCCTCGATTGGGGGGCCGCCATACACCGCGTCGCCTAGCAGGGGATGGCCCAAACTGGCCATGTGCACCCGAATCTGGTGCGTACGCCCAGTGTGCAAGACACAGCGCACCACGCAAGCGGTCAGGCTGTTGGCTAAAAAGAAGAAGTCGGTTTTGGCAGTTTTTCCCGAGGCGTGCGCCAAATCGACGACGGCCATGCGCAGGCGGTTGCGCGGATCGCGGCCTATGGGCGCCTCCACGGTGCGCTGGCGCGCCAGCTCCCAAGGCTTATGGCCCCAGGCCAGATAACGCCGGTGCATGGTGCGCGCCGCAATGGCCTGCACCAAAGCGTCCATGGCCAGCCGGTTGCGCGCAACCACCATCAGGCCACTGGTATCTTTGTCCAATCGGTGCACGATGCCCGCGCGCGGAACCGCGGCCAGGCCTGGGTCCAGGTGCAGCAAGCCATTGAGCAAAGTACCGCTCCAGTGGCCGGGCGCGGGGTGCACCACCAGGCCGGCGGGCTTGTTGACGACAAAAACATCTTCGTCTTGATAGACAAGTGCCAGATCCATAGCCTCGGGCCGAAAAGCCTGGCTTTGTGCTGTGGGCTGCAAGTCGATGGTCAGCAAATCAAACGCTTTGAGCTTTTGCGCGTTCTTGGTCACGGTCTGGCCGTTGACCTGCACGGCGCCGCCATCGATGAGTTGCTGCAGGTAGCTGCGCGAAAACTCGCCCGCGATGGCGCCCAAGGCTTTGTCCAGGCGCTGGCCATGCTCGGCCGCTTGCACTCGGGCGCTGCGTTGCTCAGCGACCGAGGCCAAGAGCTCGGGCTCGTCCTCTGTGTCTTGGGGCATCTGGGGGGGGGTCGATATAATCGTTGGGCCTTGTTCCACGAAAGTTTTCTATATGTTGAGAGTCAAATTATCGGTCGTTTACGCGGTGCTCTTGGCTCTTGGCATAGGGTGGCTGGGTGGATGCGCAGCCACGGCGGACGAGAAGGCCTCCAAAATGAGCCCTGAAAAGCTCTACGCCGAGGCGCGGGATTACCTGGACTCGGGCCAATGGGACAAAGCCGTGCCCTTCCTGGAAAA
>CAMATX010000030.1 GCA_945861345.1 Comamonas sp. lk
TCCGGCGCCGATGATGATGTAGTCAAAGCGGGTCATGGGCGCGCACGCCGGGGCGTCAAAAATGGGGGCATAAATCGGTGTCCGAGTACAAAGGTCATACTATGCAAGAGATTGCATGCCAACAATGCGGTCAAATAAAGTAATTGAACACGGCATTTTCCGCGCTGGGCGCCCAGCCTGACGGGCAGCCACCCTGGGTGCCATGGCGCATTTTTGCTCTCTTTTTGATGCCTTATGTCTTTTGAACAACTGATTTCCACCGCCAGCCTGGGCGACGGCAGCAAGCCCAAGTACCAGTCCATCGCCGAGGATTTGGCCCAGGCCATCCTCAACGGCCAGGTGCCCATGGGCGAAAAGCTGCCACCCCAGCGCAATTTGGCCCACCGTCTGGGCGTGACCACCGGCACCGTCAGCCGCGCTTATGCCATTTTGGAGCGCCAAGGCCTGGCCACCGCCCGGGTGGGCGACGGCACCTATGTGCGCTCGGCCGAACACGTCGACCCCGACCAGGACGCCCCGGCCGTGGCCGCGCCCATCGACCTGGCGCACAACGTGGCCATGGTGGGCGAGGAGTCCAGCGCCTTGCAGGCCGCTTTTGCCACCTTGTCGACCGACCCCGAGATGCTGCGCCAGGTGCTGATGTACCAAAGCGAGACCGGCATGCGCCGCCACCGCGAGGCCGGCGCCCAATGGCTGCGCCGCTTTGGCACCAGCGGCCAGTGGAGCCGGGTGATGGTCACCCACGGCGCCCAGCACGGGCTGGCCTGCGTGCTGCGCACCGTGGCCCGCCCGGGCGACGCGCTGCTGACCGAGTCGCTCAGCTACCCGGGCTTGCAGTCGCTGGCGCGCTCTATGCGCCTGCAGCTTATGGGCGTGGAGACCGACGAGCAAGGCATCACCCCCCAGGCGCTGGAGCGGGCGGCCAAGACTTTTGATACCAAATTTTTGTACTGCGCGCCCAGCCTGCACAACCCCACCGGCGCCACCATGGGCCTGGAGCGGCGCGAAGCGATTGCCGCCGTGGCGCGCGCCAATGGCCTGTACATCATCGAGGACTGCGTGCACGCGGCCATGCAGGCCACGCCGCTGCCTGCGCTCTCCACCTGGCTGCCTGAGCATTCGTTTTTGCTCAGCAGTTTTTCTAAAGTGCTGGCGCCAGGGCTGCGGGTGGGTTATGTGGAGGCGGCGCCCCAGTGGCTGAGCAAGTTTGCCGCCAGCATGCGCGCCGACAGCTGGATGGTGGCCCCGCTCCTTCCGGAGGTAGCCACCCGCTGGCTCGAAAGCGGCACCATGGAGGCGCTCATCGGCCAGCAGCGCGCCATGACGGCCGAGCGCCTAGGCCATGCGCTACGGATTTTGCGGGGGTTGGACTTCCGCACCGACCCCGAATACCCCCTGATTTGGTTGCCCCTGCCCGAGCCCTGGCGCGCCGGTCAGTTTGCTGCGGTGCTGCGCCAAAGCGGCGTTTTGGTACGCACGGCAGACCACTTTGCCGTCGGCCGCTCGCCCGCGCCCCACGCCATCCGCATCAGCCTGAACGCGCCGGCCTCGGTGGAGCAGTTGCAAACAGGCCTGCATACCTTGCGCGCCACCATCGACAACCCGCCTTCGGCGGCGATGGACCCCTAAGCGCTCTAGGCCCCGATCTCGGCAATCATCTCGATTTCCACGCAGGCGCCCAGGGGGATTTGGGCTACGCCAAAGGCGCTGCGCGCGTGTGCGCCACGGGCGCCAAAGACCTGGCCGATCAGCTCGCTGGCGCCGTTGGTCACCAGATGCTGCTCAGTAAAGCTGCCGGTGGAGTTGACCAGCGACATCAGCTTGACGATGCGGGTGACGCGGTTGAGGTCACCCACCGCCGCGTGCAAAGTGCCCAGCAAATCAATGGCGATGGCGCGGGCGGCCTGTTGGCCCTCGGGCGTTTGCATCGTCGCGCCGAGTTGGCCTACCCAGGCTGCACCGTCTTTTTTGGCGATGTGGCCGCTGATAAAGACCAGGTTGCCGGTTTGCACAAAGGGCACATAAGCCGCTGCGGGCACAGCCACGGGGGGCAGGGTGATGCCCATTTCGCTAAGTTTGTCGTAGATGTTCATGAAAACCTCGGAAAAAAACGGCCCCCTCGGGGCCTGACGCGCATATTCTCGCCTAGGCAGACGGGCAGGGCGCAGATAAGATTTGTGGCATGCAAGCACAACACAGTGCGACTGCACCTACACAAGGGGTGCAAGGGGGAGGGATGGTGCTGGCCTTTGTGGCCGGCACGGCGCTGCAATTGCAGCAGGCCCGGCTGTGGCTGCTCGCTGTCTATCTTGCCCTGCTGTGTGTTGCGCTGGTGGTGCTCGCGCATCACGTTTTTTGGCGCGCACCGGCAAAGTGGGCGCGCTGGTACAAAGAGGCGCTGCAAGCGTGGGTCGTTCTTAGCGCCTGCCTCGTGCTCGGTTTTGCTTGGCCTGGCCTGCGCGCCAGCGTGTATGACGCGCAGCGATTGGCGCCCGCGCTGGAGGGCCGCGATGTGGTCGTCCGCGCCATGGTGCGCGGCTTGCCGCACAGCAACCCTATGGGCGTGCGCTTTGGGCTGGAGGTCGAGCAGGCTTGGCTGGACGGAGCCCCGGTTGCGCTGCCCGCGCGCATCGACGTCGGCTGGTACCGGGGGCTGGCTCCCCGCAGCAGCCCGACCGAGCCCGAGCACTGGGCGCTGCAACGCCAACCCCAGGACCTGCGCCCCGGCGAGCGCTGGCAAATGACGCTGCGTCTTAAAGCGCCCCATGGCAACCTCAACTTTCAGGGATTTGACTATGAGTTGTGGATGTGGGAGCGCGGCGTTCAGGCCAGCGCTTATGTGCGTGCCGGTGCGCAAGATGCACCGCCCCAGCGCCTGGCGGCTACCCTGTGGTACCCGGTGGATCGTTGGCGCCAAAACCTGCGCAGCCGCATCGAGGCCGCCGCCGGCGGCAGCCCCAGCCTAGGCTTGTTAGTGGCCCTGGTGGTAGGCGAGCAATCGGCTATTTCGAACACCGATTGGGCGCTGTTTCGGGCCACGGGGGTGGCGCATTTGGTGAGTATTTCGGGCTTGCACATCACCATGTTTGCATGGGCTGCGCGCTGGCTGATTGGCTGGCTGTGGCGCCGTTCGCCACACTGGTGTTTGGCCTACCCGGCGCCGTATGCGGCCTGGGTGGGCGGCGTGTTCGCGGCCGGGGCCTATGCCTTGTTTTCCGGTGCCGGTGTGCCCGCGCAGCGCACCTGGATCATGCTCGCAGGCGTGGCTGCGCTGCGCTTATCGGGGCTGCGCTGGCCCTGGCCGCAGGTGTGGCTGTTGGCGCTGGGGCTGGTGGTGCTGTGCGATCCTTGGGCTGTGATGCAGGCGGGGTTTTGGCTGAGTTTTGTCGCCGTGGGCGTGCTGCTGGCAACCGATGCGCACCCGCAGCAAAAGGAGGCGCCGGGACACATCGGTAATTGGTGGGGTGCACGGGCTGGCGCACACCTGGTGGTTCAGTGTGGCGCGCTGGTGCGCGAACAACTGCGCATCAGCGCCGCACTGGCGCCCTTGACGGTTTTGCTCTTTGGGCAGTTCTCGGTAGTGGGCCTGGCCGCTAATATGCTGGCGGTGCCGTGGGTGACCTTGGTGATCACGCCCTTGGCCATGGGGGGCGTGCTGTGCCCGCCTTTGTGGTCGCTGGCCGCGCTGGCGGGCGAGGGCTGGATGGCTACGCTCCAATGGCTGGGCGCCTGGCCCTGGGCTGTTTGGGCATTGCCCTTGCCGCCTCTGTGGCTGGGCGCAGCAGCCGGTGGTGCTGGCATTTTGCTGTGCCTGCCTTTGCCCTGGCATGTGCGCCTGCTGGGCACGCCCTTGCTTGCCGCATTGCTGCTGTGGCGCCCGCCTGCGCCGCCGGTGGGCGAGTTTTCACTGCTCGCAGCTGACATCGGTCAAGGCAACGCGGTGCTGGTGCGCACCGCCCACCATGCTTTGCTCTACGACACCGGTCCTCGCTACAGCCTGGAGAGCGACGCCGGCCAGCGCGTGCTGGTTCCCCTACTTGACGCCCAGCAAGTGCGCTTGGACCGCCTGGTGCTCAGCCACCGGGACGCGGACCACGTGGGCGGCGCTGCTGCCGTGCGCGCCGCGCAACCGCAGGCTGATGTGCTCAGCTCTTTGGAAAGCGGCCATCCCTTGCTGGACCAGGCCAGCGCCATGCGCTGCCAAGCGGGTCAGCGCTGGGAGTGGGACGGTGTGCATTTGGAGGTGCTCCATCCCCTGCCCGAGGCCTATGCGCAGAGCACGTTGCCCAAGCCCAACGCTTTGTCCTGTGTTCTGCGGGTCCAAAGTGCGGGTGGCCCCCAAGCCCGCAGTGCTCTTTTGGTGGGCGACTTGGAGGCGGCTGGCGAAGCCCAGTTGCTTGGCCGCGCCGCCGCCACGGGCCAAAGCCTGGCTGCAGACTTTTTACTCGTACCGCACCATGGCAGCAAAACCTCCAGCAGCGCAGCATTTGTAGAGGCTGTGCACCCCCGCACGGTACTGGTGCAGGCGGGCTACCGCAACCGCTATGGCCATCCCGCGCCGACGGTCGTTCAGCGTTATCACGACCTGGCTGCCAGCTATCCGCCAGAGTCGCCATGGCAATGGCAGGATTCGCCCCATTGCGGTGCATTTTTGTGGAAGTCCTGGGAGCCAGAGAATGGGATTTGCGCAAGAATGGCCATGCAGCGGTATTGGCACCATGCCGCGCCCTGAAAATGTGCAAGATGCAGGACCCGCAGGCTTGGCGTATGTTTTGCTTACCTGACCGCAAACGAATGGGCGATCCATGGACAAACTTGACGAAATGATGAAGGCGCTGCCCTACGGCAATTTGGACGGCGACCAAGTGCGTGAGCACTACCGGACCTATGCCCGCTGGCTCAGCACCCAAAGCGCGCAAAGCATGGCCCAGCGCCGCGAAGAGGCCGAGATGATTTTTCGGCGCGTGGGCATCACCTTCGCGGTGTATGGTGAAAAAGACGAGGATGGTGCGGGCACCGAGCGCCTGATTCCGTTTGACATGATTCCGCGCATCATCCCGGCTGGCGAGTGGCGCGCGCTGGAGCGTGGCTTGGTGCAGCGTGTCACGGCGCTCAACCGCTTTATTGCCGATGTGTACGGCGACCAAGAGATCCTGAAAGCGGGCATCGTGCCGCGCGAACAGGTGGAGCACAACGCACAGTTCCGCCCCGAGATGGTGGGCGTGAAGGTACCGCACCAAATTTATTCGCATATTTCGGGCATTGATATCGTGCGCGCGCCGGGCGCCGATGGCCAGCCCGACTACTTTGTGCTGGAAGACAATTTACGCGTGCCCAGCGGCGTGAGCTACATGCTCGAAGACCGCAAGATGATGATGCGCCTGTTCCCGGCGCTTTTTAACCAGCACCGTGTTGCGCCGATTGCGCACTACCCCGATCTCTTACTCGAAACCCTGCGCGCTAGCTGCCCGGCCGGTACCGCCGAGCCCACGGTGGTGGTGCTCACGCCGGGCATGTACAACAGCGCCTATTTTGAGCATGCGTTTTTGGCCCAGCAAATGGGCGTGGAACTGGTCGAGGGCCAGGACTTGTTTGTCAAAGACAAGTTTGTCTACATGCGCACCACACGCGGTCCGCGCCGGGTGGATGTGATTTACCGCCGCGTGGACGACGACTTTCTGGACCCGCTGGTGTTCCGCCCCGATTCCACGCTGGGCTGCGCCGGGCTCATCAGCGCCTACCGCGCGGGTAACGTGACGATTTGCAACGCCGTAGGCACTGGCATTGCCGATGACAAGTCGCTCTATCCTTATGTGCCGCAGATGATTGCGTTTTATCTGGGCGAAAAACCCTTGCTCAGCAACGTGCCCACGTATATGTGCCGCAAGCCCGAGGACCTGGCTTACACCCTGGCGCACCTGAGCGAGCTGGTGGTCAAAGAAGTGCACGGCGCTGGCGGCTACGGCATGCTCGTAGGCCCGGCCGCGTCCGCCGCCGAGCTGGCGCACTTTCGCCAGGCGCTCGCGGCCAACCCGGCGGGCTATATCGCCCAGCCCACGCTCAGCCTGTCGAGCTGCCCGACCTATGTGCAAAGCGGGATTGCGCCGCGCCATGTCGATTTACGTCCCTATGTGCTCAGCGGCAAGACGGTGCAAATGGTGCCCGGCGGCCTGACGCGTGTGGCCTTGCAAGAAGGCTCTTTGGTGGTCAATTCATCGCAGGGCGGTGGCACCAAAGACACCTGGATTTTGGAGGACTAGGCCATGCTCAGCCGCACCGCAGACCATTTGTACTGGATGTCGCGCTACACCGAGCGCGCCGAAAACACCGCGCGCATGCTCGATGTCAACTACCAAACCGGCTTGCTCGGCCAAAGCGAGGCCGCCGCCGAACTGGGCTGGCGCGGCCTCTTGAGCATCAGCGAGCTGTTGCACAACTACACCCAAACCCATGGCCCGGTTAAGGCGCGCGAGGTGATGGACTTTATGGTCAAGGACGAGCGCAACCCCTCGAGCATCTTGTCCTGCCTGGGTGCGGCGCGCGAGAACGCCCGCGCGGTGCGCGGCACCCTGACCACCGAAGTTTGGGAGACGCACAACCAGACCTGGCTGGAGGTCAAGCGCATGACCGCATCGGGCGCTTTTGAGCGCGACCCCGCGCAGTTTTTCGAATGGGTGAAGTTCCGCTCACACCTCTCGCGTGGCGTCACCGTGGGCACCATGCTGATGGACGAGGCGCTGCACTTTATGCGCCTGGGCACCTTTCTGGAGCGTGCCGACAACACCGCGCGCCTGGTCGATGTGAAGTTTTACGCCGGCCAGACCGACTTTTTGGACACCGCGCTGGCGCGCGACCAGGAGCGCGACTTCTACCACTGGAGCGCGATTTTGCGCAGCGTTTCGGCCTTTGAGGTCTACCGCAAGGTCTACCGCGACGTGATCCGCCCCGAGCGGGTGGCCGAGTTGCTCATCCTCAAGGCCGACATGCCGCGCTCGCTGCACGCTTCTATGAATGAGGTGCTGGCCAACCTGGAGCGCGTGAGTGAATCGACCGAAAGCGAGACGCTGCGGCGCACCGGCAAACTGCTGGCGCAGCTGAAATACGGCCGTATCGACGAAATCCTGGACACCGGCCTGCACTCGTTTTTGACGCAATTCTTAGACCGCGTCAACGACCTGGGCCTGCACATCAGTCGGGAGTTTTTGGTGCCGGTAAATTAGCTTGTACGGCTTGGCCCAGCTCGATGACTGACAAGGCATAAAAGCTGCTCCAGTTGTAGCGGGTCACGGTATAGAAGTTGTCGGTACCCACCACATAGCTCGGGTTGGCGCCCAGGCCCTGGGGCAGTTCTACCAGCGCCAACAGGCCGGGATGCGCCAGCGCAGCGGCTGGCAGCAGGGCGCCACGGGCCTGCATTTGCGCTGGCGTCATGCTGGGCACAATATCTTTTTCAAGCAAGGCGGGCAGGTCGGCGCGGGCCATGTCCAGCTCGACGGAAAAGTGCGTGGGCATGCCGCTCTTCCAGCCAAAAGCGGCCAGGTAGTTGGCAATCGAGCCGATGGCATCGGCATTGCTGCCAAACAGGTCAATACGGCCGTCGCCATCAAAGTCTACCGCGTACTTTTGCCAGCTCGAAGGCATGAACTGGGCTATCCCCATGGCGCCGGCGTAGCTGCCGCGCACGGTCAGCGGGTCGCGCCCGGTCTGGTGGCTCCAGAGCAAAAAGGCCTCGAGTTCTTGCAAAAAATAGGCGCTGCGCCCGGCCACTTTGGGGTGATGGGCAGGAAAGTCAAAGGCCAAGGTGGCCAGTGCGTCGAGTACGCGGTATTTGCCCATGCGTTGGCCGTACAAGGTTTCGGCGCCCACAATGCCGACGATGGTGCCGGCGTCTACACCGCTGAGCTCTTGGGCGCGCGCTAGCGTGGACGCATGAGCCTGCCAATAGCGCACGCCAGCCTGGATGCGCACCGGGTCCAGTACGCGGCGCCGATAAGCATCCCAGTTGCGCACGCCGGGGTCGGCAACGGGGCTCGCGGCGCGGATCACCTCCGGCAGCTTTTGGGCCTGTGCGAGCGTGGCGCGCACCCAAGCGGCGCTCAAGCCTTGGCGCTCGGCGATTTGGCGTGCGGCCTCGCGCACCCGCAGGTCATTGCGGTAGCTTTTGGCGGCCACAGCGTTTTTGCTTGCCGCAGTTTTGTTTTTCTTAGGCTTGGCCGCAAACGCACTGGGGCTGAGCAGACAGGTGGCCAGCGCCAGGCAGATCCAGGCCCGTAGGGCAGCGTGGGCAGGCGAGGCGGGTAGAGCGGGCGCGAAAGACATCAGGGTTTTGCAGTTGGGGCTATGCTGGGGCGCATTGTGGCTTAGGGCGCCCTGCGGCGGGCCGGCACTAGAATCAATTGGCCTACAAAGGATTCTTGCCTCATGTCCAAAACCGGCTACTTCACCCACCCCAGCGGCAACCGCCACGAGATGGGCCCGGGCCATCCAGAGTGTCCCCAGCGCCTGGACGCCATCAACGACCGCTTGCTGGCCACCGGTTTGCTGGATGTTTTGCATGGCTACGAAGCATCCGCCGCCAGCCTGACGGTCGTGGCGCAGGCGCACAGCATCGATTTGGTGGAAAAGCTGCAAGCGCTCGACGCCGGTTTGCAGGCCGCACTGGTGCAGGGGGCGCGTCCCGGCTATGCCGCGCTCGACCCCGATACCACCATGAACCCGTGGACTTGGCAGGCCGCGTTGCACGCCGCAGGCGCTACCGTAGCGGCCACCGATGCCGTGTTGCGCGGCGAACTGGAAAACGCTTTTTGCGCCGTGCGCCCACCCGGTCACCATGCGTGCCACGGCAAGGCCATGGGTTTTTGCTTTATCAACCATGTGGCGATTGCCGCGCGCCACGCCCTGGAGCAGCACGGCCTGCAGCGGGTGGCGATTGTGGACTTTGATGTGCACCACGGCAACGGCACCGAAGACATCGTCAGCGGCGATGAACGCATCCTGATGGTCAGCTTTTTTCAGCACCCGTTTTATCCCTACAGCGGCGCCGAAGGCTCGGCGGACAATATATTGAATCTGCCGGTTCCGGCCTACACCAAGGGCGAGACGGTGCGCACGCTCATTAGCCAGCACTGGCTGCCGCGCCTGGAGGCCTTTGCCCCGGAAATGATTTTTATCAGCGCCGGCTTTGACGCCCACCGCGAGGACGACCTGGGACAGATGGGCCTGGTCGAGGCCGATTACGCCTGGATTACGCAGCAAATCAAGGCAGTGGCGGCCAAGTTTGCCAAGGGCCGCATCGTCTCCAGCCTGGAGGGCGGCTACAACCTGGGCGCGCTGGGGCGCAGCGTGGAAGCGCACATACGGGTGTTGGCCGATGTCTAGCCCGGCCCCGATCGAGGACTTTCAGGGCTGGCTGGTGGCGTTTTTTCAGCCTTCGGTCGGCATCGAGCTGGCGGCTTTAGCGCTGTGCGGTGCGTTGGCCTGGGTACTGGTGCGCGCTCTGGCGGCGGCTTTGGGCGGCGATCGGCGCTCGGTGTGGTTTGGGCATAGAAATATTGACGGCGTGCTGTTTCCAGCGCTGCTCTTGGTCTTGGCCTTTGCCGCACGGGCGATTTTGGCACGCCAGCTCGATACCGTGGTGCTTCGCGTGGCCATTCCGGTATTGCTGGCGCTGGTGGTGATTCGCACTGGGGTCAAGGTTTTGCAATTGGCTTTTTCGCAGGCGCGGTGGGTGCGCGCCTTGGAGCAGACCATTTCCTGGTTGGTGTGGCTGGCCTTGGTGCTGTGGGTCAGCGGCTTGCTGCCCGCTGTGCTCAATGAAATGGACCAAATTGGCTGGAAGGTCGGTGCCGCTCGCCTGACGGTTCGCAATTTGGTCGAGGGCTTGCTCACAGCGGGTGCGGTGCTGATTGTGATGCTGTGGATTTCGGCGGCTATCGAGTCGCGTCTGTTGCGCTCGGCCACCAACGGCGGCGAGCTGTCGGTGCGCAAAGCCATCAGCAATGCCACCCGCATCGTGCTGCTGTTTTTGGGCTTGATCATGGCTTTCTCAGCGGTGGGCATCGACCTGACGGCCTTGTCGGTCGTGGGCGGTGCCTTGGGCGTGGGCATCGGCTTTGGCCTGCAAAAACTGGCGGCCAATTACATCAGTGGTTTTTTGATTTTGGCCGAACGCAGCCTGCGCATCGGCGATAACGTGCGGGTCGAGGACTTTGAGGGCACGATCACCCAGATCAACGCCCGCTACACCATGGTGCGGGCCATTACCGGGCGCGAGGCCATCGTCCCCAACGAAATGCTGCTGACCAGCCGGGTGGAAAACCTCTCGCTCGCCGACCCCCGGGTGGTACAGACTACCCGCGTGCTGGTTGCTTTTGATGCCGACGTGCCCCGGGCCATGGCCCTGATGGAGACCGCTGCCCGCGCACATGCGCGTGTCCTGACCAGCCCGGCCCCCAGCGTGCAGCTGTCGCAGTTTGTGCCCGAAGGCATCGAGCTGACGCTGGTTTACTGGATCGCCGACCTGGAAAACGGACAGGGCAATTTGCGCTCCGAGCTAAATCTGGCGCTTTGGCAGGCCTTTGCCGAGCAGGGCATCGCCCTGGCCGGGCCGGCGCGTCACACGCCAGCGAGCGCCGCCGCCGCGACATTGCCCCTCTGAGCGCTAGGGACAGTCTAGGCAGAGCAGCGGTTTCACAGTACACTTGTGTATTGAGTCGGTAACGGTAGCATGACGGCAAGGATCGCCCAGAGTGCCTTACCTGGCTTGCTAAAGGAGTTTTGCAATGACTGAGTTGGTAGTGCGGCGTTTGCTCGTGGACCTCACCACCCCCTTTGAGGCGCGCTGGAACGGGGGCGACGCTTTTCGCTCGGCGTTTTTCAGCGCTTTGTCGATGAGCTTTCCGCTGGGCGAGCAGTATTTCATCGACTCGGTGCGCACCTGTTTCAAGGCTTTGCCTGAGGAGCAGCGTGAGAAATTTGCCGCGGAGGTGCAGGGTTTTGTCGGCCAGGAGGCGACGCACCGGCGCATTCACCAGTTGTTTAACGGGCATCTGGAGCGCATGGGCTTTGTCAACAAGATTGAGGTCATCGGCGCCAAGCGCATCCAAAAGGCCGCGCACTTGGACCCGCGCATGCATTTGGCCGCGACGGCAGCCGTGGAGCATTTCACCGCGTTATTTGCCGACTGGATGCTGCGCCACCCCGAAGCCCTGGAAGGCGCAGAGGAGCGCCTGCAAACCCTGTGGCTCTGGCACAGCGCCGAAGAGTCCGAGCACCGCAGCACGGCCTTCAATATCTACCAGGCCAGCGGTGGCAGCCACGTTTGGCGGGTGCGCGTGTTCCGGGTGATCTCATTTATTTTCATCAGCGACGTGCTGCGCCAAACAGTGCGTAATCTGTGGCATGACGGTAGCCTGTTCAAGTGGAGCACCTGGCGCAGTGCGAGGCGTCTGCTCTTTGCGCGCGACGGCATGCTCCGGGGCAACGTGGCCGCCTGGCGCGACTACCTGCGCAAAGACTTCCACCCCGAGCAGCACGACGCCAGCCGTGGCCAAGCCTGGTTAGCGCAAAACACCCAGCATTTCTCGCCGGTCGGCACACCGGCTGCAGCGTAGTCCAAGCCGGGTCTAGGTTGCGGCCCTGCCAAGATGCCAAGGCCTGACGCCGCCCGCCCCCGCAAGCCATGGACGGGCCCCGTGGTTGGTGGTGTTTTGCTGCTTGTTTTGGCGCTCGGCGCCTGGCTTTGGTGGTCTGCAAAAAGCTACCAAAGCCTCCAAAGCCAAGAGCGCTTGCACTGTGACCTGCCCCAGTTGGCTGCAGGCAGCCCCCATCCTGGCATGGTGTGGGTGCCCGGCGGCACGCTGGCCATGGGCGATACGGTGTACGCAGAAGAAATGCCAGTGCGCAAAGTGCCGGTGCAAGGCTTCTGGATGGACCGTACCGAGGTCACCAATGCGCAGTTCGCCGCCTTCGTGCAGGCCACAGGCTATGTCACCGTGGCCGAGCGGGCAGTGGACCCCAAAGTGCATCCTGAGTTGCCGCCCGATTTGCTGTTGCCCGGCGCCGTGGTGTTTGTCAGCCCCACCAGTTTGTCCGGTGATGGCAACCCGACGCAGTGGTGGCGCTATCTGGCCGGCGCGCACTGGCGCCACCCGGGTGGGCAACACACCTCCATTGCCGGTCGAGAGGCTTTCCCGGTGGTCAACCTGACTTTTCAAGACGCGCAGGCCTATGCGAAGTGGGCTGGACGGGCGCTGCCCACCGAGGCGCAATGGGAGTGGGCTGCGCGCGAGGCCAGCGCGCAAACGCCCACCACCCACGGCCAACCGGCGCAGGCCAATACCTGGCAAGGCATGTTCCCAGTGGCCAACTCGGCGCAGGATGGTTTTGTCGGCTTGGCACCGGTGGGCTGCTACGCGCCCAACGCTTTAGGCCTATTTGACATGCTGGGCAATGTGTGGGAAATCACCCGCGACCGCTATACCGCCAGCCACGCGGTGTTGGCCCAAGAAGCCGAAGAGGCCGAGGTGGACACCGCTGCCATCGCCGGGCGCAAGCCCGGCACACCGGGGCAGGTGCCCTCGCATGTCATCAAGGGCGGTTCGTTTTTGTGCGCACCCAATTACTGTATGCGCTACCGCGCCGGTGCGCGCCAGGCGCAGGAAGATGATTTAGCGGTCAGTCACCTGGGTTTTCGCACCATCTTGCAGGCGCCAGGGCCGTAAATGGGCTGACGGCCTATGCGTTTACCGCTGCTGCTGCACCAGGTACTTGGCAATGATGTCCAGAAAATAGCGTTTGGTGCTGATCGCTGTTTGCGGCCGAATCAAGGCGTGGTAGCTGCCCACCACCGACAAATAAAACAACGTGGCCAGGTCGGCAGCGGTTTTTTCATCGCCCACCAAGCGAACGAATTTGCGGGTAAACAGGGCAATGCGCATATCGTCGGTTTTGCGCAGCATGGTGGCCACTACGGCATCGCGGCGGCCCAGTCCGCGCAGGGCCAGTTCAAAGCGGATGTTGTTCAGATCCTCGCCGCCAAAGGCCAGCACGGTGTCGAGCATGGCTTCGATGTCCTTGACCGGATCGGGGTCGGCGTCGCTTTGCAGGCCGGGGTAGAGCGCGATTTCGCGCGCGCGCCAGCGCTCGATGAGCGCGGCGATCAGCTCGGCATGGTCTTTGAAATGCCAGTAAAAACTGCCGCGAGTCACGTTCAGGTCTTCGGCCAAAGACAGTACCCGCACGCGGTCAAAACTGTGGTCCACGGCGGCCCGAAAGGCCGCGTCCAGCCAATCGTCGCGCCCCAGACGCGATGCCAGCGTGCGGTCGGTGCCGCGTTTGGCGGAAGTTTTGCGAGCAGGAGACGGATTCACCATACGGGATTTGCGCTAAAAGTGGATCGGGTATTGTCACCCAAAGAGCGTCGCGCACGTGCCTGGCGGCGCGCCCACTGCGTGCTACATTGCCAGCAAAGTACATATCTGTATGGCTGCTGGCCCACGCCGTGCCTGCCCCCACTTTGGAGACCTCAACAATGAATCATCGCGCAAATGCTTTGACGCGTGCGCTGCTAGCAGCAAGTTTGGCCGCTTGGTGCAGCACAGGGGGCCTTTACGCATCGACCGCCTCCACGGCGCGCCCAGCGGCGATGCCGGCCACACCGATAAGCGCGGGCGCTGCTTCGCGGCCCGCCAAAAGGCCCAATATCGTGGTGATGGTCGCCGACGACTGGGGCTTTACCGACCTGGGCGCTTTTGGCGGCGAAATGGCCACGCCGCACCTGGACGCGCTTGCCCATGCGGGCGTGCGCTTTTCGAACTTCCATGTGGCTGCCTCCTGCTCGCCCACGCGTTCGATGCTGCTGACCGGCGTGGACAACCACCGCAATGGGGTGGGCAATTTGCGTGAAGCCATGCCCACCGAGCACCTGGGCAAGCCGGGCTACCAGGGCTCGCTCACGCCGCAGGTGGTTACGGTGGCGTCGCTCTTGCAGGACAGCGGCTACCGCACCTATGTTGCGGGCAAGTGGAATGTGGGCTCGGAGCCCTACAACCTGCCTAACCGGCGCGGCTTTGATAAATCCATTGTGCAGGGCGACACCGGCTCGGACAACTGGGAGCCGGCCAAGCAGTACCTGCCGCATTTACCGCAGGTGTATTGGTTTGAAGACGGGCAGATTGCCAAGATGCCTGCCGAGTTTTATTCTTCGCAATATTTTGTGGACCGCACCATCGGCTACATCGAGGCGGACAGCCGCAAAGACCAGCCCTTTTTTGCCTATGTGGGTTTTCAGGCCAACCATGTGCCGGTGCAGGCGCCGGCCGAATTGATTGCCAAGTACAAGGGCCGCTACCGCGCCGGCTGGACCGCTTTGCGCGAGCAGCGGCTGGCCAAAGCCATTGAACTGGGTATCGTGCCGCCGGGCACGCGCCTTCGGACCATGTCCACCACCGGCAACTGGGATACTTTGCCCGAAAAAGAGCGCTTGCACATGGAGCGCCAGATGGAGGTCTACGCCGCCATGGCCGAGGCCATGGACTTTCAAGTCGGGCGCTTGGTCGATTACCTGAAAAAGTCCGGCCAATACGACAACACCCATTTTGTGTTTTTGTCGGACAACGGCGCCGAGGGCTCGGACTACCACGAGGCGCAGCCCTGGCTGGTGTTCAACTACAAGCAAGACACCGAGACTTTGGGTGCCAAAGGCACCTACGGCATCCCCGGCCCGGGCTGGGCCAGCGCGTCGGCATCGCCCCTGTACACCTATAAATTTTGGGCAGGCGAGGGCGGTATCCGCACGCCAATGCTGATGACTGGGCCCGGCGTGCGTCAGGCAAACCGCGTGGAGGGCGCGCTCACCCACGTGACCGATATCACCCCAACCTTGCTAGATTTGGCCCAGGTGGCGCCGCATCGGGGCAGCTACCGCGGTGCGCCGGTGGAGCCCATCGTCGGGCGCAGTTTGCTGCCGCTGTTGCAGGCCAGCGCCACCGCCGTGCGCGGGCGCGGACAGGTGCTGGGTTATGAGTTGTCGGGTAATGCCGCTTTGTTCAAAGACCACCTCAAACTGGTGCGCAATATCGCGCCGCTGGGCGACGGCCAATGGCATCTGTACGATTTGCGCAGCGACCCAGGCGAAACCCAGGACCTGCGCGATGCCTTGCCCCAAGAGTTTGCCACTATGCAAACCGACTTTGCTGCCTGGTCGCAGGCCAACCAGGTGCTGGACATCCCCGCTGGCTACAGCCCGCAAAAACAGGTCATGATCAATGGCTTTTGGCGCTACTGGCTGCCCGTCTGGGGCAAGGAAGTGGGCGCGGTGTTGGTGGGCTTGGTGCTATTGATGCTCTGGTGGATCGTGCGCCGTCGTCGGCGCCGCGCATGAGCGCAGGCTACTACGGCAGCCCCTGGCCGGCCGAAGACGGCGGGCCGGCGCGCCTGCAAACCGCCACACCGGGCTGGGACTGGAAACTGCAGCCCCACGAGCGCCTGCACTGCCACACCCGCAACACCACGCTATCGACCATGACGGTGCTGGGCGATCCGGGTCAGGTGTATCTGCTAACCCACTCGGCGCTGCGCGCCCATATCGGGCTGGCCACGACGGCCTGCGTGGAGCGCATCGACCCGCACAGCCTGCGCACCCTGGAGCGCTCGCCGCGTTTGCCCGGCGGCCCGATGTGGCCGGGCGGCATGGCGATCCACCGCAACGGCGATATCTACGTGGTCTACGGCCGCTTTGCGCATCGGCTGGACCGGCATTGCCAGCCCAAGCAGTCGATGCAACTGCCTATCGATCAGCCCTACAACTCCTTTGTGGTGCTGGACAACGGGCTGATCGTCACCAAAAACCTGTCGGACACGGTGGCCGCGCAGTTGGTGGTGCTAGACCCGGAGCGCTTGCAAACCGTGAGCGCACCGCTGAACTGCCCCGAGCCATCGATTGCGCGCCTCAGTGCGGTGGGCAATACCGTCTATGTGGTCGGCGTGCGATCGATATTTCGCTACCACTGGGACGAAGCGGCGCAAGCCCTGCGCATGGATAGCGATTGGCGCTGGGACTACGTCGGCGCCACCGGCCAAAGCTACGGCTGGGACGTGGTGATCGACGGCCACAACGCCTGGTTTATGGACAACGGACGCCATCGCTACCGCATCAATATGCATGGCGCTGGGGTGTCCCCAACACCCAACCGCTTGCTACGCGTCTCGCTGCACAACAGCCAAGACCACAGCACTATCCCGATTAGCGGCCAAGCCGGCGGCAGCATCACCAATCCGCCGCTGGTCGATGTGCAGCGCCAGATCGTGCTGGGCTATGACGCGGCCAACCGCTTTTTGCGCGCCTGGCGCATCGGCTCTGCCGGGCAGGGGCTCGCGCCCTTGTGGGAAAAGCCCCACTTCGGCGTGGCCAGCCATATGGTGCTCCTGCCCACCAGCGGCCAGGTGGTGCTCAACGATTACCGCCGCTGGGGCGAAGAGGTGGTGGTGCTCGACATCGCCAGCGGCGCTGAGTGCGCCCGCGTGCGGGTGGGGGGCATCACCCAGGGTGTGGTCTTCCCCAGCGTGGGCTGGGAGCGGGATATGTATTGGTGCTCTATGGGGCGACTTTCGCGGGTGTTTGTGGCATGAATGAGGCGCTGCAGGGCACCATCGTCGACACACTGATCGTGGGGGCCGGGCTGTCAGGCATCGGCAGTGCGGTGCATTTGCGCCAAGGCCTTCCCGATGCGTCGGTGCTGATTTTAGAGGCACGCGAACGCATCGGCGGCACCTGGGATTTGTTTCGCTACCCCGGTGTGCGCTCGGACTCGGATATGCATACGCTGGGCTATGCCTTCAAGCCCTGGACCGGCGCCAAGGCGATTGCCGATGGCCCGTCCATCCTGCGCTACATCGAGGAGACGGCGCAAGAGCAGGGCGTTTTGCCGCTGATCCGCTTTGGCCATCGGGTGCTGCAAGCCGATTGGGACAGTGCCAGTGCCCGCTGGACGCTGCAGGTCCTGCGCGTGGCCGACGGGCAAACGCTGCGCCTGCAATGCCGCTTTTTGCTCCTGTGCAGTGGCTACTACAACTACCAGCACGGCCACGCACCGCACTTTGACGGGCAGGAAAATTTTGCCGGGCGTATCGTGCATCCACAGCACTGGCCCCAGGACCTGGATTACCGGGGCCGCCAGGTGGTGGTGATCGGCAGCGGCGCCACCGCCATGACGCTGGTGCCCGAGATGGCCAAACTGGCCGGCCGCGTAACGCTGTTGCAGCGTTCGCCCACTTTTGTGGTGGACCGGCCCAGCACCGACGCACTGGGCGATGGCTTGCGCCGCCTACTGCCGGCCGCCGCGGCCTATGCGCTCACACGCTGGAAAAACGTGCTGACTGGCATGTTTTACTATGCCTTGGCCAGACGCAAACCCGAATTGGCCACGCGCAGGCTCTTGCAAGGCGTGGCCCAGGCGCTGCCTGCGGGCTATCCGGTGGCCCAGCATTTCACCCCCCGCTACAAGCCCTGGGACCAGCGCATCTGCCTGGTCCCCGATGGCGATTTGTTCGCCGCTTTGCGCGCGGGCACGGCGCAGATGGTGACCGATACGATTGACCGCTTTGAGGCCGGCGGCATACGCCTGCACAGCGGCGCCTTGTTGCCCGCCGATATCGTCGTCAGCGCCACCGGGCTCGATTTGCTGGGATTTGGCGGCATGCAGATCGCCGTCGATGGGCAGGCGCTGGAGGTCAGCCAAGCCCTGTCTTACAAAGGCATGATGCTGCAAGGCGTGCCCAACTTGGCTTACGTGTTTGGCTACACCAATGCGTCCTGGACCCTCAAGAGTGACTTAACCGGCCAGTACGTGGCCCGTCTGCTGCGCCACATGCGAAGCCAAGGCCTGGCCACCGTGGTGCCGGTTTTGCAGGACCCGATCGTGCAGCCCGAGCCCTGGGTGGATTTCAGCTCGGGCTATTTCCAGCGTGCCATGGACCGCTTCCCCAAGCAGTGCAGCAAGCGGCCTTGGCGGCTCTACCAGAACTACCTGCGCGACCTGCTGGCGCTGCGCTGGAGCCCGCTGGCCGACGGCGTCCTGCAGTTTCGCAAGCGCGTATAATTAAAAAAGCACGATCGTTCTTTTTTGAATTGGAGCGCTGTGAACGTGCTTGTAAGCCCTGCGTACGAGCGCGCCGCATAGAATCTCGGATTGGCCCGCAGCGGGGCGATCTCTGGCCCGTTTTCCTGTTATTTACCTCTGGAGTGGTGTTTATGAAAGTGATGGTTCCGGTTAAGCGCGTGGTCGACTACAACGTCAAAGTCCGCGTCAAATCCGATGGCAGCGGCGTCGATATCGCCAACGTCAAAATGAGCATGAACCCCTTTGACGAAATCGCCATCGAAGAGGCGGTCCGTCTGAAGGAAAAAGGCGTGGCTACCGAGGTCATCGCCGTCTCCTGCGGCGTGAGCCAATGCACCGAGACCTTGCGCACCGCCATGGCCATCGGTGCCGACCGCGCCATCCTGGTGGAAACCGCCGAAGAGCTGCAACCGCTGGCCGTCGCCAAAATCCTCAAAGCCCTGATGGACAAAGAGCAGCCCGGACTGGTCATTTTGGGCAAACAAGCCATCGACGACGATTGCAACCAAACCGGCCAAATGCTCGCCGCCCTGTGCGACCGCCCGCAAGCCACCTTCGCCAGCAAGGTGGGAGTGGCCGATGGCAAAGCCACCGTCACCCGCGAAGTGGACGGCGGCTCCGAAACGCTGAGCCTGGCTTTGCCGGCCATCATTACCACCGACTTGCGCCTGAACGAGCCGCGCTATGTCACCTTGCCCAACATCATGAAGGCTAAGAAAAAGCAGCTCGACACCTATAGCCCCGCCGATCTGGGCGTGGACGTGAGCCCACGTATCAAGACCCTCAAAGTGGTCGAGCCCGCCGCTCGCAGCGCCGGTATCAAAGTGGCCGACGTGGCCACGCTGGTCGACAAGCTCAAGAACGACGCCAAGGTCATCTAAGACCGGCTGGCGCACTCTTTACTCGATTTAACCCATTCGTCTACAGGACCATTTATGACTTCTCTCGTTGTTGCCGAACACGATAACGCTGGCATCAAGCCTTCCACGCTCAATACCATTACCGCTGCGTCTCAGTGCGGTGGCGATGTGCATGTGCTGGTGGCTGGACACAACGCCGCCGCCGCCGCGGCCGCGGCTGCCGCCATTGCCGGCGTGTCCAAGGTGATCCATGCCGACAGCCCCGCTTTTGCCAACGGCCTGGCCGAAAACGTAACTGCGCAGGTGGTCTCCATGGCCGGCGCGTACAGCCACATTCTTTTCCCGGCAACTGCCGTGGGCAAGAACATCGCCCCGCGCGTGGCAGCCAAGCTGGATGTGGCGCAGATTTCGGACATCACCAAGGTGGACAGCCCCGACACTTTTGAACGCCCGATTTATGCCGGCAACGCCATTGCCACGGTGCAAAGTGGTGATGCGATCAAGGTCATTACGGTACGCACCACCGGCTTTGACGCCGCTGCGGCCAGTGGCGCTAGCGCTGCGGTCGATGTGCAAGCGGCGCTGGCTGCGAGCGCCGATGTGCGCTATTTGGGCTCGGAAATCGCCAAAAATGACCGCCCCGAACTGACCGCTGCCAAGATCATCGTCTCGGGCGGACGGGCTCTGGGCTCTAACGAGAAGTTCATGGAAATCATGACGCCCCTGGCCGACAAGCTGGGTGCCGCCATGGGCGCCAGCCGCGCCGCCGTCGATGCGGGCTACGCGCCCAATGACTGGCAAGTGGGCCAGACTGGCAAGATTGTCGCGCCCCAGCTCTATATCGCTTGCGGCATCAGCGGCGCCATCCAGCATCTGGCCGGTATGAAAGACAGCAAGGTCATCGTAGCCATCAACAAAGACGCCGAAGCGCCGATCTTTAGCGTAGCCGATTACGGGCTGGAGGCAGATCTTTTTGTCGCCGTCCCGGAGCTGGTCGCAGCGCTCTAAACGAGCGTCCCCACAGGCACCCGCGCGGTGCCTTTTTTTCGCCCTCCCGCCTTTCACCTGAGTTTTGCCATGACCTACCTCGCCCCCGTTAAAGACATGTTGTTCAACATCGAACATCTGGCGCGCATCGACCAAATCGCCCAATTGCCCGGCTTTGAAGATGCGGACCTGGGCACGGCGCAAGCGGTGCTGGAAGAATCGGCCAAGTTCAATCAGGAGGTGCTGGCACCGCTGAACTGGGCGGGCGACCAAAACCCCAGCGCTTGGAAAAACGGCGTGGTCACCGCCACGCCTGGCTTCAAAGAGGCCTACCGCCAATTTGCCGAAGGCGGCTGGCAAGGCCTGCAACACCCCGTGGACTTTGGCGGCCAGGGTCTGCCCAAGACGATTGGCGCGGTCTGTGGCGAAATGCAGAACTCGGCCAATATGAGTTTTGCGCTCTGCCCGCTGCTCAGCGACGGCGCTATCGAAGCTTTGCTGACTGCGGGTTCGGATGAGCTTAAAGCGATTTACCTGGAAAAAATTGTCAGCGGCCAATGGACCGGCACCATGAACCTGACCGAGCCGCAAGCCGGTAGCGACCTGGCCCTGGTGCGCACCCGCGCCGAACCGCAGCCCGATGGCACCTACCGCGTCTTCGGCACCAAGATTTACATCACTTGGGGTGAGCACGATATGGCCGAAAACATCGTCCATTTGGTACTGGCCCGGGTGCAGGGCGCGCCCGAGGGCGTCAAAGGCATTAGCCTGTTTGTGGTGCCCAAGTTTGTGGTGGATGCACAAGGCAACCCTGCCGCGCGCAATGATGTGCAGTGCGTCAGCATCGAGCACAAAATGGGCATTAAAGCGAGCCCGACAGCGGTGCTGCAATTTGGTGATGCTCTGGCCGGATCGGTGGCCGATGCCGGTGGCGCCGGCGCCGTGGGCTACTTGGTCGGCCAGGAAAACCGGGGCCTGGAGTACATGTTCATCATGATGAACGCAGCGCGCTATGGCGTGGGCGTGCAAGGCATTGCGATTGCCGAGCGTGCCTACCAAAAGGCAGCCCAGTTTGCGCGCGATCGGGTGCAAAGTCGCCCGGTGGACGGCTCCATGAACACCAGCGCGCCCATCATCCACCACCCCGATGTGCGCCGCATGCTCATGACCATGCGCGCCTATGTGCAAGGCTGCCGCGCCTTGGCCTCGGTGGCCGCTGCCGCTTTTGACGTGGCCCACCACCACCCCGATGCACAAGCGCGCAAAGAGCACCAGACTTTCTATGAATTCATGGTGCCGCTGGTCAAGGGCTTTAGCACCGAGATGAGCCTGGAGGTCACCTCCATGGCGGTGCAAGTGCATGGCGGTATGGGTTTTATCGAAGAAACCGGTGTGGCCCAGTACTACCGCGACGCCAAAATTTTGACAATTTACGAAGGCACCACCGCCATCCAGGCCAATGACCTGGTCGGACGCAAAACGGCGCGTGACGGTGGTCAGACCGCCAAGGCCATTGCCGCCCAGGTGGCAGGCACCGTGGAAGAACTCCAGGCTAACGGCAGCGCCGACGCGCTGGCCATGGCCAAGCGCCTGGGCGCCGCTCGGGCCGCCTTCGTTGATGTGGTGGACTTTGTAGCGGGCCACTCCAAGGCCATTCCCAATGCGGTCTACGCGGGCAGCGTGCCCTACCTGATGCTGGCGGGCAATCTGATGGCCGGCTGGCAAATGGGTCGCTCGCTGCTGGTGGCGCAAACGCAATTGGCAGCCGGTGTGGACAAAGAATTTATGCAGGCCAAAATCAGCACTGCGCGTTTTTATGCCGACCACATCCTGACCAAGGCGCCGGGCTTGCGCGATAGCATCGTGGACGGCGCAGACGCTGTCACAGCGCTGGCTTTGGACGCGTTTTAAGTCTTTGAGGCTAAGTCGCTCTTGCCGGTGGCCAGCGGCGCCAGGCCCGCTACCCAGGGCGCTCGCTTGTGCATGATGGCGGCGAACAGGTCAGAGGCTTCAAAATCGGCCAGCCACTGCGCCAGGCGCGGCCAAGGCTGCTGAGAAAACCAGGCTTTATCGGTGTGCGCAAACTGGCGCACAAAAGGCGCCAGAGCGGCGTCGACCAGACCCCAGGTGCTTCCGTTCAAGAAAACCTGGGTTTGCAGCTGCTCCTCCAGCGCGTGCAGAAAGCCCGCGCCCGCATCGCGTGGCGATATGCCGTCGTTCAGACCGAAGCGGTAGGGGTATTTGTAGCGGTCCAGCGCCTGCTTGAACGGGCCGTCGTTCTGCGCAATCAAGTCTAAGGCCGCTGGCTCCTGATCCGCTGGCGGCCGCCAATGCAGCGGGTCCCGCTTGGCCAAGGCCCAGCGCATGATGTCCAGGCTTTCGTCGATCACGCGTCCGTCGGGGAGCACCAGCACGGGTACCGTGCCCTTGGGCGAGGCGGCCAGCATCGCAGCGGGCTTGTTTTTGAGTTCGATTTCGCGGTGTTCTAGAACGGTGGCGCTGGTGTGCAAAGCCATGCGCGCCCGCATGGCGTAGGGGCAGCGGCGAAAAGAGTACAGAAAAGGCAGGTTTTCAGGCATGGTCCGCCTGGCCCGAAGTCCGCGTTCTGGCAGCTTTGGCCGCTTTTGCTTTAGCACGTTCCCATTGCTTTTGCCGCGCGCGCGCGCTGCTTTTTTGCGCCTCGCTGGTGTGGGTATAACAGCGCGGGCAACTTACCCCGGCCTCAAACTGCGGCGATTCCAGTGCGCCTTCGGGCAGCGGTTGGCGACAGCATCGGCACAACTGGTGCTCGCCCATTTGCACGCCGTGCCCCACCGAGACGCGCTCGTCGAACACAAAACACTGGCCTTGCCACAGGCTTTCGGCCCGGGCTACTGTCTCTAGGTACTTCAAGATGCCGCCTTCAAGGTGGTAGACCGTCTCCAGACCCTGCGATCGCAGCAGCGCTGTTGATTTTTCGCAGCGGATGCCGCCGGTGCAAAACATGGCTACTTTGCGCGGCTTGCCGGCGTCCAGCAGGCCCTGGGCTTCTAGCCAGGCTGGCAGTTCGGCAAAGCTTTGGATGTGCGGGTTGATCGCCCCGGCGAAGCTGCCTATGTCCACCTCGTAGTCATTGCGCGTATCGACCAACACCACGTCGGGGTCTTGGATCAGCGCGTTCCAGTCCTGGGGCTTTACGTAGGTGCCGGCCTGGCTGGCCGGGCGCAAAGCCGGCACGCCCATGGTGACGATTTCTTTTTTGATACGCACCCGCATACGCCGAAACGGCGCTTTGGCCGACCAGGATTCTTTGTGCTCCAGCGGCGCGAAAGGCGCCTGGGCGCGCAGCCAGGCCAGCACCGCGCGCACGCCCTCGGGCGGGCCGGCAATGGTGCTGTTAATGCCTTCGGGGGCGAGCAGAATCAGCCCCCGAACCCGCTGTGCTTCGCAGAGCGACTGCAGCGGTTCTTTGTACTGCGCACAGTCGGGCAGGTCTACAAAGCGGTAAAAAGCCGCTGTGAGGTAGGGCAGGGGTGCGCTGGTGTCCATGCTGCAGTGCCTGCCAGGTGCCGGCCCGTTTAGCTGAAAAAGCTTTTCAGTCGGTCGGTCCAGCTATCGCCCGAGGGTGAATGCTTGCTACCGCCTTTGCGGAAGGACTCGTCAAGCTCGCGCAGCAGTTTGCGCTGGTGCTCGCTGAGTTTGACCGGTGTCTCCACCGTGATGTGGCAATATAAATCGCCCGGGTAGCTCGAGCGCACGCCTTTGATGCCCTTGCCGCGCAAGCGGAACTGCTTGCCCGTTTGCGTGCCTTCGGGCAGGTCGATAGCCGCCTTGCCTTGTAATGTGGGCACATCAATCTCGCCACCCAAGGCGGCGGTGACGATGCCGATGGGCACGGTGCAATGCAAATCGTCGCCATCGCGCTCAAAGATATCGTGTTTCTTAAGCCGGATCTCGATATACAAATCGCCCGATGGCCCGCCATTGGTGCCCGCTTCGCCATTGCCGGCGCTGCGGATGCGCATGCCTGCGTCGATGCCAGCGGGGATTTTGACTTCCAGGGTTTTTTGCTTCTTGACCTTGCCCTGGCCCGCGCAGGCGATGCAGGGCTCGGCCACAATTTTTCCGGCGCCCCGGCACGTCGGGCAGGTTTGCTGCACGCTGAAAAAGCCCTGGCGCATCTGCACCACACCCGCGCCACCACAGGTGCCGCAGTTTTTGATCTGGGTGCCCGGCTTGGCGCCGGCGCCGGCGCACACATCGCAGTTTTCATGGGTGGGGATGCGAATTTGCGCATCCTTGCCAGCAGCTGCCTCTTCCAGCGTCAGGTCCATCGCGTAGCTTAAGTCGCCGCCCCGAAAAACCTGTCGTCCGCCGCGTCCGCCGCGTTGCTGGCCAAACATCTCGCCAAAAATATCACCAAAAGCCTCGGCAAAACCACCAAAACCTTCCGCGCCCGGACCGCGCATATTGGGGTCCACGCCGGCATGGCCGTGCTGGTCGTAGGCAGCGCGCTTTTGCGGGTCGGACAGCATCTCGTAGGCCTCTTTGGCCTCTTTGAACTTGACCTCCGCCTCCTTGGCCGCTTCGCCCTGGTTGCGGTCGGGGTGGAACTTCATCGCCAGCTTGCGGTAGGACTTTTTAATTTCCTCGTCCGAAGCGTTCTTGGGTAAGCCCAGAATCTCGTAAAAATCTCTTTTGGCCATGAATATTGCGGGCTCCGTAACAACAGAAAAGCCGCGTTGAACTCCCAAACGGGTTCAGCGCGGCGGATTTTCAAGCAGCGCAGGCTGCGGCGGGCTTATCCCTTTTTCACTTCCTTGACTTCGGCGTCGACCACATTGTCGTCTGCCGGTTTAGCCGCTTGCTCGCCGCCACCGGTGGCGCCTGCGCCCTCGGCGGCTTGCTTGGCTTGCATGTCGGCATAAACTTTTTCGCCCAGCTTTTGGCTCGCTGCCATCAAGGCGGCGCTCTTGGCGCTGATGCTCTCCTTGTCGTCGCTCTTGATCACGGCTTCCAGGTCTTTGATCGCGGCTTCGATTTTTTCCTTCTCACCGGCTTCGAGCTTGTCGCCATGCTCGGTCAGGCTCTTCTTGACGCTGTGCATATTCGCTTCGGCCTCGTTGCGTGCCTGGATGACTTCGAGCTTTTTCTTGTCATCGGCCGCGTTGAGCTCGGCGTCCTTGACCATCTGCTGGATCTCGGCCTCGGTCAGGCCCGAGTTGGCTTTTATGGTGATCTTGTTTTCCTTGCCCGTGCCTTTGTCTTTGGCGCCCACGTGCAAGATGCCGTTGGCGTCGATGTCAAAAGACACCTCGATTTGCGGCGTTCCGCGTGGTGATGGGGGGATGCCTTCCAGGTTGAACTCGCCCAGCGACTTGTTGGCCGAGGCCATTTCGCGCTCGCCTTGGTACACCTTAATCGTCACGGCCGGCTGGTTGTCGTCGGCGGTCGAGAAAGTTTGGGCAAACTTGGTCGGGATGGTGGTGTTCTTGGTGATCATCTTGGTCATCACGCCGCCCAGGGTTTCGATTCCGAGGGACAAAGGCGTCACGTCCAAAAGCAACACGTCTTTGCGGTCGCCCGAAAGCACCTGGCCCTGGATGGCAGCGCCCACGGCTACGGCCTCGTCCGGGTTCACGTCTTTGCGCGGCTCTTTACCAAACAGCTCTTTGACCTTGTCCTGCACCTTGGGCATACGGGTCATGCCGCCGACCAAGATCACGTCATGAATGTCTGACACGCTCACGCCGGCGTCCTTGATGGCCATGCGGCAAGGCGCAATCGTGCGCTCGATCAGCTCCTCCACTAAAGACTCCAGCTTGGCGCGGGTCAGCTTGATGTTCAGATGTTTCGGTCCGGTGGCATCGGCCGTGACATAAGGCAGGTTGATGTCGGTTTGCGAGCTGCTGGAGAGCTCGATTTTGGCTTTTTCGGCCGCTTCTTTGAGGCGCTGCAAGGCCAGTACGTCTTTGGACAAATCCACGCCTTGGTCTTTTTTGAACTCGGCAATGATGAAATCAATAATGCGTTGGTCAAAGTCCTCGCCGCCCAGGAAGGTGTCGCCATTGGTGGACAGCACTTCGAATTGCTTCTCGCCGTCGACGTCGGCGATTTCGATGATGGAGACGTCAAACGTCCCGCCGCCCAGGTCATACACCGCGATTTTGCGGTCGCCTTTTTCGTTCTTGTCCATGCCAAAGGCAAGCGCCGCAGCGGTCGGCTCATTGATGATGCGCTTGACATCCAAACCGGCAATGCGACCAGCATCTTTGGTGGCCTGGCGTTGTGCATCGTTGAAGTAAGCCGGCACGGTTATGACGGCGTCAGTCACTTCTTCACCGAGGTAGTCCTCGGCGGTCTTTTTCATTTTGCGCAGGATATCGGCGCTGACTTGTTGCGGCGCCATGCGGTTGCCACGCACCTCCACCCAGGCGTCGCCATTGTCGGCGGCGGCGATCTTGTAAGGCATCAGGTCGATGTCCTTTTGCACTTCTTTCTCGGAAAACTTGCGTCCGATCAGGCGCTTAACCGCATACAGCGTGTTCTTCGGGTTGGTGACCGACTGGCGCTTGGCCGACGCACCGACCAGAACTTCGCCGTCCTCTTGGTAAGCGATGATGGACGGCGTGGTGCGCGCACCTTCGGCGTTTTCGATGACCTTGGGCGTGTTGCCCTCCATGATGGCCACGCAGCTGTTGGTGGTGCCCAGGTCAATACCGATGATTCTTCCCATGATGAAACTCCTGCTACTGCAATAAAACGAGATAGGTGTCAGTTCGGGGCGGTCAAGCGCTTTTCAAGGCCTGGGGGGCGCAATTTGCTGGCGCCAGAGGCCCCGCCCATTCAAAAAAATCGGCTTATTTGGGCGCTGCCACCGTCACCAGGGCCGGGCGAAGCACCCGATCGGCGATCAAATAGCCTTTTTGCAGCACGGCGACCACGGTATTGGCCTCCTGCTCCGCCGGCACCACGCTGATGGCCTGGTGGTGGTGCGGGTCAAATTTGGCGCCCGCCTCGGGGTTGATGGCAATGACTTTGTTGCGCTCCAGCGCCGCCAGCAACTGGCGCAAGGTCGCCTGGGCGCCTTCGTGAATCTGTTGCACCGTGGCGTCCTGGATGGCCAAACCGGCTTCTAGGCTGTCGGCCACCGGCAGCAGGCTGTCGGCGAAATTCTCCACGGCGAATTTGCGCGCTTTGGTGATTTCGTCCTCGGCGCGGCGCCGGGCGTTCTCGGCGTCGGCCTTGGCACGCAGAAATTGGTCCGCCAATTCAGCACTTTTGGCCTGCAAAACCGCCAATTCCGCCTGCGCGATGGTTAGCGCGTCGGCCTGCTCGGGCAGTTGCGCGCCGTCGGCGGCCGCGTGGGGGTCAGGTTGGGCGGGGGCGCCAGAGGGGGTGGAAGCGTTGTCGGACATGCGGTTACCAAAAATACGGTGGAAAAAACGGTGTTCCCAGGACATGGGGCGGCCGGCGGCTTTTTCAAGTGGGCTTTAGACGGCCAGCAGCTCGACCTCGAATTTCAGCGTGGCATGGGGCGGAATGACGCCGCCGGCGCCGCGCTTGCCGTAGCCCAGCTCGGGCGGAATGATCAGGGTGCGATGGCCGCCCACCTGCATACCGACCACGCCTTCGTCCCAGCCTTGGATGACCATGCCGGCGCCCAGGCGAAAGCCAAACGGGTCGTTGCGGTCTTTGCTGGAGTCAAATTTCTCGCCCAGTTCGCCGTCTTCCCAGAGCCAGCCGGTGTAGTGGACGCTGACATGTTTGCCGGCCACGGCGGTGTCGCCGTCACCCAGAACGGTGTCTTCGTATTGCAATCCGGAAGGGCTGGTGTGCATAAAAGTCTTTCAGTTGGTAAAGAAGGAGTGCGCTGCCAGGGCAGCGCGGGGGAGGAGAAATTTAAAAAGTGGCTTCCACTGCTTTGCGAAGACCTGCTGACATCTCGGGCATGCTGCCAAACCAGGCCGCAAAACCAGCCCGCGCTTGGTGCAAAAGCATGCCCAGGCCTTCGGCGCAAGGGTTGCCGCGCGCCGCCGCCGCCGCCAAAAGCGGCGTAATGCGCGGCACGTAGACGATGTCCGACACCAAAGCCTGAACCGACAGCGCCTCCAGGCTGATGTCCAGCGCCTCTTGCCCATGCATGCCTAAATTAGTGGTGTTGACCAGCAAGTTGGCATCGGCCAGAACGGCGCTGCGCGTTGCCCACTCGCAGGCTTGGACTTGTGGGCCAAACTCTTGGGCCAGCCCCTGGGCATTGGCCAGGCTGCGGTTGCACAGACGCACCAAGGGGCTACCTGCGTCAAGCAAGGCGCAGACGACCGCGCGCGCCGCGCCGCCCGCACCCAAGACGACGGCCGGGCCGGCGCTGGCCTGCCAGGCGGGCTGGGCTTCGCGCAGGCTCTCGATGTAGCCAAAGGCGTCGGTATTGCTGCCGCGCAAACGGCCATCGGGCAAGACCACCACGGTATTGACCGCGCCGATGCGCCGGGCCAGCGCGTCGACCTCGTCGAGCACCGACAGGGCCGCCACTTTGTGCGGAATGGTCAGGTTGCACCCGGCAAAGCCCAGCACTGGCAGGGCACGCAAAGCCTGTTCGATCTGCGCGGGCTGCACCGGCAACTGCACATAGGCGCCGTTCAGGCCGTACTGGGCGATCCAATGGCCATGGATGGCCGGCGAGCGCGAATGCGCTACCGGCCAGCCCATGATGCCAGCCAGCACAAAAGGCCGGGCGTGCGCGCTCACCGGCTTACAAGGTGTCGGTGAAGCTGCGCAGCTTGTCGCTGCGGCTGGGGTGCTTGAGCTTGCGCAGCGCTTTGGCTTCAATCTGGCGAATGCGCTCGCGCGTCACATCAAACTGCTTGCCCACTTCTTCCAGGGTGTGGTCGCTGGCCATCTCGATACCAAAGCGCATGCGCAGCAC
>CAMATX010000031.1 GCA_945861345.1 Comamonas sp. lk
GTTCTTGCCCTTGCCAAAGGTTTCCGTGGTCGCCGCGGTAATGTTTTCCGCGTCGCCAAAGAAGCGGTAATGAAGGCTGGGCAATATGCCTACCGTGACCGCCGCACCAAAAAGCGCGTGTTCCGCCAGTTGTGGATTGCCCGTATCAACGCGGCAGCGCGCCAATGCGGCCTGACCTACAGCCAGTTCGCTAACGGTCTGAAAAAAGCGCAGATCGAAATCGACCGCAAAGTGCTGTCGGACATCGCAGTGCACGATATGGCAGCTTTTGCCAACATCGTGGAGCAGGTCAAGGCCAAGCTCGCCGCTGCGTAAGGGCCTGAGCGGCCATGCCCTGTAGTGGGGCGAGGGCCGCTTTCCCTGCCAATCTGGGCTAGCGCTTGCAAAAGCACTAGCCCATTTTTTATTGAAACCAAAACTCTATTGCCATGACCGAACTTGCAAGCATTGTTGAGGCCGCCCGCGCTGCATTTTCAGCAGCCCCGACGCCTGCCGATTTGGAAAACGCCAAGGCGCAGTTCCTGGGCAAGTCTGGCCGCATCACCGAGTTGATGAAGGGCATGGCCGCGCTCAGCGTCGACGAGAAAAAGACGCTCGGCGCCTCCATCAACCTGGCCAAGCAAGATATCGAAGCCGCCCTGACCGAACGTCGCCAAGCGCTGGCCGACGCGCAGTTACAGGCCCAATTGCAAGCGCAAGCTTTGGACGTGACTTTGCCAGGCCGCGCGTGCGGGCAGGGCAGTTTGCACCCCGTGTCTTTGGCGCAGGAGCGCATCGAGCGGATTTTTGCGTCTATGGGTTTTGACGTGGCCGACGGCCCGGAGATTGAGAGCGATTGGTTTAGTTTTACCTCGCTGAACAACCCGCCCAACCACCCAGCGCGCTCCATGCAAGACACGTTTTACGTGGACACCAAAGGCGCTGACGGCGTCTATTACAACCTGCGCCCCCACACCAGCCCGATGCAAATTCGCTATGCGCAAGCGCATGTGCGCAAGCATGGCGGTGATTTTGACGTCGCTGCCGGCCGCTTTTACAGCGGCGATATGCCCGAGATCCGGGTGATTGCGCCCGGCCGCACCTTTCGCGTGGACAGCGACGCCACGCACTCGCCGATGTTCCACCAGGTCGAGGGGCTGTGGGTGGGCGAGGACATCAGCTTTAAAGACCTCAAGTCGGTGTACCTGAGTTTTATCACCCAGTTTTTTGAGACCGACGCGCTGCAACTGCGCTTTCGGCCGAGCTACTTTCCGTTTACCGAGCCCAGCGCCGAGATCGACATCATGTTCGAGTCCGGCCCTTTGCAGGGCAAATGGCTGGAAGTCTCCGGCTCGGGCCAGGTGCACCCGCAGGTGATTCGCAACATGGGGCTGGACCCCGAGCGCTACATCGGCTTTGCCTTTGGCTCGGGCATCGACCGCTTGGCGATGCTGCGCTACGGCGTGAGCGATTTGCGCGTATTTTTCGAAGGCGATATCCGCTTTCTGTCCCAATTTGCCTGAACTGATATGCAATTTCCTGAATCCTGGCTGCGCAGCTTTTGCAACCCGCCCCTGTCCACCCAAGAGATCGCCCATACGCTGACGATGGCCGGCCTAGAGGTCGAAGAGTTGCGCCCGGTGGCGCCCCCGTTTAGCGGCGTGGTGGTTGGTGAAATCCGCGAGGCGGTGCAACACCCCAACGCGGACCGTCTGCGCGTGTGTAAAGTGGACGTGGGCTCGGGCACCTTGCTGGACATCGTCTGCGGCGCACCCAACGCCCGCGTGGGTATCAAAGTGCCTTGCGCCACCGTGGGCGCGCAGTTGCCGCCCGGAGAGGATGGCCAAGGCTGGACTATTAAGGTGGGCAAACTGCGCGGTGTGGAGAGCCAGGGCATGCTGTGCTCTGCCAAAGAATTGCAACTGGCCGACGACCACGGCGGCCTGCTGGAGTTGGCGCTGGACGCGCCCCTAGGCCAAGACATCCGGGCGCATCTGGACTTGGACGATACGCTGTTCACCCTCAAGCTCACACCCAATTTGGCGCATTGCCTGAGCGTGTACGGTGTGGCGCGGGAAGTCGCGGCGTTGACGGGTGCGCCCCTGCAAGCTTTAGTGGCACCGGCGGTGGCGCCGGGCAACAGCGAGGTTGTGCCGGTCAAAGTGCAAGCGCCCGATTTATGCGGCCGTTTCTCTGGGCGCGTGATTCGCCAGCTCAACACGCAAGCCAAAACGCCGGCTTGGATGGTCGACCGCCTGGCCCGTTGCGGCCAGCGCAGTGTGAGCGCATTGGTGGATATCTCCAATTACGTGATGTTCGAGTCCGGCCAGCCCACCCATATTTTTGACCTCGAGAAAATCGCCGGTGGTCTGACGGTGCGCTGGGGCAAGGCGGGCGAAAAGCTCGAATTGCTCAATGGCAATACCGCCGAAGTGGACGACAAAGTCGGTGTCATCGCTGATGATGCGCAGCTTGAATCGCTGGCCGGCATCATGGGTGGCGCGGCCAGTGCGGTGTCCGACAGCACGCACAGCGTTTACGTAGAGGCTGCGTTTTGGTGGCCCAGCGCGATTGCCGGCCGCTCGCGCCGCTTCAATTTCTCCACCGACGCCGGTCACCGCTTTGAGCGGGGCGTGGACCCTAGTCAGACCGTCGCGCACATCGAGCGCATTACCGGCTTGATTCTGGAGATTTGCGGCACGCCCGCCACGACCTGCGGCCCGGTCGACGACCAAACCGTTGCGCTGCCGCAGGCCAAGCCGGTGGCTTTGCGTGTGGCGCGTGCCGCCAAAGTAATTGGCATGCCGCTCACCCAGGCCGACTGTGTGAGCGCGCTCCAGCGCTTGGGTCTGCCGCTGACCGAAGCGCCCGGCGTACTCACCGTGATGCCGCCGGCCTACCGCTTTGATATGCATATCGAAGAGGACTTGATCGAAGAAGTTGCGCGCATGATCGGCTTTGACCATCTGCCCGACACGCCACCGCGCGCGCCCATATTTGCCAAAGTGCCCTCCGAGTCCCGGCGCAGCCCGTTTGCGGTGCGCCGCCAACTGGCCGCGCTAGCCTACCAAGAGACGATCAACTTCAGCTTTGTGGACGTGCGCTGGGAAAACGAGCTGGCCGGTAACCCCGACCCGGTGCGCCTGCTCAACCCCATCGCCAGCCAGATGGGCGTTATGCGCTCCTCGCTGATCGGCTCTTTGGTGCAGGTGCTCAAGTTCAACCAGGATCGCAAGGCTGCGCGGGTGCGCGTGTTCGAGCTGGGCCGCGTGTTTTTCCGCGACGCTTCCGTCAAAGACAGCGCTGCGAGTGTGGAAGGCTTTCACCAACCCCTGCATGTGGCCGGTCTGGCTTGGGGCGCTGCCGACGCACTGCAATGGGGCCGCAAAGACACGGGCGTAGACTTTTACGATGTCAAAGGCGATGTTGAGGCCTTGTTTGCCCCGCATCAACCCCGTTTTGAAGCTGCGCAGCACCCCGCGATGCACCCCGGCCGCTGCGCCCAGGTGCTGGTCGGCGGCAAGGTCGTCGGTTATGTGGGCGAGCTGCATCCGCGCTGGGTGCAGTCCTATGGGTTCACGCAGGCGCCTGTGGTTTTTGAGCTGGAGCTGGAGGCGCTGCTCACTACCGTCTTGCCCGCCTATACCCCAGTCGCCCGCTTCCCCTCGGTGCAGCGCGACTTGGCCATTGTGGTGGCCGATACCGTCAAGCACCAAGACATCATGGCCGCGGTTGACGCGGCACCCACGCAGGGGCTGCTGCAAGAGACCAAAGTGTTTGATATTTACCGCCCAACCGCCCAGTCCGCAGCCACTCTGGACGCCGGCACGCACAGCGTGGCTCTGCGCCTGACCCTGAGCAGCGACCAAGCCACCTTGACGGAAGAGCAAATTGAAACTACCGTTGCAGCCGTGCTTGCCCAACTTATCGCCCAAGTCGGTGCCCGCCAACGGGCCTGATACGCTTTTCAACCGCGCAGCCCCAGCACCTTGCCCTGATAAAAGTGTCCGAGAAAATTATGCAAATCTCTGTCGATAGCCTGGAAACAGCCGCAGTCACCAAAGCCCACCTGGCCGATATGCTGTTTGACCAATTGGGCTTGAACAAGCGTGAATCCAAGGACATGGTGGACGCCTTTTTCGACCTGATTTCGGCGCGCCTGGTGGAGGGTACCGACGTCAAAATCTCTGGTTTTGGCAATTTTCAGATTCGCACCAAGGCGCCACGCCCTGGCCGCAACCCGCGCACCGGCGAGGCCATCGCCATCGATGCGCGGCGGGTGGTGACCTTCCACGCCAGCCACAAGCTGAAAGACCACATCCAGGCGCCTGTGGCAAAGCCCTGAGGCTGCGGCGCTCGCGTGGCGGCACCATTTGCGCCGCTTGGCAATGTATTTCCCGATTGCCTACTTTTAAATCTTAGAGTAATCTCTCCACTTTTCCGTCTACTGCATTGATTTTCATGGAGAACACACTCCCTTCAATTCCCGCAAAGCGGTATTTCACCATCGGCGAGGTGGGGGATTTGTGCGGCGTCAAACCCCATGTTTTGCGCTATTGGGAGCAAGAGTTCACCCAGCTGCGCCCGATGAAGCGGCGCGGAAACCGGCGCTACTACCAGCACCACGAAGTGCTGATGATCCGCAAAATCCGCGATTTGCTGTACGAGCAAGGCTTCACCATCAGCGGCGCGCGCAACAAGATGCAAGAAATTTTGGAGTTGGAGCGCGAGAAGCGGCGCTCTAGCGATTTGGCCGACGACGACAGTGGTGCGGATGTTGCCGCCGACGCAGCGCAGTCCGACAACACCTCGCCAAGAGACATCCAAATGCCGGCCGAGCAGGTCGCCCAGCTGCGCGCCGAACTGCAGGAAATCCGGACCTTGCTGCTGCTTAATTGAGCAAAGCGGTCTTCCACTGCGGACTATAATTGCGGGTTAGATCGGTGTGTGGCGCAGCCTGGTAGCGCACTTGCATGGGGTGCAAGGGGTCGAAGGTTCGAATCCTTTCACACCGACCAAAAGTTCAGACAAAAGCCTCCAAGTAGGGATACTTGGGGGCTTTTTTTATGGGCCCACGGCGATGCGGGCTGCATGACCGGCGCATTTTTTGATTTCGGCGCTCTAGGCGCTTTAAGGAAATACCAGCTATGAATTCAACCGTATTGCGAAACGACAAGCGAGGCCTAGCCGTCCTAACCATCAACCGCCCGGACAAGCTCAATAGCCTGAATGTTGAAGTGTTTGAAGCGCTGGACGCGCATTTGGCCGAGCTGGAGCGGCAGACCGATACCGTGGGCTTGGTGCTCTTGCGCGGCGCGGGTAGCTGCTTTTCTGCCGGGCATGACCTGGGTGATCTGGCCAAGGGCGAGCAACTGCCGCGCGCGCATTTTCAGTCGCAGGTGATTGAGCGCCTGGCAAATTTGCCCCAGCCGGTGATTTGCGCGGTACACGGCCATTGCTATACCGGCGGTTTGGAGCTGGCTCTGGCGGGCGATGTGATTGTGGCCAGTGCCAACGCCAAGTTTGCCGACACGCATGCCAAATGGGCTTTGACGCCTTTATGGGGCATGAGCCAGCGCCTGCCGCGCCGCGTGGGCCAGAGCCAGGCCATGGAAATGATGCTCAGCTGCCGCACCGTGGGCGCGCAGGAGGCGCTTAGCCTGGGCTTGGTGAACCGCTGCTTTGCCGACGAAGATTTCTTTGACGCGGTGGATACCTACGCACAGCAGGTGCTGGCCCATAGCTGGTTTAGCCATCGTGCCAACAAAAAATTGCTCGTGCACACCGACGGCCTGCCTTTGGGTGCCGGCCTGGCGCACGAGGTCTATCGCCACGAGGGCGTGGGCCCGGATGTGCACGCGCGCACTGACAGTTTTTTGCAGAAAAAATCTAGCAAATCTTAAAAGCCGGACCAGTATTTAGCCCTTGGTGAAGTCGCCGGGCCGCAGCCGCGCCAAGCGCCAGCGCATATACCAAGTGGTCCAAGGCCAGTTGGTGCTGTTATTTCCGTTGCGGTCGATGAAGTAGCTGCTGCAGCCGCTGTTCCACACAGTTTTCTTGAGGGCCAGCTGTATCGCCTGGTTGTAGCCCTGGTGGGCGCTGGGCGTTACGCTGATGCTGGCATGCGGCGTGGCTTCGGTGCTGCGGATCGCCGCTAGGATGAATTTCATCTGCGCTTCGATCATGACAAAGGCCGAGGAAAAAGCATATAAATTGGGGCCGCACATCATGAATAAATTGGGGCAGTCTTCTAGCAAGGTGCCTAGATAGGCACTGGCAGAGCCTTTCCAATGGGTTGAAAGTGCCCGCCCTGATAGTCCGAATATGGCCTGTGCCACCGGCGGCTCGGCCACTTCGAATCCGGTGCCCCAAATGATGACGTCTGCCTCGCAACGCTCTCCATGGCTAGAAACTAGGCGGTTGCCCTCAATGCGGGCAATGCCGGAAAAAACCTGTACCGTAGGCTGTGCAAGAGTTTTATACCAGGTGTTCGATTGCAGAATGCGTTTACAGCCCAATGAGAAGTTAGGTGTCACCTTCTGCCGCAACGTTGGGTCTTTGATGCTGCGTGCGACATTTTTTAATCCTGCTATTTGCAAGCGGGCTATGGCGCGCGGAAACTTCAGGCTGAAATTGAGCGTCTCAAATTGCAAATACAGCGCCGTGCGCAGCAGGCTTTGCAGCCAAGGAAAACGTGTAAACCGTTCTTGCCAGGCGGCTGAAATTTTGAAATCCATTTTGGGCAGAACCCAGGGCGCGGTGCGCTGAAAGAGTGTGAGCTGCGCTACCCGGGGCGCAATAGCCGGTACAAACTGAATCGCCGAGGCGCCCGAACCAATCACCGCCACCCGTTTGCCTTGCAAGTCGATATCGTGGCGCCAGCGTGCCGAATGAAAGCTTTGCCCTTGAAAGGTGTCCAGACCGGGAATGTCAGGCGTTACCGGCACATGCATAGGCCCGCAGGCCATCACCACGAAGCGCGCACGCAGCGGGCCCTGCGATGTGTCCAAATGCCAAAGTTTTTCGGCTTCATTCCAGCTAGCCTTGTTCATTTCGCAGTTCAAGCGCAGGTGAGGCAAAAGGCCGAAGGTGGCTACCGTACTGCCGCAGTAGCCCTTGATTTCTTCCTGCCGCGCAAACATGCGGCTCCAGCGCGGATTGGGCGCAAAGGAATACGAGTAAAAGCTCGACGGAATATCGCAAGCGCAATCCGGATAGGTGTTGTCGCGCCATACGCCGCCTGGCTCTGACGCCTTTTCCAGCATCAAAAAATCGATGCCGGCTTGGCGCAAGGCAATGGCCGCGCCCACGCCGGCAAAGCCTGCGCCCACCACGATGACGGTGTGGGTTCGCGTATCCGGGGATGATGAGGCAATAGGCATGGGGCGGAAGTTGGTTTGTCTGGGGCAGCTTGTGACGTGCATACGGGTCACTGCGGACTTACATCGCGGATTATCTGCCTTTGCATAAGCAGGCGCTTTCGCGCCGGTCTCATTAGCGACCAACACAAAGGTGGTACGTTTTCCTGTCTGTCAGCGGAAGGCTTTAGAATTTATTCATGCCCGCATCTTCCAATTCGCAATTACACCGCATAGTTATCGTAGGCGGTGGCGCTGCGGGACTGGAGCTCGCAACCAGTTTGGGCGACACCTTGGCGCGAAAAGGCCTGGCCGAGGTCACGCTGATCGAAAAAGCCCGCACCCATGTCTGGAAGCCCAAGTTGCACGAAATTGCCGCTGGCAGCATGGACGTGGGACGCCATGAGCTGAACTACCTGGCGCAGGCCCATTGGCACCATTTCAAATACCGCTTGGGCGAAATGAATGGCCTGGACAGGGCTCAGCGTCTGGTGCATGTGGCGCCCTTTGTCGACGAAGACGGCGTGCTGGTCACGCAGCAGCACAGTATTGCTTATGACACGCTGGTGATTGCGGTGGGCAGCCGCAGCAATGATTTTGGTACGCCCGGCGTGGAGGAGCATGCCCTCAAGCTTGAAACCTTGGCGGACGCCGAACGCTTTCACCGCCGCATGCTCGATGCCTGCATCCGCGCCCATGCCCAAAGCGACGCGCTGCGGCCTTCCCAATTGCAACTCGCCGTGATTGGTGCTGGAGCGACCGGTGTGGAGCTGGTGGCCCAACTGCACCGCACCACACGCGAGGTGGTGGCTTTCGGCCTGGACACCATCAACCCCGAGCGCGATATCAAGTTGCATTTGATCGAGGCCGCAGACCGCGTGCTGCCAGCCTTGTCGCCGCGCATATCGCTGGGAGCCCATGAGCTGCTGGACGGTTTGGGCATTGTGGTGCACACCAATGCGCGCGTCTCCGGTGTAGGCGCTCACCATGTCGAACTGGCCGATGGCACCCGCATTCCTGCCGAATTGGTGGTGTGGGCCGCTGGCATCAAAGCGCCGGAGTTTTTGAAAAACATCGATGGTCTGGAAACTAACCGCATCCACCAGTTGGCCGTGCATCAAACTTTGCAAACCACCCGCGACGAGAACATATTTGCCATGGGCGATTGCGCGGCCTGCCCCTGGCCGGAAAAAAATGCCATGGTGCCGCCGCGTGCCCAGGCCGCACACCAGCAGGCTAGCCATTTGCGCCGCCAAATCGTGCGGCGCATGCGTGGCCAACCGCTACAGCCCTACCACTACCGCGATTTCGGATCGCTGGTGTCCCTGGGCGATTACAGCGCGGTGGGCAGCTTGATGGGCGGCCTCATGCAAGGCAGTTTGTTCATCGACGGCCTGATTGCCCGAGTCATGTACACCTCGCTCTACAAAATGCACGAATTGGCTTTGCACGGCATTACCAAAGTGGCCTTGGAGACGCTGACCCGTGCGATTACCCGGCGCACAGAGTCGCATGTCAAGCTGCACTAAATGCCACTTGTTTAGCGCCAACTGATGCCCGAACTATTTATCAGCCAAGCCCATGCGCTAGGCCTGCCCAAGGCCCGCGAGATTGCGCAAGTGTGGGTCGCCCAGGCGCAAGCCGATTGGGGCATGGCTTGCGAGTCCAAGCCGGGGCAGACAGAAGATGAAATTTTGTTCAGCCGCACCGGCGCCAAGGGCAGCTTGCGGGTGCGCGCAGACAGCTTTGAACTGCACGCGCAATTGGGCTTTTTACTGGGTAGCTTTCAAAAGCAAATTGAAGCGCAGATACGCGGCAATTTGCAGGCCCTGCTAGACCAGCACAACGGCCAGGCTTAGCCGCCGCGGCGCATCAATTCAAAGAATTCGCTGTTGTTCTTGGTGGCGCGCATTTGCTTGAGCACCATTTCCATGGATTCGATCTCGTCCATGTTGTACAAAAACTGGCGCAGAATGCGGGTTTTTTGCAAGATTTCCGGCGCCAGTAACAACTCTTCGCGTCGCGTGCCGCTGCGGTTGAGCTGGATGGACGGGAACACGCGCTTTTCATAGAGGCGGCGGTCCAGGTGGATTTCGGAATTACCCGTGCCTTTGAATTCCTCAAAAATCACTTCGTCCATGCGGCTGCCAGTATCGACCAGCGCAGTGGCGATGATGGTCAGCGAGCCGCCTTCTTCCACATTGCGCGCCGCGCCTAAAAAGCGCTTGGGCCGCTGCAAGGCGTTGGAATCCACACCGCCGGTCAGCACCTTGCCGCTGGAGGGCACCACGTTGTTGTAGGCGCGTGCCAAGCGGGTGATCGAGTCCAGCAAAATCACGACGTCTTTTTTCAATTCCACCAGACGCTTGGCGCGCTCGATGACCATTTCGGCCACATGCACATGGCGCGAGGCCGGCTCGTCAAAGGTTGAGGCAATTACCTCGCCCTTTACGGTGCGCTGCATCTCCGTCACCTCCTCAGGCCGCTCGTCTACAAGGAGCACCATCATGTGGCTGTCGGGGTAATTGGCCGAAATCGCATGCGCAATGTGTTGCATCATCACCGTCTTACCGCTTTTGGGTGGAGCCACCAACAAGGCACGCTGGCCTTTGCCGATGGGCGCGATGATGTCGATGATGCGCCCCGTAATGTTCTCGTCGCTCTTGTTGTCCTGCTCCAGGCGCATCTGCACTTTGGGGAACAGCGGCGTCAAGTTCTCGAACATGACTTTGTGCTTGTTGCTCTCGGGAGAACCGCCGTTGACTTTGTCCAGCTTGTTCAGCGCAAAGTAGCGCTCGCCGTCTTTGGGTGTGCGCACTTCGCCTTCGATCATGTCGCCGGTGTGTAGATTAAAGCGGCGCACCTGGCTGGGGCTGATATAGATGTCGTCGGTGCTGGCGGTGTAGCTGGTGTCGGGGCTGCGCAAAAAGCCAAAGCCGTCGGGCAGGATTTCCAGCACGCCATCGGCAATGATTTGCTCGCCGGTGCGGGCGCGTTTTTTGATGATGGCAAACATCAGCTCTTGCTTGCGCATGCGGCCGGTGTTTTCGATTTCAAGCTCTTCGGCTTGTTTGAGGACTTCTGACACGTGCAGTGCCTTGAGTTCGTTTAAGTGCATGGAATGTTTCCCGTAGGGGATGGTGCCGAAAATTCGGAAAGCAAAAGGAACAGGGGAGGGGGCGTGTTGACCGGTGCGCGGGGGTAATTAGCACCTGGGGGTTCAACACCGTTGCATCGGTGCCCAAGGGTGTGGGCTACATGAACGGGGGAATTATGACAGGAAATCTGACCTCAAGAAAAAACCGGCCGCGGGGCCGGTTTTGGGGGCATGCGCAGGCTGCGGCCTAGATCTGCTCGTCAATAAAGGCGATCAACTGGGCCTTGCTCAACGCGCCCACCTTGGTGGCGGCCAGCTTGCCGTCCTTGAACAGCATCAGCGTAGGGATGCCTCGGATGCCAAACTGGGCCGGGATTTCGCGGTTTTCATCCACATTCATCTTGGCGACCTGGAGCTTGCCCTCGTAGGCGTGGGAGACTTCGTCCAAAATTGGGGCAATCATTTTGCAGGGGCCGCACCATTCGGCCCAATAGTCCACCAAAATGGGCTGCGCCGACTTGAGGACGTCTTCCTCAAAAGTGGCGTCTGTGATGTGTTTGACGAGTTCGCTGGCCATGAAAACTTCCTTCGGGAGTGGTTGATACCTCTGAGATGAAAACGATTGTGACAGAAACAAGGCCCCCGCCTGCCAGAGGCCGTCTATGACAGACATAGAAATTTCCGATCTGCCCCGCCATTTCCCGGTCGCCCCGGGGGCACAGCGCACTTTGCCCTGCGATTTACCGGCCGCTTGGCACTGGTTTGCACCCGAGCATGGGGTGCTGGCGCGCATCGCGCAGACGCTGCAGTCGCGCAACTGCCATCCGGGGCGCTCGCTAGTGCTTTTGCCTTATGCGCAGCTGCTGCGCCAGGCGCAAACCATGTGGGCTACGCGCTTTCCCCAAGGTTTTGCGCCGCGATTTGAGACCTCCATGAACTGGAGCACCGCGCTGGCCCCGTTTACCCCTGGGCCCACCGACATCCGCTTTGAAGCCGCCGCCGACACCCTGACGGCGCGCAGCCTGCTGACATCGCTCCAAGCCCGTTTTAGCCGTGAGCAACTGGACGTGCTGTCGGCCCTGATGGTCCAAGCCGCCCACGAAATCGCCCCTTTGGCGGCCGCGTGCCCGCCTTCTGAGCGCAGCGCTTGGGCGCACACCCGGCGTCTGGCCTGCGAAGCGGCCTGGGGCGGCCCCGGCGCGCAGTGGGAGGCGATTGCCCTGTCTTCTGCGCTGGAATGGGCCGCCGCCTCGCGCTACGCCACTGATGTGCTCTTGCGCCCCGAGAGCACGGCGGGCTGGGATTGCATCATTGCCCTGCAGGGATTGAACGAAGACCCACTGCTGACCGGTTTGGCGCAGGTCTGGGGCGAGCGCATGGTGCGCCTACCACTGGCGATAGAGGCGCAAACGGGGACAGGGATGGGCATTGAGGCGGTGACGCCGCCGGGGCCGCCGGCAGATTTGCAAACACCACGCCCATTGATGCGTCCTTTAGTGCACCCCTGCAAGGACGCCGCCGACGAGGCACAGCGGGTCAGCGCTTGCGTCATCGCCCACATCAGCGCGGAGCGCTACCCGCTAGCCCTGATTTGCTCGGACCGCGCGCTCACGCGGCGTATTTCTGCGCTGTTAGAGGGTGCCGGCGCGCTTATCCGCGACGAGACCGGCTGGATGCTCTCTACCACCGTGGCCGGCGCAGGCATTGCGGCCCTGTTGCGGGCCGCCGCCTGGGGCGCCTCCAGCGACGCGGTCCTGGCCTGGCTCAAACTCACCCCGGCCTGGGCCGCCCGCTGCAGTGCGCTGGAAGCCTGGATGCGTCGCCACCAGCTGCGCGACTGGAGCGCTGTTGTCGCCCAGTTAGACAGGCGCGCTAAGCACGTTAGTACGCTCAGCACGTCTACAGCCTACTCAGCGCCCGATCTAACTGCCCAAGCCATGGCCGACTGCGTGGCAGCCGTCCAGTCCTTGCGCAGCGCCTGCGCCGGACGCCGCGATCTGGCGCAGTGGTTGGCCGTACTGACCCAGCTGCTGCAGGACTGCGGCATGTTCGCCCAGCTTGAGGCCGACCCTGCCGGTGCGCAAGTGCTGGCCATCACCGCGCTAGACCGGCCGCAGGATTGGGGTCGGCTCCAAGAGCAATGGGTCTGGGGCGCACAGCCCTTGGACTTGGGCCAGTTCAGCGCCTGGTTGCAAGGCCTGCTGGAGGGAGGGCGCTTTCGGCCGGACTATCCGCAGCAAGAGCAAGTGGTGCTGTTGCCCATGAGCCAGATCCTGACCCGGCCATTTGCCGCTGTGCTGCTGGCTGGCTGTGATGAAGTGCGCCTGCCGCGCGTGCCCGAACGCAGCGGAACCTGGACCGAGGCCCAACGCCTCGCCTTGGGGCTACCCGCGCGCGCCCAACTGGCCCAGGCTACCAGCCGTGCCTGGGAGCACGCACTAGACCATCCCTTTTGCGAGGTGTTTTGGCGCATCAGTGACGATTCCGGGGAACCCTTGGCGCCCAGCCCCCTGGTGCAACTGTTGCAAACACAAGCGCCGCTGCCTGAAGGCTGTGACAGCCGCGTGCCCCGCTGGGTAGAGCCGCGCCCCGTCGCCGCCCCGCAGCCGCAAGCGCCCGCTTTGCTGCCCGCCACCCTTAGCCAAAGCGCCTACGAAGACCTGCGCGCCTGCCCCTACCGGTTTTTTGCCCAGCGGCAGCTGGGCTTGCGCGCCGCCGATGAGTTGGAAGCCGAGATCGACAAGCGCGACTTTGGCCAATGGCTCCACGGCGTGCTGGAGCATTTCCACCGCGCTTTGGCGCGGCATGGCGATGCCGACCTGATCTTGCAGCGCCAACTGCTTGCGCAAGCCAGCGCCGACACCACGGCGCAAATGGGCTTGGATGAGGGTGAGTTTCTGCCCTTTGCCGCCGCCTGGCGCGCGATGGCTGAGCCTTATCTGCAATGGTTGTCCGAGCACCAGGCCCACGGCAATACCTTCTTCCAAGCCGAAGTGGACCTACAGCGCCAACACGGCAGCGTACGCTTGGTGGGGCGCGTAGACCGTATCGACCACACGGCCAATGGCCAGAGCTTGATCGTCGACTACAAAACCGAGTCGCAAACGCGCAGCAAAAGCCGCGTCAAAGACCCGCTCGAAGACACGCAAATGGCGTTTTATGCCGCGCTGCAGGGGCAGGAGGATGTGCAAGGCGGTTACCTCAGCATCCACGAGCGCGAGGGCTGCAAGCTCATCACCCAAGAGGCTTTGGGCAGCGCCCGCGATGCCTTGCTGCAAGGCATCACCGACGATTTTCAAGCGATGGCCCAGGGTGCTGCTTTACCCGCGTTGGGCGAGGGTGCTAGCTGCGAATACTGCCAGGTGCGAGGTCTTTGCCGCAAAGACTTTTGGGCAAGCGCATGAGCCACACTTCTGAACACATCCAGCCCGAAGCGGCCTACGCCAACAAGGGCGAAGCAATTTCGGCAGAGGCGTTTTATCGTATCGCCTGCGATCCGCAGCGCAGCGTGGTAGTGGAGGCCTGCGCCGGAGCGGGTAAAACCTGGATGCTGGTCTCGCGCATGGTGCGCGCGCTGCTTGAAGGCGCGCAGCCGCACGAGCTCTTGGCCATCACTTTCACCAAGAAAGCGGCGGGCGAAATGCGCCAACGTCTCTACGAGTGGCTGCACACCTTCAGCACGGCTGACGATGCCACGCTGCGCGCCCAATTGCGCATGCGCGGACTGGCCCAAGAAGCCGATGCGGCCCAGATAGAGCGCCTGCGTGGCCTGCACCGCAGCCTGATGTTGGCCGAGCGGCCGGTGCAGGTGCGCACCTTCCATGGCTGGTTTGCCACCTTGGTGCGCAACGCGCCGCTGGGCGAATTGGTGCGTTTGGGCTTGCCCGCGCAATACGACTTGCTGGAAGACGACAGTCGCGCGATTGCCCAGGTCTGGCGGCGTTTTCACAGCCGCGTGGCCAGCGATGCCCAAGCGCGCCAAGACTACGAGGCTGCCGTGGCCGTTTATGGTCGCCACCAAACCCTCAAAGCCCTAGAGGCCGCGCTGCACAAGCGGGTGGAGTTTGCGCTGGCCGATGCCCAAGGCGTGGTTGCGGAATCGGTGGCGCACTTTCATGCGCAATTTCCAGACATGCAGGCGGTGGCGGAGCCGGTGGAATTTTTATGGACTGAAAGGTCCATGGCGGTGTTGGGCCAAGCGGCGCGCGTTTTGGGTGCCGCCAGCCAGGCTTCCTATGTCACCAAAGGCGGTCAGTTGGAACGCGCCCTCACCGAGCGCGAGTCTGCGGGCGTCTTCGATGCCTTGCTGACCCAAGCAGGCGGCGCTCGCAGCTTTGGCGAAGCCTTGAACGCCGATGCCACGGTGGTAGCCGCCCGGGCCTTGGTGCTGCGCATACGCCAAGCCCACGCACAGCAACTGGCCTGGGCCCACCAGCAGCGCATGCTGCGTCTGGCGCGTGTGCTCTTTGAGGATTACGCCGCCTTGAAACGCGAGCGCGGCTGGCTCGACATGAACGACCTGGAGCTCAGCGCCTACCGCCTCTTGCACGACCCGCAAATGGGCGCCTGGATACAGGAGCGGCTGGACGCGCAGGTGCGCCATTTGCTGGTTGATGAATTTCAAGACACCAACCCTTTGCAATGGAAAACTCTGGAGGCCTGGATTTCGGGCTACGCCGGGGCCGGCCGTGCGCCCAGCGTGTTTATCGTGGGCGATCCCAAGCAAAGCATTTACCGTTTTCGGCGTGCCGAACCGCAGGTGTTTGAAGAGGTCAAAAACTTTGTCCGCCAAGGCTTGCAGGGCGACAGCCTGAGCTGCGACCACACGCGGCGCAATACGCCCGCTGTTCTAGATACGGTCAACGCGGTGTTCACACCCTTGCAGGCCCTAGGTCATTTTGAGGGCTTTCGCGCCCACACCACGGACGTCGCCAGTGTGGGGCGCGTGGTGCGCCTGCCGCGCATCGACAAAGATGCAGCCAGCGCGCCGGCAGACGCCGCGTCCGCTTGGCGCCACTCGCTCACCCAGGCCCGCCACGTGCAGGAGGACACCCGCAAAGTGCTCGAATGCCGCCAGGCCGCGCAATGGTTGGCTGCCGAGCTGGCGCGCGGCGCGCTGCAAGCGAGCGATGTGATGGTGCTGGCGCGTAAGCGCGAACGCCTGTCTTTGCTCAAAGCCGAGCTCGACGCGCTGCATATTGCGGCCCAGTTTGCCGAGAAGACCGAGCTGGCCGACTTGCCGGCCGTGCGCGATCTGCTCGCACTCATCGACGCTTTGGTTTCGCCCCAGCACAATTTGTCCTTGGCACAAGCGCTGAAGTCGCCGATATTTGGCGTGGACGATGCCGCTCTGGTGGAATGGGTGGCCCATCTGCAAGCCCTTGGACAAGCCCGCCAGCCCTGGCTGCAGGCTTTGCAAGATGGCGCCTACATTGCCCAATTGCCGGCCCCAATGCAGGCGCAGTGGCAGCCGATAGCGGAACAACTGCGTCGCTGGCAGGTCTTGTTGCAGCAATGGCCGCCGCATGACGCGCTGGTGACGATCTACCGCGAAGGGGATGTGCTGGCGCACTACGCCGCCGCAACGCCCGCGAGCCAGCGCGCGGCAGTCGCAGCCCATTTACAGGCGCTGCTGGGCGCGGCCTTGGCGGTCGACGGGGGCCGGTTTCTGAGCGCCTATGCCTTGGTGCGCGCGCTGCGCGTCGGCGGCTACACCTTGCCCGCACAGGCAGCGCCCGATGCGTTGCGCCTACTCACCATCCACGGCGCTAAAGGCCTGGAGGCCCCGCTGGTGCTGATGCTCGACTGCGATGGCGAAAGCGCGCACGCCGAGACCATGGGCGTGCTGGTGCAATGGCCGGGCCAAGATCCCTGGCCGCGTCGCTTTGTTTTTCTGGCCAGCGAATCCCGCCCGCCAGCCTGCTGCGCGGATTTAGTGGCGCACGAGGCCGCAGCGCGTCTGCGTGAGGAGCGCAATGCGCTTTATGTTGCGCTGACCCGCGCGCGCCAAAGCCTGGTCTTTTCTGCGATGGAGCCGCACCGCTCCCAGACGCACAGTTGGTGGAAACTCTTGGTCGACCATGCGCAACCGGCTCAGGTCGCGCCTACAGACAAGCCTGCTTCAGCTGCCAGCATGCAGGTCCATCGGCCCGCCGTGGTGGCTGCGGCAAGTAGCTGCATCGCCGCAATCACGCGCATCGAGATGGCCGAGTTGCCGGCTTTGCCAAACGCATTGCGCGAAGACCGCTCCGCGCGCGCAGTGGCACCACCACCCGACCCGGCACTCGAGCTGCAATCGCGCATAGGCCAAGCCATGCACTGGCTGTTGGAGCATCTTCCTTTGGGACCGCAAGGCCCCGATTGTTTTGCTGCCTCGTCGCTGGGCGACGCTGCCAACTTGTTTACCCTGGACGGCGCGTCTCTGGCACGTGCACAGCAAGGCGCTGTGGCCATTGTCAGCGGCGAGGGCCGCTGGGCCTGGGATGCGCAGCGTCTGGCTTTTCACGCCAATGAAGTAGCCGTCTACTTGCAAGGCCGCAGCCTGCGCATCGACCGCTTGGTGCAGGAAAAGGACAGCGGCCATTGGTGGGTGCTGGACTACAAAACATCGGCCGCGCCGCACCAAGACCCCGAACTGTGCGCGCAGCTCGAAAGCTATCGCAGCGCCGTGCAGTCAGCCTACCCGGGCCAGACTGTGCAAGCTGCATTTTTGAGCGCGACCGGGCGACTTTTCGCGCTGCCTGCGCCTTGAGCGCAAAACAGCCTTTATTCACAAGAAAGACTCCATGGATATTTTGGAATGCGAGGTCGCCATCGTCGGTGGCGGCCCGGCCGGACTGATGGCCGCGCAAGTGCTTTCAAGCGCTGGGCAAAGCGTGCACCTGTTTGACGCCATGCCTTCGGTCGGACGCAAGTTTTTGCTGGCGGGGCGCGGTGGCTTGAACCTGACGCACAGCGAGCCGCCCGATATTTTTGCCCGCCGCTTTGGCGCGGCCCAAGATCCTCTGGCCGCGTCCTTGGCCCAATTGGATGGCCCCGGCGCACGCCGTTGGGCGCAAGATTTGGGCATAGACACTTTTGTAGGTTCCTCGGGCCGCGTTTTCCCGACCGATATGAAGGCTGCGCCCTTGCTGCGCGCCTGGCTGCATCGCCTGCGCCACCCGGCGCCGGGCTGCCCCGTGCAGATGCACATGCGCCACCGCTGGAGCGGCTGGGATGACGCGGGCTTGCTGGTGTTTACGCACGGTGCGCATGAAGTTCGGGCGCGCGCACGGGCGGTCGTCCTGGCGCTGGGCGGCGGGAGTTGGTCGCGCCTGGGTTCGGACGGTGCCTGGGTGCCGCTGCTGGCTGCGCGCGGCATAGCGGTGGCACCGCTAAAGCCGTCCAACTGCGGTTTTGATGTGCAGGGCGGATGGAGCACGGTGTTTGCTGAGCGCTTTGCTGGGCAGCCGCTCAAGTCGGTGGCGCTGCGCCTGCGCGACGGGCAGGGGGTGCTGCGCTTTGACCGCAAAGGCGAATTTGTGGCCACCGCCACCGGCGTGGAAGGCAGCCTGATTTATGCGGCCGCGTCGCTTTTGCGCCAGGACATCGCCAGCCATGGGCAGGCGCAGTTCGAGCTCGATTTGTTGCCCGATATGCCGGCCGCGCGCGTGCTCGCCGAGGTGGCGCATCCGCGGGGTTCGCGCTCTTTGTCCAGCCACATCAAAAGCCGCTTGCGTTTGGATGGCATCAAAGCCGGCTTGCTGCGCGAATGCGTACCGGCCGCCACTTTGGCAGACCCGCAGGCCCTTGCCGCCGCCATCAAGGCGCTGCCCATTGAGCTGCAGGCCGCCCGACCGCTGGACGAGGCCATCAGCAGCGCCGGTGGGGTGGAGTTTGGTGCTTTAGACGATTGGGGCATGCTGCACAGCCTGCCGGGCGTGTTTTGCGCGGGCGAAATGCTTGATTGGGAGGCGCCTACGGGCGGCTATTTGCTCACCGCCAGCCTGGCGACCGGCCAGCGGGCAGGCCAAGGCGTGTTGCGCTTTTTGGCGGGACACGATTAAAAGGGAAGTTGACGAGCCTGACCCCGGCACTGGCTCCGCAGTTAGGGCTGCTTGGTTCCCCACCTGACCCGGTTGGCTGCTTCACCATGCGGGGAGGCCCGTCGGGGGCAATTGTATCGGCTGGGCCGTCGCCGGGCATGGCGCGCGGCCCAGGGCGGACGGCATAATCACGCCGCCTGGCCTTTTTGGGCCTCCCCCATTTCGCTCATCGTCTGTAACTCCCCACTTTTTCATGTCAAACATCGTTGCGCTGCTGGCGCAGGAACTCCAAGTACGCCCGCAGCAAGTGCAAGCCGCCGTAGATTTGTTGGACGGCGGCGCCAGCGTCCCCTTTATTGCCCGCTACCGCAAAGAAGCCACCGACGGCCTGGACGACGTGCAACTGCGCGCCCTGGAAACCCGCCTGGTTTATTTGCGCGAACTGCACGAGCGCCGCAGCGTAGTGCTGCGCGCCATTGACGAGCAGGGCAAGCTCACGGACGCGCTGCGCCAGGCCATCGCGGCGACGTCGACCAAGCAGGAGTTAGAAGACATTTATCTGCCTTTCAAACTCAAGCGCCGCACCAAAGGCCAAATCGCCATTGAAGCAGGCCTAGAGCCCCTGGCCGACGCCTTGCTGGCCGACCCGAATTTGCAGCCCGAGCTGGCTGCCCAGCCCTATGTGCGCCCCTTCAAAGAAGCGGTTGAGGGCGAGGACAAACTGCCGGACTTTTCGACGGTCGTCGCCGTGCTGGACGGTGTGCGCGATGTGCTCAGCGAGCGTTGGGCGCAGTGGCCTGATGCGGTGCAAGACATGCGCGCCTGGTTATGGTCCGAGGGCCTGCTGCAGTCCAAACTGCTCAGCGGCAAGGACCCGTCGCACCCGGACGTTGCCAAGTTCCGCGATTACTTTGAATACGACGAGCCGATGGCCCGCGTGCCCTCGCACCGCGCGCTGGCCGTATTTCGGGCCCGCACGCTGGAGGTGGTGGAGGTGAAGGTGGCCGTGCCCGAGGCGCCGCCCACCGGTGCCAAAGGCGCCGCCGTATCGCTTGCCGAAGCGCGCTTGGCGCTGCTTCTGGGCTGGAGCCACCAAGGCCGCGCCGCCGATGATTTTTTACGCAAATGCGTAGCCTGGACCTGGCGCGTCAAGCTGAGCTTGTCCTTGGAGCGCGATGTGTTGGGCCGCTTGCGCGAAGACGCCGAGGCGGTAGCGATCAAGGTGTTTGCAGACAATTTACGCGATTTGCTGTTGGCCGCGCCCGCCGGCCCCAGGGTGGTCATGGGGCTGGATCCGGGCATACGCACCGGCGTCAAAGTGGCGGTGGTCGATGCCACCGGCAAACTGGTGGACACCACCACCATCTACCCCCATGAGCCGCGCCGCGATTGGGACGGGTCGCTGCACACCTTGGGCCTTTTGTGCCAGCGCCACGGCGTGAGCTTGATTGCTATTGGCAATGGCACGGCCAGCCGCGAAACCGATGCCTTGGCGCTTGCGCTGATCAAAGCCATGGCGGCCCAAGGCGGCTCCAAGATCGACAAGATTGTGGTCAGCGAGGCCGGCGCCTCGGTGTACAGCGCCAGCGAATACGCCAGCCGTGAAATGCCCGACGTGGACGTCAGTTTGCGCGGCGCGGCCAGCATCGCCAGGCGCTTGCAGGACCCGCTGGCCGAGCTGGTCAAGATCGACCCCAAGTCGATTGGCGTGGGCCAGTACCAGCACGACCTGAACCAAAGCGCTTTGGCACGCACCCTCGAGGCGGTGGTGGAGGACTGCGTGAACGCCGTGGGCGTGGACCTCAATACGGCCAGCGTGCCCTTGCTATCGCGCGTGTCGGGCCTCTCGCCCACGGTGGCGCGTGCGGTGGTGGCGCGGCGCGAGGCGCAGGGTGCATTTGCCAACCGCCAACAGCTGCGCGAGGTCAGCGGCCTGGGCGCCAAAACTTTCGAGCAATGCGCGGGCTTTTTGCGTATCCGCAGCGGCGACAACCCGCTGGACAATACTGGCATCCACCCCGAGAGCTATGCGGTGGTCGAGCGCATTTTGGCCAGCGTCCAGCAACCGGTGAGCGCGCTGATGGGCCGCACCGATATGCTGCAAACCCTGCGCCCCGAGCTGTTTGCCAATGAAGCCGTGGGCGTGATCACGGTGCGCGACATCTTGAAAGAGCTGGAAAAACCGGGTCGTGATCCGCGCCCCGACTTCAAGGTGGCCCGGTTGACTGAGGGTGTACAAGACATCAAAGACCTGCGCGAGGGCATGGTGCTCGAGGGCACGGTGAGCAATGTGGCGGCGTTTGGCGCCTTCGTGGACCTGGGCGTGCACCAGGACGGATTGGTGCATGTCAGCCAGCTCAGCAACAAGTTTGTGTCCGATGCACGCGAGGTGGTCAAGACGGGCGACATCGTCAAAGTGCAGGTGCTCGAAGTCGATATGGCGCGCAAGCGTGTCAGCCTGACCATGCGTTTGGGCGCGCCCAAGCCCACGAGCGAACGGACAGGCGCCGCTACGCCCGCGTCAAGAGCGGCGGTACGCAGTGCGGCAACGCGCGATCCGGCGCCCCAAGGCGCCATGGCGGCGGCTTTATCGCAATTGCAAGGCCTGCGCAAATAAGCCGATGAAAGCGCTGCAAATTTACGCCGGCCCGAGCGCCCGCAAGCAGCTGATGGAGCGGGGCTTGCAGCCCGAACAGGTGCGCGTGATTCCTGCGGCCGCAGGCGGCCCCAAAGGGCTGATCTTGGGGCCTTTGGACCGCTTTATCTTTGGCCAATGGCTCAGCCAAAGCAGCCAGCCCGTGCATTTGGTGGGTGCATCTATCGGCGCCTGGCGCATGGCCACGGCCTGTTTGCAGCAGCCCGTACCGGCCTTAGAGAGGCTCGAGCGGGACTACATCGCGCAGCACTATGAGATCGCGCCGGGTCAAAAACGGGTGCCGGCCCGCGCGGTCAGCGCGCAGTTCGCGGCCAATTTACAGCTTTTTTATGGTGGACGCATCAACGAGATTTTGCAACACCCGCGTTACCGCCTGCACGTGCTGGCCTCGCGCGGACGCGGTTTGCTGCGGCGCGAACATCCTTGGCTGACGCCCCTAGGCTATGCGGGCGCGTTTGCGGGCAATGTGCTGCACCGTCGGCTGTTGGGCTGGTCTTTGGAGCGCATGGTTTTTTCTTCGTCGGATACGTCGCTGCCTTTTGATGCCAGCGATTTCCCCACCCAGCGCGCCACATTAGGCCCCAGCAACTTTATGCAGGCCCTGCAAGCGAGCTGCTCCATCCCGTTTTTGCTGGAAGCGGTGCACGACATTACGGGTGTTCCCGAGGGCGCATACTGGGACGGCGGTATTACCGACTACCACCTGCACCTGAACTACGCGGCAGCAGCCGATGACGGCGTCTGGAAGGCAGGCCAAGGCCTGGTGCTGTACCCGCATTTCCAGCAGGCGGTGGTGCCCGGCTGGCTGGACAAGGCCTTGACATGGCGCCACGGAAGCAGTGCTTTTTTAGACTCCATGGTGGTGCTGGCCCCGCGCGCGCAGTGGGTCGCCGGTTTGCCCAATGGCAAGTTGCCCGACCGCACCGACTTCACAAGCTATGGAAACGATTTTGCAGGCCGCAGCAAGGCCTGGACTGGCGCCACAGCAGCCGCTCAGCAACTGGCCGATGAGTTTGAGGCTTGGCTGGCCCGGCCGGATCCGGCGCAGGTGTTGCCGCTCTAAAGCCTTTAGGCCGCGGGCGTGCCCAGCCACCACGTGACCGTGCGCATGCCGGCCACGGTCAGTAGCAGCGAGCCCAGTAAATGAAGCGCCCCCGTGCCGAGCGCCAGCGCATAGCGCCCCTGGCCGAGCATGGCCACCACTTCGGCTGAAAAGCTGGAAAAGGTGGTGAGCGCGCCCAAAAACCCGGTGATCAGGGCCAAGCGCCACATCGGATCCAACTCGGGCATGGCCTGAAAGAGCGCCACCGCCGCGCCCACCAGATAGCCGCCTATCAAATTGGCTGCCAAAGTGCCCAGCGGCAGGGCCGTGCCGGGCAGTACGGCCGGGTTGAGCCACAGCCCCAACTGCCAGCGCGCCAGCGCGCCTACGCAAGCGCCAATACAAACGGCGATAACGCTGTTCATGGCGGTGTCTCAAAAGCCCGGCCATTTACGCGCAGGCCCGCTTCAGACAGCTTGGCCGCTTGCTTGGGTTTGATGCCTTTGACGCGGCGCATCAGGTCGGCCCAGTCGCTAAACGGGGCTTGCGCACGCACCTCCAGGATGCGCGCCGTGGTGCTCGGCCCCAGGCCTTTGACGCTGTCAAGTTCGGCCTCGTTGGCTTGGTTGATTTCGGTGGCCGCAGCGACAAAAGCAGGCAGCGCTAACAAAAGCGCAAAAAAACTGCGACGCACGAGGCAAAGTGGCGCAGACATGGCTTTAGGAGATTTGTAGCAACCACTGAACATACTGCGAGACACCGCTTTGCACATCGGCAAATGCATGGTTGCAGCCCACAGCGCGCAGGGCCTGCAGATCGGCCTGCGTAAAGCACTGGTACTTGCCGCGCAAGGCGTCGGGGAAGTCGATGTACTGCAACAAGCCTTGCGCCACAATGGACGCCAGCGCCAAGGGCGCCTCGCCACGTGCGGCGCGCAAGGTGTTGACCACGGCGCAGGCCACCTCATTAAAGCTCTGCGCCCGGCCCGAACCCAGGTTAAAGATGCCGCTTATGCCCGGATGGTCAAAAAACCACAGGTTGATAGCCACCACATCGTCGATGAAGACAAAGTCGCGCATTTGCTCGCCGGCTTCGTAGCCACCGTAGGGTCCAAAAAGCTTGACACAGCCCTGCTCGGAAAATTGGTGAAACTGGTGGTAGGCCACGCTGGCCATGCGGCCTTTGTGCTGCTCGTGGCGCCCATAGACATTGAAATACCGAAAGCCTGCCACTTGCGTTACCGCCTGCTCAAAGCGCGCACCCAAGCGGCGGCGCAGCACCTGGTCGAGCAGCAGCTTGGAGTAGCCGTAGACATTGAGCGGCGCCTCGCAGGCGGGCTCTTCGCGGAACTCGTCCGAGCCGCCGTAGGTGGCTGCCGAGGACGCATAAAGCAGGCGTGTGCCTTGCGCTTGCGCGGCTTCGAACAGGGCCAGGGTGGTGGCGTAGTTGTTGCGCATCATGTACTGGCCATCGCGCTCCATGGTGTCGCTGCAGGCGCCCTCATGAAACACGGCCTCAACTTTGCCAAAAGCGCCTTGGGCGTAGGCGCCATAGAAGTCGGCGGCGTCTACATAGTGGGCGATGCGCCCGGTGGCCAGGTTGCGGAATTTGTCACCGTCGCGCAAGTCGTCCACGGCAACGATGTCCTCGATGCCGCGCGCGTTCAGGCCGGCGATGATGTTGCTGCCGATAAACCCGGCGGCCCCGGTGACGACGACACGGCTCATGCAATCAACTCCTCAAAAGACACGGTGGCGGTGCCAAACTTGCCGACCACCAAGCCGCCAGCGCGGTTGGCCCAGGGCAGCGCGTCTTGCAGGGACAGCCCAGCGCCCAGCAGCACGGCCATGGTGGCAATGACAGTGTCTCCGGCACCAGTGACGTCAAACACCTCGCGCGCCTGGGCGCTGACGTGGTGCGTACCAGCTGCCTGGAACAAGCTCATGCCTTCCTCGCTGCGCGTAAGCAGCAGGGCTTGCAGGTCCAGTTGCTGGCGCAGGCTTTGGGCTTTGCTGAGCAATTGTTCTTCGCTTTGCCATTTGCCCACCACTTCTTGCAACTCGGCGCGGTTGGGGGTGATGACGGTGGCGCCCTGGTAGCGTGAATAGTCGCTGCCTTTGGGGTCGATGAGCACCGGTTTGGACTGTGCGCGCGCTTTGGCAATCATGGCGCTGACGTGGGCTAAGCCGCCTTTGCCGTAGTCGGAAAACAGCACCGCGTCGTGCTGGCCCAGAAGTTCTTCAAAACGGGCGGTCTGGCTGGCCAGCACCTCGTTTTGCGGGGTATTTTCGAAATCGAGGCGCAGCAGTTGCTGCTGGCGCCCGATGATGCGCAGCTTGACTGTGGTTTTGAGCGCCGGGTCACGCCCGAACACGGTTTTGACGCCGGTTTTGGCCAGGATGGCTTCGAGCTTGTGGCTGGCCTCATCCTCGCCCACCACGGTGAGCAAACTCACTTGTGCGCCCAGGGCGGCCACGTTCAGGGCCACATTGGCTGCGCCGCCGCCGCGCTCTTCTTCGCGGCCCACGCGCACCACAGGCACGGGCGCTTCGGGCGAGATGCGGTCTACGGCGCCGTACCAATAGCGGTCAAGCATCACGTCGCCGACCACCAAAACGCGGCAATCGCGCAGGCGGGTGGCAGACAGCGGGGTCAGAGGCGCGGGGGAGGCGGTCATAGTTCTTCTACACGGCGTGGAGGGTAGCTGTCCCAGGCTTGGCAGCCGGGGCAGTGCCAAAAATGTTTTTGCGCTTCAAAGCCGCAGGCGGCGCAGCGGTAGCGCTTGAGCGGCTTGACGGCATGGTCCAAGGCGCGTTGCACCTGCGGGTGAAACTGCTCGTGCTCTAGCTTTTCGCCGGCAATCCACTGGGCTGCGGCGACCAGCGAAGGCTGCTTTTCCAGGTGGCGCACATACCAAGCGCGGGCGTCCTGCGCGGCCGAGGGCGCATCCAGCGCCACCAGGGCGTCCAGCACGTCCAAAGATTGCGCATCGGCGTAGGAGCTTTGCAACATGCTTTGGGTTTTGGCGGTGTCTCCGGTCTGTAGCGCCAAACTTGCCATTTCCTGCGCAAACAAGGGGATGGCGGTCGGCGTGGCGCTGCTTGCTTGCAGCAGTTGCGCCAAGGCAGCGGTGGGGTCCTGGCCGGCGAGCATGCGCGCCAGGTCCAAGCGGGCGCGGGCGCTGTGGGGGGCAATGGTGATGCCCTGTTGCAGCAGGGCGTGAGCGGCGTCCGCCTGCCCGGCGGCCAGCGCGCTGGCCGCTTGCTCGCACAAATAATGCGCTTGGCGACCAGCAAAACTGCCTTGCCCGGCTGTTTCGAGTTTTTGGGCAACCAAGGCGGCGCCGGCCCAATCGCGTGCGCGTTCGTAATTGGCCAACAGGGCCAGGCGCGCTTGCGCTTCAAAGCGTGTGCCTTCCAGCGCTAGCAAGGCGATTTCTGCGCGGTCGAGCAAGCCCGCCTTCAGGTAGTCTAGCGCCAAGCCATGCTGCGCGCGGTGGCGATCGTCGGCGCTGATGTCGGCGCGCGAGAGAAGGTGCTGATGCACGCGCACAGCGCGCTCGTACTCGCCCCGGCGGCGAAATAAATTGCCCAGCGCAAAGTGCAGCTCTGAGGTGTCGGGATCGTTTTGGACCGCCTCGATAAAGGCGTCGATGGCCTGGTCTTGTTGCTCATTGAGGAGGAAATTGAGGCCTTTGAAATAGGCTTTGGGCGCCTGGCGGTTTTCCAGGCGCAATTGGCGCAGGTCAAAGCGCGATGCCAGCCAGCCCAGGACGAAGGCAATGGGCAGGCCCATCAACAAGGTGCTGGCGTCAAATTCCATGGGGCAGGGTGTGGTCGCTGGGGTTGCTTGGTGCGGGGCTGGGGGTGTTGGCCGCTTTGGCCTTGGCAGCGCGTCTTTGCTGCCACCAGCGCGGCACCATACCCAAAATGCCGACCAGCAAACCGGCCGAAAAGCTTAGGAGCACCACGATGACCATGGGCGCAGTCCATTGGTAGCCAAAAAAGAAACGCACTGTCACATCGGCCTGGTTGTTCAGGGCAAAGGCGAACAAGGTGAAGAAGAGGGCTGCTTTGAACAGCCATTTCACCAGCGAAAAGAAAGATGTCATGCGATTCCTTGGTCGGCGCCGATTCTATCGGGCCAAGGGGGAATCAGCGGCCTGGCGCAGGGGCGGGCTGCTCGGGTGTGGCGCTGTCGACGGCTTCGCGCAAGGCTTTGCCGGGCTTGAAATGGGGCACGCGGCGCTGCGGAATGGCCACGCTCTCGCCATTGCGTGGGTTGCGACCCATGCGCGGGGCATGGTGGTTGACCGAAAAACTGCCAAACCCCCGGATCTCGATGCGTTGGCCTTGCACCAAAGCGTCGTTCATCGCGTCCAAAATCGCTTTGACCGCGAACTCGGCGTCCTGGTGGGTTAGCTGGCCGAACCGGCTGGCTAATTCTTCTACGATTTCTGAGCGGGTCATGGCAAATGGTGGGGGAAAAAGTCCAGGGGCTGGCACATGCCCGCCCCTGGCTGATTGACACAATTGGCGAGTTACGCTTAATTGTTATCCAGCTTGGCACGCAACAAAGCGCCCAGGCTGGTGGTACCGGCGTTTTCACGCGCGGCGTTCTGGCTCAAGGTGGCCATGGCTTCGCTCTGGTCGGCTGCATCCTTGGCCTTGATGGACAGCTGGATGTTGCGGGTCTTGCGATCCACATTGACCACGACGGCCGTGACTTCGTCGCCTTCTTTGAGCACGCTGCGGGCGTCTTCGACGCGATCGCGGCTGATCTCGGAGACGCGCAGGTAGCCGATGATGTCTTCGCCCAGGTCGATCTCAGCGCCCTTGGCATCGACGGTTTTGACCTTGCCGGTAACCACTTGGCCTTTGTCATTGACAGCGGCAAAGGTGGTGAAGGGGTCGGAATCCAACTGTTTGATGCCCAAGGAGATGCGCTCGCGGTCCACGTCCACGGCCAGCACAATGGCTTCGACTTCCTGGCCTTTTTTGAACTCGCGCACAGCCGCTTCGCCGGTTTCGTTCCAGGACAGATCCGACAAATGCACCAGGCCGTCGATACCGGCAGCCAAGCCCACGAAGACGCCAAAGTCGGTGATCGATTTGATCGGGCCTTTGACGCGGTCGCCGCGTTTGGTGTTTTGCGCAAACTCTTGCCAAGGATTGGCTTTGCATTGCTTCATGCCCAAAGAAATACGGCGCTTGTCTTCGTCGATTTCCAGGACCATGACTTCGACCTCGTCACCCAGGGAGACGAGCTTGGAAGGCGCGATGTTTTTGTTGGTCCAGTCCATTTCGGAGACGTGTACCAAGCCTTCGATGCCGGGCTCGAGTTCCACAAAAGCGCCGTAGTCGGCGATATTGGTGATCTTGCCGAACATACGGGTGGCTTGGGGGTAGCGGCGGTTCACGCCCATCCAAGGATCGTCGCCCATTTGCTTGAGGCCCAGGGACACGCGGTTTTTCTCAGTGTCGAACTTCAAAATCTTGGCGGTGATTTCCTGGCCAGCGGTCACCACTTCGGAGGGGTGACGCACGCGGCGCCAGGCCATGTCGGTGATGTGCAACAGGCCGTCGATGCCGCCCAGGTCCACAAAAGCACCGTACTCGGTGATATTCTTGACCACGCCTTGCACTACCGAGCCCTCTTTGAGGGTGGACATCAGGTTGGCGCGCTCGGCACCCATGGAGGCTTCGACCACGGCGCGGCGGCTCAGCACCACGTTGTTGCGCTTGCGGTCCAGCTTGATAACCTTGAATTCCATGGTCTTGTTCTCGTAGGGAGACAAGTCCTTGGTGGGGCGGGTATCGACCAGCGAACCGGGCAAGAAAGCGCGGATGCCATTGACCAAGACGGTCAGGCCGCCTTTGACTTTGCCGCTGGTGGTGCCGGTAACGAATTCGCCGGATTCCAGGGATTTTTCCAGGCTCATCCAAGAGGCCAGGCGCTTGGCGGTGTCGCGGCTGACGATGGTGTCGCCGTAACCGTTTTCCATGGCAACGATGGCCACGGAGACAAATTCGCCCACTTGGACTTCGAGTTCGCCTTTGTCGCTTTTGAATTCAGACAGGGGGACATAGGCTTCTGATTTCAGACCGGCGTTGACAACGACAAAGTTGTGTTCGATACGAACGACTTCGGCGGT
>CAMATX010000032.1 GCA_945861345.1 Comamonas sp. lk
TCCCAGTCATGCGGTCGCCTGGAAAGGATGACGTCACCGGTGAGCGGGTCTTTGCGGATAAAGACCTCGGTCGTATCAAATCGAAACGCGGCGGGCAGGCGCACGGCCTGGCTGCGCCCGTTGGCAAATAGTTTGGCGGCTTGGGACACAGCAGACCTCCCGGGCAGACGATGGTAGATACCAAAGTATATGCCAAGCTGCGCTGCAATTGCTTAGCGGTCAAATAGGCAGCGCCTTTTCCAAGGGCTTGCGCCCATGAGCTACGGGGCAATCTCTTCCGTATCCACCTGGCTACGCGCCTGCACCGGATAGCGATTGCCCCGCACGGTCTGGCTGTTGATCAAGGCTTCGCAAGCGGCCAGAGTTTCGGCGCTCAATGCCTTCTCCGCCGCAGCGGCGTTCTCTAGCGCATGTTCGACGCTGGTGGTGCCAGGGATGGGCACTATGTGTGGCGCCTTGTGCAACAGCCAAGCGATACCCAATTGCGCCGGGGTGCATCCGGCCTCTTGGGCCAGTCTGGTAAATGGTTGCAAGAACTTGCAATTGGCGGCATGCGTTGCATGACGAAAGACTCAGGTTTAAATAGTGCTCACCTAGGAGATTAAAGCCTACAAACCTTCAGGCCACGCCGTAGCGCGCGCGGTAGGCCTGCACGCGCAGGCGGTGCTCGCCCATGCCGTCGCCGCCTTGGGCCTGCAAAAAGGCCAGCAAATCATCCAAGTTGGCAATGGCGCAGACTTGCAGACCCAGGTTTTGGCGCACGTATTGCACCGCGCTATAGGGCACATCGTGGGTGCTGCCATCAGCCTGTTTTTCCGTGGCCATTTCTTGGCGGTCCAGCGCAATAGCTACAGCGTGCGGCGTGGCGCCTGCCGCTTGGGTCAGGGCAATCGATTCGCGTGCAGCGGTGCCTGCGCTCATGACGTCATCGACGATCAGCACCCGTCCTTGCAAGGGCGCGCCCACCAGCGTGCCGCCCTCGCCATGGTCTTTGGTCTCTTTGCGGTTGTAGGCAAAAGGCACATTGCGGCCCAAGCGCGCCAACTCCACGGCCACTGCCGCGCCCAAAGGAATGCCTTTGTAGGCCGGGCCGAACAACATGTCGAACTCCACGCCACTGGCCAGCAAGGCCTGCGCATAAAACTGCGCCAAACGCCCTAGCTTGGCGCCATCGTCAAACAAACCGGCATTGAAAAAATAGGGGCTCAGGCGACCGGCTTTGGTTGTGAATTGCCCAAAGCGCAAAACGCCCGATTCGATGGCAAATTGCACAAAGTCCAGCGCCAAAGCACTGCTTTGGCCGGGCGGATGAGGGCTTGAACTTGTACTGGAGGGGGTCATGCGGTGTCCTGAATGGGGCCAACCGATTGTATTGAGCGGTAGATGCTGTTGCGGCGGTGGCAAATTTCAGCGCACCTCGGCTTTTTCTTGCGCAGTCGGTGTACCATGAAATTTCTTGCGCTTTTGCCGTCTTTTTCGGGTTCGCGCGCAGGAGAGAACACCAAATCCAATAATTTTATGGAGACCTGTATGTCACACAACTTCCGTTTTTCCCGCGTCCTGTCACTGGCCAGCACAGCGGCGGCCGCTTCTTTGTCGCTGCTGGGGCAGGCGCAAGCGGCCGAACCGGCGTCCTGCCAGGCCGTGCGCTTTGCCGACGTGGGCTGGACCGACATCACCGCCACCACGGCGGTGATGTCGGAGATTCTCAAGGGCATCGGCTATAAGCCTACGGCGCAGGTACTGTCGGTGCCGGTGACTTACAGCAGTCTCAAAGCCAAGAAAATTGACGTCTTTTTAGGCAACTGGATGCCCTCAATGGAAGGTGACATCAAGCCCTACACCGCCGACGGCTCCGTAGAAACCCTAGGCGCCAACCTGGAAGGCGCCAAATACACGCTGGCCGTGCCCGACTATGTGGCCGAAGCGGGTGTGAAAACCTTCGCCGACCTGGCCAAAAATGCCGACAAGTTCAGCAAGAAAATCTACGGCATTGAGCCCGGCAACGACGGCAACCGCCTGATTTTGGACATGATCAAGAAAAATGCCTTTGGTTTGGGTGGCTTCAAGATCGTCGAGTCCAGCGAAGCAGGCATGGTCTCGCAGGTGGTGCGCGCCGTGCCCAAGAAAGAATGGATTGTGTTTTTGGGCTGGGCGCCCCACCCCATGAACAGCAAAATCAAAATGACTTACCTGGCCGGTGGTGACGACTTCTTTGGCCCCAACTTTGGCGGCGCCACGGTCTACACCAATACCCGCAAAGGCTACGCCGCAGAATGTGCCAACGTGGGCAAGCTGCTCAAAAACACCAAGTTCAGCCTGGAAGCCGAGAACGAAATCATGTCCTCCATCCTGGACAAGAAAATGAAGCCTGAAGCGGCTGCCCAAGCCTGGCTCAAGACCAATGCCTCCACCTGGGGCAACTGGCTGGCCGGCGTCAAGACCTTTGACGGCAAGGACGTGACCCCAGCAATGATCAGCAAATAAGCCCATGGCGGCGAGTTTGCAAGCCGCACAGGACTGGATCACGGGCAACAAGCTCCCGCTGGGCGAGTACATCGCCGGCGGGGTGGACCGCCTGACGAAAAGCGCGCCCTGGCTGTTTGACGCCGTCTCGGACGGCCTGAGCGCGCTGGTGCTGGGCTTTACCGGCGCGCTTTTGGCTGTGCCGCCGCTGCTGATGGTGGGCGCTTTTGCACTGCTCGCCTTCGCGCTGCAACACTCGCTGCGCCTGGCAGCATTTGTTGGCCTGGCGCTGCTGCTCATCATCAACATGGGCTACTGGACCGAGACCATGGAGACGCTGTCGCTGGTGTTGTTTGCCACGCTCACCTGCGTGCTCATCGGTGTGCCCATCGGCATCGCGGCGGCGCATCGGCCTTGGCTGGAGGCGGCGCTGCGCCCTTTGTTAGACCTGATGCAAACCATTCCCACCTTTGTGTACCTGATACCCACGCTCATCCTCTTTGGGTTGGGCGTGGTGCCAGGCCTGATTTCTACCGTGATTTTTGCCCTGCCCGCGCCCATCCGGCTCACCACGCTGGGCGTGGCATCGGTGCCGCGCCCGCTGATCGAGGCCGGCCAGGCCTTTGGCGCCAGCCGCTGGCAGCTGTTGTGGAAGGTGGAAATTCCCTCGGCGCTGCCCAGCATCATGGCCGGCGTGACGCAATGCATCATGCTCAGCCTGTCCATGGTGGTGATCGCCGCGCTGGTGGGCGCCGACGGTTTGGGCAAGCCCGTGGTACGGGCGCTCAATTCGGTCAATATCGCCGACGGCTTTGAAGCCGGCCTGGCCATTGTGATTGTGGCCATCGTGCTGGACCGGCTCTGCAAAACCCGTAGCCATGACTGAGACGCAAAGCCCCACGACGGCCCCGCCCATGGCTGAGTTTCGCCATGTGGACGTGGTCTTTGGCAAGCAAAGCGCCCAGGCCCTGGCCTTGCTGGACGCCGGCAAAACCCGCCAAGAGATTTTGGACGCCACTGGCGCCGTGCTGGGCGCGGCCGACTGCAGCCTAAAAATTGCCGAGGGCGAGATTTCGGTGCTGATGGGGCTGTCCGGCTCGGGCAAGTCCACGCTCTTGCGCTGCCTCAATGGGCTCAACAGCGCCAACCGGGGCGCCGTCTTGATTCGCGACACCCGGCCTGGCGCGGGCGACTATATTGACCTGAGCCGCTGCGACGCGCCGACCTTGCGCCATCTGCGTACGCGGCGCGTGGCCATGGTGTTCCAGCAGTTTGCCTTGCTGCCCTGGCGCACGGTGGCGCAAAACGTGGGCCTGGGCCTGGAGCTCGGCGGCATGCCCAAGGCGCAGCGCGAGGCCATCGTGGCCGAAAAGCTGGCACTGGTCGGCCTGCAGGCCTGGAGCAACAAATACGCCCACGAGCTCTCGGGCGGCATGCAGCAGCGCGTAGGCTTGGCGCGCGCCTTTGCCACCGATGCCGATATCTTGCTGATGGACGAGCCGTTTTCAGCGCTGGACCCGCTGATCCGCGAGCATTTGCAGCAAGAGCTGCTGCAGCTGCAAAAACAGCTGAAAAAAACCATCGTCTTTGTCAGCCATGATCTGGACGAGGCCATCAAGCTGGGCAACCGCATTACCATCATGGAAGGTGGACGCATTGTGCAATCGGGCGAGCCCGAACACATCGTGCTGCACCCGGCCAACGCCTATGTGCGCGATTTTGTGGCGCACATGAACCCCATCAAAGTGCTGCGCGGGCGCTCGTTGATGACGCCGTTGCACGCCCTGGCGCGGGACGGCATGCGCGTCAAACTTGATTGGACGGGACACCACTGGCTGCACCTGGATGGCGCCGGCCAGGCCATCCAAGCCGACATCGAAGCCCTGCCCGGCCATTTGCTGGCCCACCACCCGCAACTGGACATCGTGCAAGCCGGTCTGGATGGACGCAGCATTGCCATGGTGGGGGCCGACATGTTGCTCGAACATATCATCCACATCCGCCACGCCACCGGTCGACCGGTGCTGCTGTGCGAAGCGGGCCGGTTTGTCGGCGTGGTCGGCGATGAGGAAATTTACCGGGGCATGCTGCAAAGTACGCGGGGCTGAGGTGGGTGCGTGCAAGGTTGCGCGCAAATCACCATGACACAATGCCTGCACGCCCAGTCGCCCAGGACATACCCGGACACTGAAGACCGACTTTTCCCATTTGGAGACCCCCGTGTTTACCTTGACCAGCCTGAACCTCAACGGCATCCGCTCGGCCACCAGCAAGGGCCTAGAAACTTGGCTGCACAGCGTGCAAGCCGACTGCTTGTGCGTACAGGAAGTCAAAGCCCAAGCAGCCGACGTGGCCGGGCAGTTTGAGTCGCTGGCCGGCATGGCCGGGCACTTTCACTTTGCCGAGAAAAAAGGCTATTCGGGCGTAGGCATTTACACCCGCCACGCACCTAGCGATGTGCGCGTGGGCTACGGTTCTGCCGAATTTGATGCCGAGGGCCGCTATGTGGAGCTGCGCTTTGACACCCCCAAGCGCAAGCTCTCGATCATCAGCTGCTATTTCCCCAGCGGCTCCTCGGGTGAAGAGCGCCAGCAGGCCAAATACCGCTTTTTGGACGGCATGTACCCCCACCTGCAAAAGCTCAAGCGCACGCGCGAGTTTGTGCTGTGCGGCGACATCAATATTGCGCACCAGGAAATCGACTTGAAAAACTGGAAAGGCAACCGCAAAAATTCCGGCTTCCTGCCCGAAGAGCGCGCCTGGATGACGCGGCTCTTGAGCGAAGGCGGCCTGGTCGATGTGTATCGCCAACTCGAGCCGACGGCCACCGACGCGGCCTATACCTGGTGGAGCAACCGGGGCCAAGCCTATGCGAAAAACGTGGGCTGGCGTTTGGATTACCACCTGGCCACGCCTGCGCTGGCCCAGGCAGCCCGTTCAGTAGGCATCTACAAGGGCGAAAAGTTTTCGGATCACGCACCGATCACGATGGGCTACGACTGGGGCGTATAAACCTGCGGCGCTGATGTTGGGCGGGTATGCCCCGAGGGGCTACCGTGATGGTCGATACAGCGCCCTTTATTTACGTGCTGGCATCGCACCCCCAATGTGCCGACTAGCGCGCCACGATGCCAAAGTTGCCTGGCGCTTTGTCGATCAGCCCGAAAAAACGCACCAGGTCGACTTTGCTGCCCGTCACCTTGAGGTCGTCACCCAGCAATGTGTCTTTGGCACCCGCCGTGCCGGCGATCATCTTCACGAACAGCGGTTTGGTCAAGGTGAGGGTGGCGTCGGCCTGGGGATGCTGGCCGCGCTTGAAGTGCAGCACCGCGTTGTCGATCCACAAGGCATAGCTTTCTTTCTGGTCCGAGAGCACCAAGTTGATGCGGTAGTTTTTGCCCTCGGCAGCGGGCCCGTCCAGGCTGGCGGCCATGGCCTCTAAAAAGCGCTCCACCGGGGTTTGCAGCAGCAAGTCGATGGCGGCGGCCTTAGAGACGCCTTTGGCCGGCGGGCCTTGGCGCAGCTCTTGGGCGCCAGTCAGGTAAGCGTTACGCCAGGTAGCGGACTCGGCCATGTAGCCCATTTGTTCATAGGTTTTGGCCAAGAGCGCTTTGGCCGCTTGGTTGCTGGCGTCGGCCATCACCACATGGTTGAGTAGCTCGGCGGCCCAGCGCATATCACCTTTGACAAACGCTTGCTGCGCAGCGGCCACCACTTTGTCGGCGCCGCCCAGCAAGTCCAGGTAGCGTTTACCGGCATCGGCCGGGGCCAACGGGTTGAGGTGGGCCGGGTTGCCGTCGTAAAAGCCGAGGTAAAACTGGTACACCGCTTTGACGTTGTGGCGTAAATCACCATAGTGGCCGCGCACCGCCATGAACTCGGCCAGCGACGCGGGCAGCTGCACGCGGTCGGCGATTTCGTTGGGCGTGAGGCCAGCGTTCATCAGGCGCACGGTTTGGTCGTGGGTGTATTTGTAGACGTCGCGGTGTTTGGTAATAAAGGCCTGGATGCGCGCATTGCCCCAAATCGGCCAATGGTGCGAGGCGATGTAGACCTCGGCCTCGCGCGTTTGCTCTAAGGCTTGCTCCATGTAGGTGGCCCAGCGCAAGGCATCGCGCACTTTGGCGCCCCGAATCGGCAGCAGGTTGTGCATGGTTTGCGACAGGTTTTCGGCGCCGTCGTACAGCTTTTTAGACGGTATGGAAAAGCTCAGTTCGGCCGGGCACTCGGCGTTGGGCACGTTATGGAAAACAAAATCCACGCCGTCAATTTGCATGGGCTGATTGGCCTGGTAAATCAGCCAGGTGGGTAGCAAGATGCCCAGGCTGCCATAGACGACGTCTTTGCCCAGGCCGGTATCTACATTGCCTTTGGCGTTGCGCGGCAAGTCGCGTCCAAATTGGTAGACCGAACGCCGACCCATGGCGGCGCCCACCAGCACGTTTTCACTGGTGGCTTCTTCGATAAAGCCGGCCGGCGCCACGATCGGCACTTTGCGCGCACTGGCCTCCTGCGCTGATATGACACCCAATGCGCCCCCAAAGTGGTCGGCATGCGCATGCGTCAGGATCAGGCCGCTGATCGGCTTTTTGCCCAAATGCTGCTCGGCAAACGCCATGGCCGCCGTTGCTGACTCGCGCGACGTGAGCGCATCGACGACGATCCAACCGCTCTTGCCCTCGATCAGCGTGATGTTGGCGATATCAAAGCCGCGCAACTGGTAAACGCCGTCCATCACCTTGAACAGGCCAATATGGGCGTTGAGCTGCGCATGGCGCCACAGGCTGGGGTTGACGGTGTCGGGCGCGGCTGCGTCCAGGAATCCATACGCATCAAAATCGCGCAATACGCTGCCGTCGGCGGACAATATTTTGCCGCTAGGCCGGGCGATCAAGCCGCGCTTGGCGTCCTCAAAATCCTGCGTTCCCGCCTGCGCAATGGCTTGTACAAAAGGCGCTTGCGCGGCCCGAGTACTGGCGCTGGCATCCGAGCTCTCGCCGCCTACGCCCTGGGTTTTACTGCAGGCAGCCAGGACTACGGCCGCGGCAAAAAGGGTAAGGCGGGATGGGGGGCTGGGCATGGGAAGTCTCCTAGGTATTTCTGCGCGAATGGTAACGACCCCAATTTGCGTTCCAAGGGCTTAGGTTCGCACATACGTCAACATCCGCCCCTTATAAGCAGCCTCCAGCGGCGTGCACAAGCTGTCTAAAAAGCCTTCGTGCATGCCAAAGCCCTGCGCGGCCATGTGGCGGTGAAAGTGGGCGCGGTTGCCTCGGTTGGGGTCGACCACCCAGACTTCGCAAGCGGGTGCGGCGTAGGCGTCGATGAAGGCGGCCAGGGTGCCGGCCTCGTCGCGTTCGTACAAGATGTCGCTGCCGATGATCAGGTCGTAGCGGCCGTGCAGCAGCCGGTCCGGCCCGGGTGTGCTGCCCAAGTCGTCAGCCGGCGCGAGGCCGCCCCATTGGCCATGACAGTACTTCATGGGCAGCAAGGCATTGAGGCGCAAGTTCTCGCGCAAAAAGGCGGCGGCCAGCGGGTGGCAGTCGCTGGCGGTCATGTCAGCGCCACGGCGGTGCCCCACCAGGCTGGACAGAGCCAGGCCGCAGCCGATTTCCAATATGCGCTCACCGGTTGCGACCGGTCGCTGCCCCAGGCGCTCGGCCAGTCGCCGCCCCGAGGGCCAGAGCAAGCCAAACAGCGGCCAGGCCGCCGAGGAGATGCCCAGGCGCAGCGCAGCCTCCAGCGGGTCGTGAAACTGTTGCTTGTCCAGGAGCGAGCGGATCTGGATGTCGGGCAGGCCCAGCAGCGCTATCGTCTCTTGTTTGGTGTCATAACCGGGTTCGCTGGACGAGGCCGGCAATGGGGGCGAGGCGTATGCGGACATGCCGCATTAGACGCCTTTACCCCGGCTCAGGTCGATTGGATAAAGGCCAGCATGCGCTGGGCCACTTCTTCGCCTTTGTCTTCTTGCAAGAAGTGCCCGGCGCCGCGGATTTTGGTGTGCGGCTGCCCCTGGGCGCCTGGGACGCGCTTTTGCCAGGCGTATTCACCGTTTTTGGTAATGGGATCGCGGGTACTAAAGAGGGTCAGGAAGGGCTTGTTCCATTGCTTGAAAACTTCCCAAGCGGCCTCGTTACGCTCGCGCTCGGGGTCTTGGGGCGTGGTGGGCACAAAGCCGGGAAACATGCGCGCACCCACTTTGAATTTGCTACTGGGAAAGGGCGCGTCATAGGCCGCCACTTCCTGCGGTGTTAGGCCTTTGTGGCAGCCCGTACGCACGATGGTGCCAATCGGAAACCAGGGGCTGTAGCGGGCAAAAGCACGCCAAATTTTGAAGGCCGCTGGCACCGGGTCCATGCCCGTTGGCAAAGCACCGTTGGCCAGCACGACTCGGTCAAAGCGGTCAGGCATCTCGGCCACCACGCGCAAGCCTACCAAGGAGCCCCAGTCCTGCCCAAAAAAGGTGGCGTGCTGCAAATCGATCGTTTGTACCCAGGCTTTCATCCACTGCACGTGGTTGAAATAGGAGTAGTCCTCGCGCGCGGCGGGTTTGTCCGAGCGGCCAAAACCCACCAGGTCGGGCACCACCACGCGCAGGCCCGCTGCCAGCAAAACCGGAATCATCTTGCGGTACAAAAACGACCAGGCGGGCTCGCCATGCATGAGCAGCACCACAGGCGCGTCGCGCGGGCCCTCGTCGATATAGGCCACGCGCAGCACGCCGACCTCGGCATAGTGCGGCTGGTAAGGAAAGTCGGGCAGATTGGCAAAACGCGCCTCGGGGGTGCGCAGCACTTCGCCATGAATCGGCAGGGCCACAGTGGCTTCCATAAAGGGCAGGCTTTCTTGTCAGCAAAGGAGTCGGCGACTTTACACCATACACCAATGCATGGGTTGAGCTTTGGGCGACGGCGCCTAGCGTTTGGCGCGCAGGTACAGCGGCATGACCTTGGGCAAGTTGGCCTCAATGTCCGCAATGCGGGTCTTGCCCGACGGATGGGTCGAGAGCCACTGGGGCGGCGCGCCTTTGTTGGCAGCAGACATTTTTTTCCACAAAGAAACTCCAGCGCGCGGGTCAAAACCGGCGCGCGCTGCCAGCTCCATGCCCACCAGATCGGCCTCGGACTCATCCTCGCGGCTAAATTCCAGAGTGGCCAAGTGGGCGCCCGATCGGGCCACCGCGTCGGTCAGGTGCGGGTCGACGCCCAGCCACACCGAAGCGAGCGCGCCACCGATGCGCGCCAAGCCGTTGGTGGCCGCGCTTTTGGCCATGCGCTCGCGGGCGTGCTCGCGCAGGGCGTGGGCGATCTCGTGGCCCATGACCATGGCAACTTCGTCATCGTTCAGGCGCAAGCCGTTTAACAGGCCGGTGAAAAAAACAATTTTTCCGCCAGGCATGCAATAGGCGTTGATTTGTTGCGCGCCGATCAGGTTCACTTCCCAGTTCCAGCGCTCGGCACGCGGATTCCAGGCCTGGGCAAAGGGAATGATGCGCTGCGCAATAGCGCGCAAACGCAGCACCTGCGGATGGTCGGCGTGGCCTAAGGCGCGGTTTTGTTCGGCCTGGGCGAGGGTTTGCTGGTATTGCAAAGCGGCATCTCGCTCTAAGCGGGCGGGCGCGATCATGTTGGCAAACACCGAGGGCTGGCCCACCTGCACGCCTTCGCGAGGCTGGGCGCACGCAAGTGCGCACAGCGACAGCGCGCCCAAGGCCAAGGCCATGCGCCTTGCCATGCGCCAACCACTTATTGCATGCATGTATATGCCACCCTGTGTTGCAAAACCAGGGGGTATTATTCCTCGCATGCCTTTGCCCCCACCGCCTGTACCCACGCCCACAACCCTATCATGGCTGCAAACCCTGCGCATGTACACCGAGCCGGCCTCGCTGCGCATGCTGTCGCTGGGTTTTTCGGCCGGGCTGCCTTTGCTCTTGGTGTTTGGGACCCTCAGTTTTTGGCTGCGCGAGGCCGGCATAGACCGCACCACCATCGGTTTTTTGAGCTGGGTGGGGCTGGCCTATGCTTTTAAGTGGTCCTGGTCGCCGCTGGTCGACCGCCTGCCCATTCCGTGGCTGACTGCCCGGCTGGGACGCCGGCGCAGTTGGTTGTTGGCAGCGCAGGGCTTGATCATGGCTGGTTTGGTGGGCATGGCCCTGACCGACCCGCAAGTCGCTTTGGCACCGGTGGTCTGGTGCGCGGTGGCAGTGGCGATCGGCTCGGCCACGCAGGACATTGCGCTGGATGCCTTTCGCATCGAGTCGGGCGATGCCGATCACCAGGCGGCCTTGGCCGCCATTTACCAAACCGGCTACCGCCTGGCGATGATTTGGGCCGGCGCCGGTGCCCTGTGGATTGCGGCGCGCGCGCAAGACGCCACCGCTGTCGTAGGCGTGGCCCCGGCCTACCAGCATGGTCCCTGGCAAGTCGCTTACCTGGTGATGGCCTGCTCGATGTTGCCCGGCGTGCTGACGGTGCTCTTCTCCCAGGAGCCCGTACCGGCGCCGCTGGCGCCCAGCAAAGGGCTGGCGCAGTGGCTGCACGGCGCCTTGGTGGCGCCATTTGCCGACTTTATTGGGCGCTACCGCTGGCAGGCGGCGCTGATCCTGGCGCTGATCGCCACTTACCGCATCAGCGATGTGGTGATGGGCATCATGGCCAATCCTTTTTACGTGGACATGGGTTTTAGCAAAGACGAGGTGGCCGCCGTCAGCAAAATCTACGGCGTGGTGATGACACTGGTGGGCGCTGTGATCGGCGGCGCACTGGCGCTGCGCATGGGGGTGATGCGGGTCTTGATGCTGGGCGCCGCTCTGAGCGCCGCTAGCAATCTGCTATTTGCCTGGCTGAGCACCCGCGGGCACGATGTCACGGCGCTGGTCTGGGTGGTCTCGGCCGACAACCTGGCCGGCGGCCTGGCCACCACGGCGTTTATGGCCTATATGGCCTCACTGACCAACGTGCAGTATTCGGCCACACAGTACGCCATGTTCAGCTCCATGATGCTGCTTCTGCCCAAGTTTGTCGCCGGTTTTTCCGGCAAGTATGTGGACGCTTTTGGCTACGCCGATTTTTTCAATGCCACCGCCTGGCTGGGCGTGCCGGTGCTGCTGCTGGTGTGGCTGGCCGGGCGCGTGCATCCGGTGCACACCAAAAGCGGCGCCTGAACCGCGCTGGTGTTTACCCAACTTTACCGGCTACACAAAAACCGGGTACCGTCGGGCGGGCAGGCAGGACTAGACTTGCCCCATGAGCCAACACCTGCTGATGATTGAAGACGACGCCCGCCTGGCCGGCATGGTCGTCGAGTACCTGGAACAAAACGCGTTCAAGGTCAGCCACTGCCCCAGCGGCACGTCTGGGCTAGATTATTTGCGCCAGCCTCCTGCCAAGCAAGCAAGCGTGGACCTGGTCATTTTGGACCTGATGCTGCCCGACATGGATGGCCTGGAAGTGTGCCGCCGCATCCGCGCCCTGGACGGCCCCCAAGCGCGCACGCCCGTGCTGATGCTCACCGCCAAGGGCGACCCCATGGACCGGGTGATCGGCCTGGAAATCGGCGCCGACGACTACCTGCCCAAACCCTTTGAACCGCGCGAGCTGCTAGCCCGCATACGCGCGGTGTTGCGCCGTGGCGGCGAAGGCGCCAATGCCAGTGAGGCACAGAAAATACTGCGCTTTGGTTCGCTGGAAATCGATCGCAATGGCCGCACCGTGGTGGTGGCTGGACAACCCTGCGATCTGACCTCTTACCAATTTGACCTGCTGGTAGCCATGGCCGAGCGTGCAGGGCGGGTGCTCACACGCGACCAAATCATGGAGGCGGTGCGCGGGCGCGAGCTCGAAGCCTTTGACCGCTCGATTGACGTACATATGGGCCGCATCCGTGCGGCCATAGAAGCCGACGTTAAAGCCCCCCGGCGCATCCTCACGGTGCGCGGCGTAGGCTACGTCTTTGCGCGCCAGCAAGACTGAATTGCCCCTCAGGCGCTGCCATGGTTTTCCAACGCCTGTATGTCCGCATTTGGTTGGCCGTGGTGGCGGCGGTGGCGGTGCTCACGTTGTTGGTCGGCATGGCCTGGCGCATGCATGCCGAGCCGCCGTTGCGGGAAGTGGTGGTTCGCAACAGCCAAGGTGAGATCATCGGCCGCAGCAGCGCCAGGCCTAAGCGCCAAGGGCCCGGCGAAGAAGAGCGCAGCAGGGGCGACGCTACGCAGCCCCGGGCAACAGGCAACTGGGCCCACAGACCTGCGCCACCGCCCGATGGCGAACCAGAAGGCCCAGGCCGCTTTGGTCGTGGGCCGGAGTTTGAAGTGCAACTGCAAGACGGGCAAATCGTGCACCTGCATTTGCCCCGCCCGCCGCGCAGTCCATGGAACATGCCTTTTGGTTTCCTCTGGACCTTGGGCCTGGTAGCCCTGGCCGTGGCGCTGGCCACCTACCCCATCGTGCGCCGGCTGACGCGACGCCTAGAAACTTTACAAAGTGGGGTCGAACGCTGGGGCGAAGGCGAGCTCAGTACCCGCGTCGCGATTGACGGCGACGATGAAGTGGGGTTTTTAGCGCAGCGCTTTAACCATGCGGCTGCGCGCATTGAAAACCTGGTGAAGTCGCGCGACGCGCTGCTGGCCTCGCAAAAGTCACTCCTGGCCAATGCCTCGCATGAATTGCGCTCGCCGCTGGCACGCATTCGCATGGGCTTGGAGCTGATGGGCCAGGGCGATGCGGTGCAGCAGCGCCGCCCCGCGATCGAGCGTAATTTGCAAGAGCTAGATCAGCTCATTGATGAGATTCTTCTGGCCAGCCGCTTGGAAACTTTGGAAGCCGATGTAGGCACCATCGAGCCAGTGGAACTTGTGGGCCTGGCGGCCGAAGAATGCGCGCGCACACAAGCCCAACTGGTTGACCCGCCAGCAGCACTGCTGGTTTCTGGCGTGAGTAAGCTCTTGCGCCGCGCCTTGCGCAATTTATTGGAAAACGCAGGGCGCTACGGTGGCGACGCCGTCGAGCTGCGTTTGCACGCGCAAGACGGCTTTGCCATCATCGACGTGCTAGACCGGGGGCCGGGTGTGCCTCAATCGCTGCAAGAGCGCATTTTTGAGCCCTTTTATCGCCTGCCCGGCGCGTCCGAAAAAGACGGCGGCGTCGGCCTGGGTTTGGCCTTGGTGAAGTCCATCGCGCTGCGCCACGGCGGCACGGCGCGCTGCGAGAACCGCACCGATGGCGGCGCCTGCTTTAGCCTGCGTCTGCCGATTAGCAGCCACTAAACACGCTACGCAAGCGCAAATAGTTGCGCAAATTCACCCGCATGGGGGATACCGCGATGCGGCATACGCCCCCCAAATTCACCCCATCGCTGTCACGACATCCGGAGGGCAACAGCCCCGCAGACCCAAAATTTAACGGTTCCAACGAAGTCTCCCCGGAGACATTTATAAGCCACCCCCACGGGGTGGCTTTTTTTTCGCCTGAACTGCAAGAAGCCAGATTAGTCAGGTAATTGCGCCAGCACCATGGCCGGGCTGATATCGCGCAAACAGCGGGTGTGGCCCAAAGGGCACGTGCGTGCAAAACACGGCGCGCAATCGAGCGGCGGCTGGTACTGCGGGTCGTTCTTGAGCCACAAGACCCGCGCCAAGGCGCTCAGTGGCGGCGTGTGCAATGGGCTGGACGATCCAAACACCGCCACTTGCGGCACATCCAGGGCGGCAGCCACGTGCATCAGGCCCGAGTCATTGCTCACCATGGCGCGGCTGGCGGCAACCAAAGCGATGGCGCTGTCCAAACTGGTACGCCCGGCCAAATCCAGGCATTGGCCTGGCATATCTGCGTTGACCCGTTGCGCGATAGCGGCGCACGTGGCCGCGTCTTTGGGCGAGCCCAACAAAACCACGGTGGCGCCTCGGCTGCGTGCTAAGTCCAGGGCCAGCGCACCAAAGTGATCTTCTGGCCAGCGCTTGGCCGGGCCGTATTCGGCGCCGGGCACCAGCACATAAAAACAGTGGGCACTGAGCTGGTACGCAGCGAGTGCCTGCGCCACCTCGGCAGGGTCTGCCTGCATTTGCGGCCGGGATACCGGTGCGCTTTGTGCACCAGCCAAGGCAGCATACCAATCGGCCATCGGCGGGCGCTGGTGTTTGTCGGGGTTGGGCAGGCGCTTGGTGAGCAGGCCGTAACGCGCCTCGCCCTGGTAGCCGATGCGCTCGGGAATACCGGCCCACCAGGGCAGCAATGCGCTTTTGAAGGAATTGGGGCACACCACCGCGCTGTCGAAACGGCCACGCAAACTGCGCGCCAAAGCGCGGCGGGCAGACCACTGCAGGTCGCCGTGCGCGAAAGGAAATTCCAAGACCTCGGCCACCGACGCCATAGCCCGGTATACCGGCGCCACCCAAGGCAGCGCCCCTACCGTGACACGCTGACCGCGCGCCTGCAATTGGCGCAAGAGCGGCTCGGTCATCACCGCATCCCCTATCCACTGGGGCGCGATGAGCAGGGTTTCAGTGGTGGGCGTCGAAATGTTCGCCGTCCTTGAGTTGGTAGACGGTGCCGCAATACGGGCATTTGGCATGGCCCTCGCGGGCCACATCCAAGTAGACCTTGGGATGGGTGTCCCAGGTTTTCATGTCAGCCAACGGGCTGGGGCAAAAGACGCCGCCTTGGGCATTGAGGTCTTTGGCTAAGAGGGTGACAAGCGATTTGGACATGGGCTGTTCCTGCGGTTGCGCAGCGTCTTAGACGCGGGAAAGCCAGTGGCCGTACTTGGGGTTGCGACCGTTGACGATGTCAAAAAACGCGCTCTGGATTTTTTCGGTGATGGGGCCGCGTGTACCCACGTAATCGTCTTTACCCAAAGCGATACGGTCAAGTTCGCGGATGGGCGTAACTTCGGCAGCGGTGCCGGTAAAGAATGCTTCGTCGCTGATGTAGACCTCGTCGCGGGTGATGCGTTTTTGGATTAGCTCTAGGCCCAGGTCTTTGCAGATGTGCATCACGGTGTTGCGCGTGATGCCATTGAGGGCGCCGGCCGACAGGTCGGGGGTGTAGACAACGCCGTCTTTGACCACAAACAGGTTCTCGCCCGCGCCTTCGCTGACAAAGCCGTTGGCGTCGAGCAGCATGGCTTCGTCGTAGCCGTCGTCAGTGGCTTCCATCTTGGCCAGAATGGAATTGGTGTAGTTGCTCACCGCCTTGGCCTGCGTCATGGTGATATTGACGTGGTGGCGCGTGTAGCTGGAAATTTTGACGCGGATACCGCGCTTCATGCCCTCTTCGCCCAGGTAAGCACCCCAGGGCCAGGCGGCCACCATCAGGTGGATGGTGTTGCCTTTGGGCGAGACGCCCAGTTTTTTGTCGCCAATCCAGGTCAGGGGGCGCAGGTAGCAGCTCTCGAGCTTGTTTTCACGCACCACGTCTTTTTGCGCTTGCATCACTTCTACTTTGGAAAAAGGAATGTTCATTCGCAAAATCTTGGCGCTGTTGAACAGGCGCTCGGTGTGTTCTTCCAGGCGGAAGATGGCGGTACCGTTGACGGTGTTGTAAGCGCGTACACCCTCGAAGGCGCCGCAGCCGTAATGCAAGGTGTGGCTCAGGACGTGGATCTTGGCCTCGCGCCAATCGACCATCTGACCGTCCATCCAGATTTTTCCGTCACGGTCGGACATGGAGGGGGGCATTGCGGTCATGGCGAGAAATCCTTTTATCAGTGGAAAGCGGTGGGGTTGAGGGGCCGATTTTACGGGGCGTCGGCCTGCCCATCCTCTGGAGGACGCTCCAGCGCCCAAGAGCTAAGTTTGCCGTCTTGGAAAACACAACGCACCTGCACCTGCCCGGAGTCGGTCCAAACGAAAATTTCGGGTTGCTGACCCGCTTCGCTAACGGTCTGCCCGAGCGCGCGGCTCTTGGAAAGCACCAGCGTGAGTGGCATGCCCAGACGCAAGCCTGCGTTGAACATGACGGCACTGTCGACATAGCCCACTGGCCGGGCAGCGGCGCGCTGCAGCACGCGCACCATGCGAGTGAACTCGACCAATATCCACATCACCACCCCGCCCAGGGCGCCTAGCACCCCCGGCCAGTCGTACCAGCGGTAAGCCAGCACCATCAGAGCGACCAGGCCCAGGCGGATGGCGAGGGTTCGTATCGAGTAAAAATTCATGCCCGGATTCTCGCAGCACGGCGCAGCGTCGCAATCGGCACGGGCGGGCGCGCTACAGTGCGCTTTGTATCCTCTTTTTGCCCAAACAACCATGACCCACCACCAGCAACGCGTTCTGATCACTGCCGCTGCCTCCGGCATTGGCCTGGCGATGGCCGACGCCTTCGTGGCCGCGGGTGCCCAGGTTTTTATTTGCGACAGCAACGCTGCCACCCTGGCCGCCACGCTGGCCAGCCGCCCTGCGCTGGCCGGTCAGGTCTGCGATGTCAGCGACGAAGACCACGTCAGCGCACTGTTTGCGGCGGCTACGGCGCATCTGCAAGGCCTGGACATTTTGGTATCCAACGCTGGCATTGCCGGGCCAACGGCTTCGGTGCAGGACATCAGCCTGGCCGACTGGCGCACATGCATGGCCGTCAATCTGGATTCGGCCTTTCTATGCGCCCGCCTGGCCGCGCCCATCCTGCGCGCGCAGGGCAGCGGCTCCATCATCAATATGTCGTCCACGGCGGGCCTGTTTGGCTTTCCGCGCCGCGCGCCGTATGCGGCCGCCAAATGGGCCATCCGCGGCCTGACGCGCACCTTGGCGCAAGAGCTGGGCCCGCACGGCGTGCGGGTGAACTGCATTTGCCCCGGCTCGGTCAGCGGCGAGCGCATGGACCGGGTGATCGCCGCAGAGGCGTGCAGCACCGGCCGCTCTGAGGAGGCGGTACGCAAAGACATGACGCAGGCGGCCTCGCTCAAGTGCTTTATCGCGCCCGAGGACATTGCCCAACTGGCGCTGTTCATCACCTCGCCGGCAGGGGCGCGCATTTCGGGCCAGGAGCTGGCCGTCGACGGACATACCGAAACCTTGTAGGAGCGCGCAAAGCCATGAAGATCGTCCAGCTCGAGACCTTTTCCAACGAATTTGTCTGCTTCGTCAAGCTCAGCACCGACAGCGGGCACGTCGGTTGGGGACAGACCTCGACCTATAACGCGGACATCAGCGCCACGATTTTTCACCGCCAGGTCGCGCCCTGGGCTTTGGGCTTTGACGCGCTGGACATCGACGGCGCGCTGGCCCGCATTTGGGAAAAAGAGCACAAATACCCTGGCAGCTACCGCTGCCGCGCCATGGCCGGCCTGGACACTGCCATGTGGGACTTGCGCGGAAAAATCGAGCGCAAGCCCGTTGTGGAGTTGCTGGGCGGGCGGCCCAAGGCCTTGCGCGCCTACGCCTCGTCCATGAAACGGGACATCACGCCCCAGGACGAGGCGGCGCGCCTGGTGCGACTGCGCGATACACAGGGTTTTGACGCCTTCAAGTGGCGCGTCGCCGCTGAATGCGGCCGCGATGTGGACGAGTGGCCCGGGCGCACCGAAGAAGTCATCCCCGTGGTCGCCCGTGCCTTGGGCGAGGGCGTGGCCAAACTGGTCGATGCCAACAGTGGCTTTTCACCGACCCGCGCCATTGCCGTGGGCCAGATGCTGCAAGACGAGGGCATCAGCCACTTTGAGGAGCCCTGCCCCTATTGGGAATTTGAGCAAACCCGCCTGGTCACACAAGCGCTGGATCTGGACGTAACCGGCGGCGAACAGGACTGGGACTTGCCCACCTGGCAGCGCATGATGGACCAGCAGGTGGTCGATATCGTGCAGCCTGACGTGATGTACATGGGCGGCCTGTCCCGCACCTTGGAGGTGGCGCGCATGGCCGCAGCGCGCGGCCTACCTTGCACGCCGCACAGCGCCAATCTGTCTTTGGTGACGATTTGCACCATGCATTTGCTCGGGGCGATTCCCAATGCAGGCAAATACCTGGAGTTTTCGATCGAAGGGGCCGATTACTACCCCTGGCAACAAGATTTGTTTTTGGGCGAGCCCTACGCCGTGCGGGACGGCACGCTGCAGATTCCCGCCGAGCCGGGTTGGGGCGTGGAGATCAACCCGCAGTGGCTGGCCAGCGCCCGCTACCAAAGCAGCCGACTGGGCGCTTAAGGCGCTGTCAGTGCCCGTTGAGGGCTAGGCGGAAAATTTCTCAAGCCCAGGCGCGCACGATCTGCAGCGCCTCTTCGACCCGCTCCACGGCATGCACCGTCATGCCCTGCACCGGCTTTTTGGGCGCATTGGCTTTGGGCACGATCGCCATCGTAAAGCCCAGTTTGGCCGCCTCGCGCAGGCGCTCCTGACCGCGCGGGGCCGGGCGCACCTCGCCGGCCAGCCCTACTTCGCCAAAGGCAATAAAGCCTTTGGGCAACGGCTTACCACGCAAAGAAGAGGTAATGGCCAGCATCACCGCCATGTCGGCGGCCGGCTCGCCGATGCGCACCCCGCCCACGGCGTTGATAAATACATCCTGGTCCATGCAGGCCACCCCGGCGTGGCGGTGCAGCACGGCCAGCAGCATGGCCAGGCGGTCTTTGTCCAGGCCCACGCTCAGGCGCCGGGGGCTGGGGCCGCCGCTGTCGACCAGCGCCTGAATTTCCACCAACAGCGGACGCGTGCCCTCCAAAGTGACCATGACGCAGCTGCCGGGCACCGGCTCGGCGTGCTGGCTCAGAAAGATGGCGCTGGGGTTGCTCACGCCTTTGAGGCCTTTTTCGGTCATGGCAAAGACGCCGATCTCATTGACCGCACCAAAACGGTTCTTGATGGCGCGCACCAGCCGGAACTGGCTGTGGGTATCGCCCTCGAAGTACAGCACGGTGTCGACCATGTGCTCCAGGACGCGCGGTCCGGCCAGGGCGCCTTCCTTGGTGACATGGCCGACCAGCACGATGCACACGCCGGCGGCCTTGGCCGCGCGCGTGAGGTGGGCGGCGCACTCGCGCACCTGGGCCACCGAGCCCGGCGCCGAGCTCAGTTGCTCGGAATACACGGTCTGTATGGAGTCAATCACCGCCACATCGGGCTGGCGTGCGGTGAGCGTGGCCAGAATTTTTTCCAGCTGGATCTCGGCCAGCACGCTGACCTGCGAGCCGTCCAGCCCCAGCCGGCGCGAGCGCAGGGCCACCTGGGCGCCGCTTTCCTCGCCGGTAACGTAGAGCGTCTTTTTGCCTGCGCGCTGCAGCGAATCGAGGGCCTGCAAGAGCAAGGTGGACTTGCCAATGCCCGGGTCGCCGCCGATCAGCACCACCCCACCCTCCACGATGCCCCCGCCCAGCACCCGGTCGAGCTCGGCGTGGCCGGTGGGCGTGCGATCGACGTCGCTGGCCTCGATATCAGCCAAAACCGCCACCTCGGCCGTACTGGCCAGGGCGGCGAAGCGGTTTTTGGTGCCGCTTTCGGCGCTGGCCAGGGATTCGATCAAAGTGTTCCAGGCGCCGCAGGCCGGGCATTTGCCCAGCCACTTGGGGCTGGTGCCGCCGCACTCGGTGCAGGTAAATACAGATTTGTCTTTGGCCATGGGGCGATATTACTGTATATAAAAACAGCTTAATCGCCCGCGTCCTCGTCCACCTGAACGGGCACCCGGCGCGCCAAGGCGCACATCAGCTCGTAAGCAATGGTCTGGCCGGCGGCGGCCACCTCGTCGATGGGCAGCAGCGCGCCGCTGCTGGCCTGGCCCCAGAGCGTGACCTCGCTGCCCAGGCCGGCGCGGGGCAGGGCTGACAGGTCCACGGCCAGCATGTCCATGCTGACGCGACCGACGGTGCCGCTGCGCTGACCGTCCACCAGCACCGGCGTGCCGCTGGGGCTGGCGCGCATATAGCCGTCGGCATAGCCGCAGGCCACGATGCCGATGCGCATGGGCCCGGCGGCCACAAAGCGCGAACCATAGCCCACGGTGTCGCCAGCCTGTAGGTCTTGAACAGCAATGATCTGGGCGCGCAGGCTCATAGCGGGGCGCAAATCCCAGTGCGCGGGGGTGTTGAGCCCGAAATCGGGCGCGCTGCCGTACAAGGCGATGCCGGCGCGCACCCAGTCGCTGGCGGGCAAGGGCTGGGCCGATTGCGCTTGGTGCAGGTGGTGGCGCAGCATGGCTGCGCTGTTGCTCAGGCAGCGCTCGCCAGGAAGGTCGGCCGTGGCGGTCTCAAAGCGGGCGGCCTGGTCGGCAATGCCCAGCGGGCCGTCGGCGTCGCTGAAGTGGGTCATGAGCGAGATTTCGTCGACCTGGGGCAAAGCGTTCAGGCGTGTCCAGGCGGCGCGCGCTTGGGCGGGCGCAAAGCCCAGGCGGTTCATGCCGCTGTTGATTTTGAGGAAAACACGCTGTGGCACGTGGGTTTTGTGCGCCGCCAGCATGTCGATCTGGGCTTCGTTATGCACCACGTGCCACAGGTCCAGGCGCGAGCAAGCCTCTAAGTCGCGCAGTTCAAAGGCGCCTTCGAGCAGCAAAATCGGCCCGCGCCACCCCAGCGCGCGCAGGCGCTGCGCCTCGGCGATCTCCAAGAGCGCAAAGCCGTCGGCACCGGCCAACGCGCCAAATACGCGCTCAATGCCGTGGCCATAGGCATCGGCCTTGACCACGGCCCACACCCGCGCATCCGGCGCGGCCTGGCGCAAGCGGTTCAGGTTGTGACGCAAGGCCTGGGGATGGACAAGGGCATAAATCGGGCGGGGCATAGCCCGACTTTAACGGCGGGCGCCGCCGTCGTGCGCGCGTGCTATAACCCTTGCACTGTGATTTTTGACCTTCGTACGACCCCGCTGCCCGAAGCGGCCTACCCCACCCCAACGGCATGAAGCGCGGTTTTTTCACCATCATGGCGGCGCAGTTTCTGAGCTCGCTGGCCGACAACGCCTTGTTTGTCGGTGCGGTTCAGCTGCTGCGCGGCGCCCAGGCGCCGGAGTGGCAACAAGCCGCGTTGGTGCCCATGTTTGCGCTTTTCTATGTGGTGCTGGCGCCTTTTGTGGGCGCCTTTGCCGATGCTTACCCCAAGGGCAAGGTCATGCTGGTGAGCAATGGCATCAAGATCGCCGGCTGCGCCATGATGCTGTTTGGCGGCCATCCGCTGCTGGCTTATGCGGTGGTCGGGCTGGGCGCGGCGGCTTATTCGCCGGCCAAGTACGGCATCCTGACCGAGCTGCTACCGGCCTCCCAGCTGGTCAGCGCCAACGGCTGGATCGAGGGGCTGACGATTGCCTCCATCATTTTGGGCGTCTTGCTGGGCGGCCAGCTCATCGGGCCGCACATTGCGCCGCATTTGCTGGCACTAGACATCCCATTTATAGATACAGGCATTGACACAGCGCCGCAGGCGGCCATTTGTGGGCTGGTGTTTCTATACCTGCTGGCGGCCTGGTTTAACACCCGCATTCCCGATACCGGCGTGGAGATGCGGCCTTTGCCGCGCAATTTGTGGACACTCTTGCCTGACTTTTGGCATTGCAATTTGCAGCTCTGGCGCGACCGGCTGGGCCAAATTTCGCTGGGCACGACCACTTTGTTTTGGGGCGTGAGCGGCAATTTGCGCTACATCGTGCTGGCCTGGGCGGCCGTGGCGCTGGGCTACTCGGTCACGCAAGCGTCGGCGCTGGTGGGCGTGGTGGCGCTGGGCACGGCACTGGGCGCGGTGGTCGCCTCGATGCGGGTGCGCTTGGAGCATGCGATCGGCGTGCTGCCGCTCGGTATTGCTATGGGCCTGCTGGTGGTGCTCATGAATTTCATCAGCAATGTCTGGGTAGCGGCGCCCTTTTTGATCTTGCTGGGTGCCCTAGGCGGCTTTTTGGTGGTGCCCATGAATGCGCTTTTGCAACACCGGGGCCACAACCTGATGGGCGCGGGCCGCTCCATTGCAGTGCAAAACTTCAATGAGCAAGCCTGTATTTTGTTGCTGGGCGGGCTCTACAGCCTGTCCACGAGCATGGGCGTGTCCGCCTTTGGCGCCATCAGCGTCTTTGGCCTGCTCGTGGCCGGCTGCATGGCCCTGATACGCCGCTGGCACCAGCGCAACTGCCAAGAGCACGGCCCCGAGGTGCAGCGACTCCTGGAAATCGCCCGCAACGACCACTTGCACGGCTAATACGCAGGCACTGCGTTATCCTTCGCGGCCACCAGCCTTGCGCCGCTTGGCCGCAACCAGGCTACTTTTCCCATCCACAAGGAGACCGCATGCCCACCGCTTTTGACTTTGACGCCACCACCATCGATGGCCAGCCCTTGCAGCTGCAAGACCTCAAAGGCAAGACACTGCTCGTGGTCAACACCGCCAGCGCCTGCGGCTTTACGCCCCAGTTTGCCGGCCTGCAGGATCTGCACCAGCGCTATGGCGACAAAGGCCTGGTGGTCATCGGTTTTCCCTGCAACCAGTTTGGCGGCCAGGACGCGGGCAGCGACGGCGAGATCGCCAACTTCTGCCAGAAAAACTTCGGCGTGAGCTTTCAGATGATGTCCAAAGTCGAGGTCAACGGCGCCGGGGCACACCCGCTATTTCAGTGGCTGACCAAGGCGGCGCCGGGCATTTTGGGCACCGAGTCGGTCAAATGGAACTTCACCAAATTCCTGATCGGGCCTGACGGGCAGCCGCGCAAGCGCTACGCACCCACTGACTCGCCAGCCAGCTTGGCGGCCGACATCGAGGCAGCGCTGGCGCAGCCCTGATCGTTCGCGCGCCATGCGACCGCTGGTCTTTGGCTTTGTTGTTGTTCCCCATTTCTCGCTGATCGCGCTGAGCGCCTGCGTCGACCCGTTGCGCTTGGCCAACCAGGTCCTGGACCGGGCGGCCTACCAGTCGGTTCTGCTCTCGGTGGAGGGCGGCCTGGTGCACTCCAGCGACGGCATCGCCGTGATGTCGCAGCACAGCCTGGCCCAGGCGCCCGTGCTCGATGTGGTGTTTGTCATCGGGCCCAACCCGATACCCAAGCGCGGCCTGCGGCCGCTGGCGCTGTGGCTGAAAAAGCAGGCCGCCCAGGGCGTGCCGCTGGCCGGGATCGACACCGGCGCCTACCTGATGGCGCAAGCGGGCCTGCTCGACGGCTACCGCAGCACCATCCACTGGGAGGACCACGAGGCCCTGGCCGAGCAGTTCCCCAAAGTCATCGTGACACAGCATTTTTTCGAGGTCGACCGCGACCGCTACACCTGCAGCGGCGGCGTCGCCCCGCTCGATTTGATGACGTATTTGCTCACCCAGCCGCCGGGCAACCGCCAGCTGGCCAACGAGGTGGCCAATTTGTTGATCGCCGAGCGGCGCAGCCTTACCGATGTGCAAACGGTCTCCATCATCCACCAGTACCGGGTGACGCACGCCGTGGCCATCGAGGTGCTGCGCCTGATGGAGGCCAATGTGGCCGAGCCCCTGACGATTGCCGAGCTGGCGCAATTTGCCGGCGTGTCGCTGCGCAGCTTGCAGCGCCTCTTTAAGCAGCAGTTCGAGCGCTCGGCCGAACGCCTGTACCTGGACATCCGCCTGGCGCAGGCCCGCATCTTGGTGCAGCGCAGCGACAAAAGTGTGCGCGAGATTGCGCTGCGTACCGGTTTTGCGTCGCCCTCGCACCTGACGGCGCGCTACACGCCCCGCTATGGTGCGTCGCCGCAAAAAGACCGCGAAAAGCGCAGCCAAGGCTTGGCATCGACCGAAAGATTTTTGTCGTAATTCAAAAGCCCCGCCCTGGCGTATGCCTCCATACTCAGCGCGCTGAACCACTTGGAGTCTTACCATGAGCATGCCTGACCTGATTTCTATCGACAATGGCGAGCGCGTTCGCCACAGCTTCTCGGATGCCGAGTACGCCACCCGCATCGCCAAGCTGCGCGCCATGATGGCGCGCAACAATGTGGACAGCGTGCTGTTTACCAGCTACCACAACATCAATTACTACAGCGACTTTTTGTACTGCTCGTTTGGGCGTTTTTACGGTCTGGTGGTGACGCAGGACAAGAGCATCATCATCGCCGCCAATATCGACGGCGGCCAGCCCTGGCGCAAAGGCGTGTGCGACCGCGCGGTGATTTACACCGACTGGCAGCAGGGCAATTACTTCCGCGCGATTGCGCAGGAAGTACCCAACAAAGGCCGCGTCGGCTTGGAATACGACCACCTGCCCCTAGAGCGTATGGACAAAATCCGCGCCACTTTGCCGGGCGTTGAGTTCACCAATGTGGCAGCCGATGTGATGAAGCTGCGCATGGTCAAGTCGGCCGAGGAAATCGAGTTCATCAAAATCGGTGCGCAGGTGTGTGACGTGGGCGGCGCAGCCCTGGTGGCCGCGGTGCATGCCGGCGTGCCTGAGCATGAAGTGGCGCTGGCATCCACCCAGGCCATGGTGCGCGAAATCGCCAAGCGCTATCCGCACACCGAATTGATGGACACCTGGACCTGGTTCCAATCCGGCATCAACACCGACGGCGCGCACAACCCGGTGACTACGCGCAAAGTGCAGCATGGCGACATCCTCAGCCTGAACTGTTTCTCCATGATTTCGGGTTACTACACCGCGCTGGAGCGCACCTTGTTTTTCGGCGATGTGGATGCGGCATCGCTGCGCTTGTGGGAGGTGAATGTGCGCGTGCACGAGGAAGGCCAAAAGCTGGTCAAGCCCGGCGTGCGCTGCTGCGACGTGGCCCATGCGCTGAATAAGATTTATGAAGAGTACGATTTATTGAAATACCGCACCTTCGGCTACGGGCACTCTTTTGGTGTGCTCTCGCACTATTACGGACGCGAAGCCGGTCTGGAATTCCGCGAAGACATTGACACCGTGCTCGAACCCGGCATGGTGGTTTCCATCGAACCCATGATCATGCTGCCCGAGGGCATGCCCGGCGCTGGCGGCTACCGCGAGCACGATATTTTGGTCGTCACGGCCGACGGACACCAGAACATTACGGGTTTCCCCTATGGACCTAAGCACAATGTGATTCCCGCCTAGGCCCAATCTTTGCTAATCTCAAGGGCTTGACCTGAACCTCTGGAATACGCACCTTTATGCAGCATCCCTTTGTCCGATTCGACCATGTAGAAAAAAGCTATGACGGCAAACAACTCGTGGTGCGCGATCTGACGCTGGACATTGCACAAGGCGAGTTCCTCACGCTGCTCGGACCCTCGGGCTCGGGCAAAACCACCACGCTGATGATGCTGGCCGGTTTTGAGACCGCCACCTCGGGCGAGATCTACCTGGACGGCAAGCCGATCAACCGGATTGCACCCGAGCACCGCAACATCGGCATGGTGTTCCAAAGCTACGCACTGTTTCCACACATGACGGTGGCAGAAAACGTGGGCTTTCCCCTGAGCGTGCGTGGCATCACGGGCGGGACGGCACACAGCCGCGTCATGGCGGCGCTGGACAAAGTGGGCCTCAAAGGCCTGGAGTCGCGCCGGCCGGCGCAAATGTCGGGCGGCCAGCAGCAGCGCGTTGCGGTGGCGCGCGCTTTGGTCTTCGAGCCCAAATTGGTGCTGATGGACGAGCCGCTATCAGCGCTAGACAAGCAACTGCGCGAGCAACTGCAGTACGAGATCAAGCGCCTGCACAGCGACTTGGGCATCACCATCGTCTATGTCACCCACGACCAGACCGAGGCGCTGGCCATGTCCGACCGCATTGCGGTGTTCCACAACGGCCGAATCCAGCAAATTGATGTGCCCACCCAGCTCTACGAGCGCCCGGCCAACGCTTTTGTGGCCCAGTTCATTGGCGAGAACAATACGCTCAGCGGCACGGTACACAGTGTCTCGGGCAGCGGATGCCAGATCGCCCTGGCCGATGGCACCTTGATTAGCGGGCAAGCGGTGGGCACGCCCAGCGTGGGCGCGCACAAGCTGGTGTCCATCCGCCCCGAGCGGGTGCGCATCAACCCCCACAGCCCCGGCGATGGCAATGTGGCGCCAGCCACCGTCGTCGACATCACCTATTTAGGCAGATATGCCCGTTTGCGCATGAAGGCATGCGGGCTGGAAGATTTCATCGTTACGCTTCCCAACGATGGACGCGATCTCGCACTGGCCGGCGGCAACACCATCCACATCGGGTGGGATGCTGTCGATTGCCGGGTGCTCGATAGTGAGTAAGGGCGGCATTTTTTGTAAAACACAGGAGAACAGCATGTTCAAACGGATAAATTCAAGTGCATTGGCAGTTGTTGGCGCTGCAGCGATTGCTGTTCTGCCAGGCATCAGCGCAGCGCAGCAATCCCTCACCGTCGCGTCCTGGGGTGGTGCGTACACCACCAGCCAGGTGGAGGCCTACCACAAGCCCTACACTGCCAAGACCGGCACCAAGATCACTTCGGTGGACTGGGGCGGCACTTTGGGCGAAATCAGCGCACAAGTGAAGTCGGGCAACGTGAAGTGGGACGTAGTCGACCTAGAGGCCGCTGAAGCCCTCAAAGGCTGCGAAGAAGGTTTGCTCGAAAAAATCGACCCCGCTAAATTGCCGCCCGGTGCTGACGGCGTACCCGCTGCCAAAGACTTTATCCCCGGCATGATCCTGCCTTGCGCCATCGGCGTGATTGTTTATTCCAACGTTGTGGCTTACGACAAAGCCAAGTACGGTGCCAATGGCCCCAAGGTGTTGGATGATTTTTTCAACGTAGCCAAATTCCCCGGTAAGCGTGGTCTGAAAAAAGACCCCAGCGTGACCCTCGAGTGGGCGTTGATGGCTGATGGTGTCGCTGTTGGCGATGTCTACAAAGTGTTGGCGACACCGGCGGGCGTGGAGCGTGCGTTCAAGAAATTGGACACCATCAAGAGCAGCATAGTTTGGTGGACTGCCGGTGCGCAGCCTCCGCAACTTTTGGCTTCGGGTGAAGTGGTGATGACCCACACATGGCATGGCCGTATTGTCGACGCCAACGTGAAAGAAAAAAAAGATTTCGCCTTGGTGTGGGATGGTCAAATCCAAATTCCTGATCTGTACGCCATCATCAAAGGCACCAAGAACCTGGATGCGGCGCAAGACTTTGTCCGCTTTGCCAGCAGCAGCCAGCCTTTGGCTGACCAAGCCAAGTACATTCCTTACGCACCTACACGTAATTCGTCTTTGGCCTTGATCCCAGCTTCCAACCCCAACCGGGCTTACTTGCCTAACGCGGGTCACCCAGGGCGCTCTATGTCCACGAACTCGCGCTTCTGGATGGAAAACCAAGACGACCTGAACAAGAAGTTCGCCGCCTGGTTGGCCAAGTAATCTGTGACAACATCGATGGACAGCGCCGCCAGCCTGACGCAACGCTTGCGTAAAGCCGAGCGGCGCGGCCATTGGCGCGCCTATGCGCTGATTGCCCCGCTGTTCATTTTTGTCGCCCTGAGCTTTTTGCTCCCCCTGGGGACCGTGCTGCTCAACAGCGTGTACGACCCCCTGGTTCCCGACGGCCTGCCGCGCACCATGCGCGCGCTGGCCGCCTGGGACGGTCCGCGTGACCAAGTCCCCCCCGAGCCCGTCTATGCGGCGCTGGCCCAAGACCTCAAAGAAGCGGTTGCCGCCGAAAAGCAAGGCGCTATCGCCAACCGGCTCAATATCGAAGAATCCGGCCTGCGCACGACGTTCATGCGCGCAGCGCGTCGCGTAAACACGCAAGAAGAAGGCCCTTGGGCCCCGTTTTTTGAAGAGGCTGACCCCGCCTGGGCGCAGCCCGGCATTTGGGGCACGATTCGCAATCTGCAGTCGCCCAGCCACACCCTGTATTTCCTCTCCGCCCTGGACGCCAAGCGCAACCAGGACGGCCATGTCGGCCCCCAACCCGAAGACCAACGCATCCACGT
>CAMATX010000033.1 GCA_945861345.1 Comamonas sp. lk
GGTCGAGTACACGCTCAGCAACGATGGTGCCCGTGTTGTTGTCGACGATTTGGTAGTGGGTGGCGTCGGTAAATGTCACCGTCATCGGGTTGGCGCGCAGAGATTGCCGGGCATCGCTGGGTTTGCCGGCGTAGCTGGCCGAAACCATTGCCGTTCCGGCACCTGACACGAAAACCAGCAAATCGTCTTTGACAGCGCCCTTGATATAGGCGCCTGTGCGAAATCCCATATTCAGGAGGTCTTCGGGGGTGCCCACAGGTGTGCCGGTCCCAAAGCCCAGTTGCACGGCCGTCAGGTTGGCTACTTCAGGTCCGGGCAAGACGCCATTATTTGCGCCCAGGGCGTTTGCGTCTTGGGCGATGTAAGTGCCTGGCGTCACATCGGGTTGCAAAGGGCTTCTGGAGACGGTGATGGTCGCACCCTGTGCACCGGGAACATTGCTCAAGATAAGCTGTGTTTGGTCCAAGCTAAGGCGCGCCTGCACATTTGTTTGGTTGCTGCGCGCATTGATCGCTAGGGCAAGCGCCAAACTTTTCTCTGCCGTGCTTCCGGTGGATACGCCTGCGATCGTGGTCTGACCGTTCACCGTGTCGCCTATTTGGACGCCGTTGATGCACAAGGGATTGCCAAACCTGGATGCCAAGTTCGCTGTTGAAATCACTGCCGCATCCGTCACTGGACGCGACAAACTGATGGTTCCGCGGTACACGCCCGTGGATAGTCCCAAGGCGTTTTGCGCTTTAGAGCCCATAACCGTATTGCCGGCGATGGTAATTTCATCGCCTTGGTTCGATCCGCTGTTGCTGATGACCAGTTTCCCCTCGGAATTGACACGTGCGCTGACGCCTACAGCCGCATCGTTAATCGCTCCGGCAAGGTCGGCTAGCGTAACGGCGGCGCGGGTATCAACGGCGCTCCCATTCACGTACAGCGGGAGTCCAAATTTCACTTGAACCGCATCCACGACTATCGTATTTGAAGCAGTTGCGACCACGCCGGTTAGCGCGGACTTGGCATTGACCCATGCGGCAAGTGCGCTGGGCTTGATGGTTGTACCGGCCGTTGGGTCGGCGAGCGTACCTAAAGACACGCCGTTGAGGGCAAAGCTGCCTGCAGCAACGCCATGGGCCATAGGTGCAATGCGATCGCCCTGCAAGACGGCTGGAAAATCCTTGGTCTTTGGCGATAAGGTGCCGTCGGGGTTGTAGATGGGCTGCGACTGCGCGCTGGCTTGCGCACCGAAAAACACCGTCATGCCTTTATACCCAGCGGCGCCCGATTGATTCAGGTAGGTCGTGCTGTAGGTCGCGCCCTCCGCAAATCCGTTGCCGGTAGTGAGCGTGCTTTCTCTAAGACTGAGATCGTTGATGGCAGAACCTATCAGTTGGCGACCGTCTTTGGTCATCACCTGCAAGTGCTGACCTGGCTGCATGGTGTCCAAGTAAACGCTGACATCGGCCATGCCTTGCGCGATGGTCGCGACGGCGGTAACAGGCAACGTGGCAGAGACGATGATGGGCTTGGCGGCACTGAGGTTACCGTTGTTGGTAAAAACGTTTTGAATTTGCGCTGGCCCTGGCGGCGGTGGCAAAGGTGCGGCACCGGGCGCTTGCGGGTCGAATGGATCGGTGTAGCTCAGGGTAGCGTCTGTGCCGCTGGGGTTGTTCGCACCCTCAATGACCCGAAATTGCGAGGCCGCAGCCACCAGCATAGGGTCGCTGAACGCGACGCGCATGCCGCCGGCCGCCGTGGGGATGCTGTCGTCAAACCGGATGATGTCCCGACCCGTATTGCCGTAGCCATCGATACCCTGCTTATGCACGTTGTTGACTTCGCCCGCAAACACCCTGGCCAGGTTGTCCAGTGCGTTGCGGGTGCTACCAAGCACTTGCTCGCGAAACGTCATCAAGCCGGCGATGGAGCCGCTGGTGATGCCACTTAGGGGCTGGGGACTTCCGTAAGGATCGAGCACCAGCGCTACCTTTTCGGGGGATGCAGCGTTGTAGTTGGCGCCGATGGTGAATGACCTTTGGTTGGCGACCAGCACGTCTTGCGTAATCGTGGGGCCCGCACTGACCGTGACCTGTCCGTTGACTTCGAAGCGTGTGTTCACACGCATAAAGTCTGCCAATTTTTTGAGTAAAAGGTCTCGCTGGTCGAGCAAGTCGGGCGGCTGCGTGTCCTCGGATTTTTTGTTGCTCAGCTGCGCGTTGACCCTGGCGATCTGTGCGGACAGCATATTGATTTGGCCTATGGCACTGTCAAGTTCCTGCTGGGTTTGGTCTTGTACCAAGTCCAATTGCGTCGACAGTTGACCAAAACGATCGGAGACAGCGCCCGCGTCCCGCACAAAGCTGCTGCGCAATACGGTAGACGATGGATCGGCGGACAAATTGCGCGCAGATGAGAAAAATGCATCCAGGGCGGTATTGAGTCCCATGGACTCGCTGCCCATGACGTCCACAATGCGGTTGGCGTAATCAACCACCGGGCCTTGTGCGGCCAAGTCGCTGGTGGTGTTGCGCAGGTTGGATTCGACAAACTGGTCATACTGGCGTTTAACCCGGTCCATGCCTACGCCGGAGCCTAAAAATACGCTGCCCGCTTTGGTAACCGGCAGCGCTGACAGCGCCACATCTTGGCGTGAGTAGCCTTCGGTCGAGACATTGGCAATATTGTTGGAAACCGTGGTCAGGGCCTGCTGGTAGACCGCGACCGCGTTGCCTGCAATGCCTGCGATATCACTCATGGCTTGGCTCCATCGGAGCTACCGGCCGAAGCTGCGCTGGTGACAGTGGCAATGGGCAGTTCGCGCGCACTCAAGGGCATGGCGCCACCGACTTTGGGCAGCGGCGCAAGGGGCGGGGCCACGGTTTGCAGTGGCATGGGGGCTTGCGCTGCCGTCTGCAAAGGCATGCCTTTACCTTGGCGCGCCTGCAACATTTGCAAGGTGCTGGGTGCGTTGGCGTTGCCATCGGGCATGTTTTTGACCAGCATGTCGGCCAGCCCCAGGGTGTTGCGCTTGGCCATGGCCAGCGAGACTTCTTTGTCAAACATGCCTTGGAAGGTCTCTTCGGCCTGCGATTCGTTCAGCCCGCTTTTGGGGATGGCATCGCGCATGGTCTTCATCATCATCTGCAAGAACATGGCCTCAAACTGCTGCGCTGTCTCCCGCGTGGCCGCCTTGGCGTCCGTCTTGGCCTGGCCCTTAAGGCGACCGAGGGCGCCAAAGTCCAGGTAGGTTCCGCTGGTATTGGCCGCTGCCGCAGCGGCTGCGGGGGGGAGGGCGTTTGAGAGCGAGTCCATGGCGCGGGGTGTGTTTAGATAATGACCAATTCGGCGCGCAGGCTGCCCGAGCTTTTCAGGGCTTCCAAAATCGCAATCAGCGCCGAGGGCGTTGCGCCCACCTGGTTGACCGCGTCTACGATTTGGCGCAAGTCCACGCCGGGCTGGAACAGGAACATTGGTTTGTTGGGCTCGCTGACCTTGATCTCGGCGTTTTGCACATCTTTGGTGGTGCCGCCCGAGAAGGGGCCGGGCTGGGAGACTTCATTGGTCATGGCCACCGAGACGCTGATCGTGCCGTGGGTCACGGCGGCGGCGGTCACGCGCACATTGCGGCTAATCACCACCGTGCCGGTGCGGGCATTGACCACCACACGCGCGGGCGGCTCGCCCGGCTGCACGTCGATGTTTTCGATCATGCTCATGAAGGTCACGCGCTGGCTGATGTCCATGGGCGCACGCACCACGATGGACACGCCGTCCAGGGCATTGGCCACGTCGCTGCCAAACTTGTTGTTAATCGCCTGGGTAATGCTGTTGGCGGTCGTGAAGTCGCTCTCGCGCAGATTCAAAAGCACGTTGTCCGACTTGTCAAAGGAGTTGGGCACGGCCCGCTCGACGGTCGCACCGCTGGGGATGCGCGCCGAGGTGGTCACGCCCACCGACACCTTGGAGCCCGCGCCGCCAGCGTCTACGCCGGTGGAGGTCAGCGGGCCCTGGGCCAGGGCGTAAATTTGTCCGTCCACACCGCGCAGGCTGGTCAGGAGCAGGTTGCCCCCGCGCAAGCTGGTGGCCGCGCCGATGGCAGACACATTGATATCGATGCGCTGGCCGGGCTTGGCCATGCCAGGCAAGTCGGCGGTGATCATGACGGCGGCCACATTGGCGAGCTCGTCGCCACCGCTGGAGATGGCGTTGGTGAACTTGTCCAGGTCGTTCTCTTGGTTCAGGCCCATGCGGTTGAGCAGGGTTTTGACGCTCTGGCTGGTGAAGCTGGCTTTTTTGTCGCCCGTGCCCTGCAGGCCCACGACCAGGCCGTAGCCGATCAGCTGGTTGCCGCGCATGGCGGCCATGGAGGTCAGGTCCTTGATGCGGTCAGCCTGCGCTGCGCTAAAGGGCAGGGCCCACAGCAGCAGGGACAGCCAAAGGGTGCGGTACAGGGTTTTCATGGGGTCTGTGCTTCGCTGCAAAGTTCAGGACTTAAAAGGGCCACAGCTTCATCACGCCAGCGGTACCCCAGCCGGCGCGGGAGGCGGCGTTTTGGTCGCCCAGGCCGCGGTAGCTGATTTGGGCATTGGCCAAGCGGCGCGAAAGCACGGTGTTGTTGGGGGCGATGTCCTCGGGGCGCACAACGCCGGAGACCTGGATCACTTCGCTGCCTTCAGACAGGGCTAGCTGCTTTTCGCCGCGCAGCACCAAATTACCGTTGGGCATGATTTCCACCACCGCGACGGTGACTGAGCCGGTCAGCGACTGCTCTTGGTTGGCCTCGCCCGTACCCTCGTGGGTGGTGTTGCCCGTCACGCTTGCGCCGCCCAGGTCACCCAATAGCTTGCCGACCAGGCCCGTGCCGCTGGTGCCCGAGCTGACGCCGCTCTTTCTGCTCAGTTTTCCGTTTTGCGAGCGTGCTGCGCTGGTGCTCTCTGCCAAGAGCACCGAGACCAGGTCGCCCACCACATAGCTGCGACCGACGCCGAAAAAGGCTTCGCTGCGGTTGCTGTTGAAAATCGCGCCGGTGGCCTGCTTGGGCTGGCTCTCGGTAATCGGGTAGACCGGCTTAAAGCCTTCGGAATGGGCCAGGGGCTCGGGCGGCATGACGCTGCAGGCGCCCAGGGCGGCCAATGCCAGTAAAAAAGCCAGGCGCCGTGCGAAGGTGGGAAATAGCATGGCGGGTCTCCGAAATAGGGGGTTGACGGGTCACATTTCTGGCCGCTTGCCTGTCCTGATTCCGGACAATGGGCGGCATTGCTTCTTGTTCTGCAAGATATGTGCCACGCCGATTGCCGCTTTCCCGCCACGCCCCAAGCAAAACGGCCTCTGAGAACAGAGGCCGTTTGTAGGTAGGTTGGGGAGTCGGGGTACCCGATTACATGTTCTGGTTGATGTACTTGAGCATGCCGTCGACCGCCGAGATGGCCTTGGAGTTGATCTCGTAGGCGCGCTGGGTCTCGATCATGTTGACCATTTCCTCGACCACATTGACGTTGGAGGCCTCCAAAGTGCCCTGCATCAAGGTGCCAGCGCCATTGGTTCCGGGGGCTTGCACCTGGGGCGCGCCGCTGGCGGGGGTCTCTTTGAGCAGGTTCTGGCCCACCGCCATCAGACCGGCCGGGTTCAGGAAACGGGCTACTTGCAGCTGGCCGAGCACCTGCTGGCCGCCGGTGTTGAGTTCCACGGAGATCGTCCCGTCGCGGCCAATAGTGATGGTCGAGGCGTTATTGGGGATGGTGATGGCCGGTACGATGGATGCGCCGCTGGAGGTCACTAACTGCCCGGTGGAGGACACTTTGAAGCTGCCGTCACGCGAGTAAGCGGTGGTGCCGTCGGGCTGGGTGACCTGGAAGTGGCCTTCGCCCGAGATGGCGACGTCCAGAGGGTTCTGGCTGTTGACCATATTGCCCTGGGCATTGAGTTTTTCGGTCGCCACGACGCGCACGCCGGTACCTAGCATCAGGCCAGTTGGGGCCTGGGTGGTCGCGCTGGTCTGGCCGCCGGCTTGGCGGATGTTTTGGTACAACAAGTCCTCAAAGACCGCGCGGTCGCGCTTAAAGCCGGTGGTGTTGACGTTGGCCAGATTGTTGGAGATCACGTTCATACGTGTCTGCTGGGCGTCAAGGCCTGTTTTGGCCACCCACATTGATGCGTCCATGGTCCGCTCCTTGGAAAATGTAAGTAATTCGTTCTAAAAGATCTAAAGCAAGGTCTGGGCCAGAGAAAACCGTCAGGTCGCCTTCATCATCGTCGCGCCCGACTCGTCGCAGGACTTGCTTTCCTTGATCATGTTGACCTGCTGCTCCAGTGAGCGGCTTTGGTCCATGAGCTTGATCATGACTTCCAGTGCATTTACGTTGCTGCCCTCGACCGCGCCGGGGGTGAGTTGGGGCGTCACGGGGCCGTTGATGATGTCGGTGCCGGGCGGGGCGCCGGCCACAGCGTACAGACCGTCCTCGCGGCGCTGCAGCGGTGTTTTACTGCTGTCGCGCAGCAAAATATTGCCTACCAGCGTGGGCTGAACCACGCCCACCTGCGCCGGGTCGATGCCGTAGACCGCGCCGTCGGGCTTGATGGTGATTTTCAGACCGGGGGGAATCGTCAGGGCGCCACCACTTTGGGCGCGTACCAGGTTGCCAGTACCAGTTTCCAGCACACCGCTAGCGTTGATGCGCAAATCGCCACGCCGCGTGAAGCTGAGCGTGCCGTCGGTCGCGCTGACGCCCATCACGGAGGCGCCGCTCAGGGCGACATCGAGGTCGTTGCCGGTCACCATGACGGTACCGGGCTTCATGCTGATGTAGTCCTCGGTGAAGGACTGGGGCTGAAAACGCGTCTTCAAACCCGGGCCTTCCACCTGAATAGCCCGAACCGAGGCCTCAAAGCTGCGCTTAAAGCCCACCGTGGACACATTGGCCAGTTCGTTGGTCGACATCTGACGGGCAACACGTTGCTCGTTGATGGCAGCCACCGCGTTAAAGGCTAAACGATCCATGGTTCAGGCTCCTGTGTGCAGATCTAAGGCGCTAGCGATTACGAGCGCAGATTAATAATGGCCGACGTCATCGTCGAGCTGGTCTCAATCGCTTTGGCGTTGGCCTGGAAGTTACGTTGCGCGGTAATCAAGTCCACCAATTCCTGCGTCAAGTCCACGTTGGCACGTTCTGTTGCACCAGCACGCAGCGTTCCGAAGCCCGCGCTACCGGCAGTACCCAATATAGGTTTACCCGAGGCGGCAGAAGCCAAGAAGCTCGAGTCACCAATCTGGCGCAAACCGGACGGGCTGGAGAAGTTGGTCAAAAGAATCTTGGCCAGTGACTTCTGCGTACCGTTGGAGAACGAGGCGCTCACCAGACCGTCGTTTCCGATGGTCACACCCACCAGCGAGCCTTCTGGCGCACCGTCCTGCGACTGCGACAGCACCGCAAAAGGCGAGGTGTACTGCGTGGAAGCCGCGTAGTTCACGTTAATCGTCAAAGCACCCTTACCACCTGCGAGGTACACCGTCTCGAGCTGTGTGCCTTTGAGCGGGGAGTACAACTTACCGGAGGTGTTGAATGTCAGCTCACCTTTGTCCAGGTAGATAGGCGACCAGGCCGGCAGTCCGACAAATCCGTCACCGTTGGTGGTTTCATTGCCGTCTTTGTCGATGTACTTGGGCTGCAGCGCACCGCCTACGATATCTTTGTGCTGCGAAGGCTTAATCCAGGTCGATGTCGTACCACGACCGGCTTCCACCTGGTCCAAGCCCCAGTTGCTGCTACCAGAGATTTTGATAAACGAGTCCGAGCCGGAAGTACCCGTCTTGAACACAAAGCGATTGTTGGTGTAGTCAAAGGTGACTTTGACACCATTGACCGTCGATGGGGAATCTTCTGACGCGCCCTTGGCGGCCATGGAGTTGATACCCTTTTGAAGTTCCCGCATGAAGGACTCCAGCGAGTAGGTCGGGCTTGGCGGAATCACCACGGTACTCTTGATACCGTCTACGGTCACCACAAATGAGTTGTTGGTGGCGTCCACAGCGAAGTTGTTCGAGACGTTCACCGTAGGTGGTTTGCCGTAGGCGATGGCGGGCTCGGACGTGATACCGCGAGTGGCCACCGACGAGGTAGAGATTGTCTTGGGCTGCAGACCCAAGAGCGATGTGCCTGAGGCGGAGACAGCCGTAATGTCAATAGACGATTTATCGCCTGTGGTACCCGACGAAACAGCAAACGATTTGCTAACTGCGTCATACGTCACCTTGATGCCATAGCGCTGGTCGGTCATGGCGCGCAACGAGGCCTTGTTGTTGGGCAGCATCTTCAGGCCCGAGAGGCCGTCACCGTTCAAGGTCACCGGGATGGGTGTAAGGTTGAGGATGGTGTTGTTGGCGTCGGTCGACTGTCCAGTTCCTGATTGGAGTGTGATCGTGTTTGCACCAGCATTGGTGCTATCCAGTATCTTGAAGCTTTGGGTGTTGTAGTCATAGGTCACTGTCATCGGAGACTCAGCGAGCCCAGGGCTCAGCAGCGTCGACAGACCTACCGTGACACCGTTATTCGTCGTAGCGTTAATGACTGAAGGGGTTACGCCGGCACTCGTACCCGTTATTAGGCCTGCATTGATATCGTTCAGAACTGTTGTCGCAGTGAAACTGACGCCAGCAGAAGCTGCTGGGGTAAAGGGAGCCCGCGTCGCGGTGGCTTGGTTATAGACAAGAATCAAATTAGCAGGGTTGCTCGGGTCCAACTGAATGTCTCGAATGCCCAAGTTGGCAGCGCTGCCGACCACTGCAGCTGACTCAGCCAGGATAGCGGCTTTGTTTTTAACGATAAGCGCAGCGGTCTGGGCCGGTGTGTTGCCAGAGGCCGAACCATTAACGACTACGCCAAGGAAGCTTGATGGACCGGTCGCGGTCGTTGTGATCGTGGTTGACTGTTTTGGAAACTGGTGCCATGTCATGATCACGGAGGTGCCATCGGAACCTAACTCAATATTTTCTAAACCCTGGGCACCTGTTGCCGCAAGCAAGGCGGTCTTGCCCGCACTGGTATTCCACATAGCCACCACTTTTTGGGCGGTGATTGCTGCTGTGTCCCCCGTTACAGAAGCGACAGCGGCGGGGACAGATCCGCCTGTGGGGGTTGGGGGTTGGTATGCAATCGCCACGCCTAGAAAGCTTGCCGGTGCAGTTGCTGTACCCGAAAAACTCAGTTGTTGACGGGCATGGCCACCTAGGATGGAATTGTCAATCTGCGTTTGCATGATTGACGTCAATTCATCGACGCTGACATTGCTGGTGTCCGTAAATCCAGATAGTGAGACCGGCACCTTAACGGGCGCACCGTTTTGGATGCGCGAATCCGTCAGCGTAAATTGTGTGTCTGGGTTCGTGGTGCCCGTAGTGGTCGTAAAGTTAAAGGTCGTTTCATCACCAAACTTGCGATTCAAATACTTGGTCGCTTCCGCAGCCAGTGTTGCGCCTGTCAATACCGTATTGGAATTGGTCAGATAACTTAAGTCAACGGTGACAGGCGACGTCGAGTTGTCTACGTTAACGGTGAACAGGTCTTTGAGACTAATAGGTGTGGGCAACGTTTGCAGACCGGCAAAAGTGTTCGTTCCACCGCTTAAGTCGACTGTCGAGCCCAAACCGGTGATGCCGGCGGGAACAGAGGTTTGCTTGTCGGTCAATTCGTCCAGAGAGATCAATTGCGTTTTGGCAGTGGTCAACTCGTCTTTGACTTCTTTGTAGGGCTTGATCTGGCCGTACTGGTTCACATACTGCAATTCGCCATTGACGTCAGTCGACTGCGCCAAGGCAGCAGACACCTGGTCTTCGCCCACGAAAACATAGGTTTGCCATTTGTTAAATGGGCTGTTCTGGTTGGCGTTCTGGGTCTTTACGTAGTAAATGGTGGCCAGGTAGCCGTTACCCCCGTTGTCGTACACGGTAAACGCGGTCGACTTGTTGTAGGTAGACGGGTTGGTGCGGCTAAAGGTATCGGTAATCACCGCAGCGTCAGCGGGGAAGTTCAGGCCTAGCGACACTTCAGAGGTTTGCTTGGCTTCGCCAGATGTTTTTTGCGGAATGGTCAGCACCACCCGGTCATTCACGTTCGCACTACCCGTCGAGTCCACTGTCGCTGCCATCAAACGTTGGCCTGCCGAGTTCACCACGTTGAACTGCTCGTTCAGTGAGAACGAGCCGTTACGGGTGTAGGTATCTGTCAAGCCGTCTGCAGAGCGCAGCGGGAAGAAGCCGTCACCGGTAATGGCCAAGTCAAGTGCATTGGAGGAGAACGAAATATTTCCCTGGCTAAATTCCTGGCTGACCTGCTTCAGTGACACACCCTGACCGACGGTACTGGATGATTTTTGCAGTGGCGAGGTCGCGAAAATGTCACCGAAGTCAGCGCGTGAGCGCTTGAAACCTGTGGTACCCACGTTGGAGATGTTGTTGGCGGTAACGCCCAACATGGCGGTCGCGGCGTTCAGTCCGGTTAGCGAGGTATAGAAAGACATGGTTGGTTTCTCCGGTTTTTACTAAGGTTGTTCGTTGAAAAGTGGCTTTAGTGATCAGCCGTAAATCTTGTTGGCGTCGGCGAGCTTCATCGTCTTGCCGCCCATAATTTGCAGTAGCACGGTTTTGTCGGCTTGCTGGCTTACGCCAATGACCGTGGCCATGGTGCTGACGGCGGGCACTATTTGTTTTCCCTGGCTCACTGCGCTGGCTTTAAAGCTGTAGGTGCCGTCAGGCAATGCATTGCCCGCGTCGTCTTTGCCGTCCCAGGCCCAGGTCATATCGCCGGCGGTTTGCGCGCCCGCCATGATGGTGTTGACCAATATGCCTTTGCTGTTGTAGACGTTCATGGTGATGCCCTCGGCCCCATTGGGCAGGCTGACGATGCCTTGCACCGGCTGGCCTGCCGTCAGTTGGGCCGGGCCGTCCTGAACCGACACTTTTTTGCCGATCAAATTGGCGCCGCTCATCATTTGGCTGCTGGACATGCTGTCCACAAAGGTAGAGAGCGATTGCGACATATTGGTTGTCGCTTCCAGTTGCGAGAACTGCGCCAACTGGGCCACGAAGGCCTCGTTCTTGACCGGGTCCAGCGGATCCTGGTTTTTCAGCTGCGTGGTGAACAGGGTCAAAAAGTCTTTTTGACCCATGGCGCCTTGGCCGGTGTTGGCGGTGATCTTGGCCTGCGCATCCTGGGATGTCGTGCGGATGCTGCTGGGGACCGCAGAGGCCCAAGCGCCATCGGTGGCAGCAGAGGTGTTCAGTAAATTGAGGTTGGCCATGGCGGTCTTCGTGGATTAATTAGCTCTTGATGATGTCCAGCGTGCGCAGCGTGAGCTGGCGCGCGGTATTGACCACTTCGACGTTGTTTTGGTAGGAGCGGGCTGCAGCCATCATCTCGACCATCTCGGTCATTTCATTGACGTTGGAGAGGTAGACATAGCCGTCCTTGTCCGCCGCCGGATTGCCGGGGTCGGACATGCGGGCCACCGGTTTGGGGTCGTCTGTGATGCCGGCAACTTTGACGCCGCCCTTGTTCATTTCGGGCGAGTTCAGCTGCTGCTCCATGATGGTCTTGAAAGTCGTGCGCTTGGCGCGAAATGCGCCCGCTTCGGTGCCGGCCACGGCCCCGGCATTGGCCAGGTTGGAGGCGGTGGCATTCATACGCGCGGTCTGCGCATTGAGCGCCGAACCGGCGATGCCAAAAATATTGTCCAGTGCCATGCTTAGTCTCCCCGCAATGCTTTGCGAATGCCGCTGATGCGGCTTTCCAAAATGGCCAAAGTCGTCTGGTATTCGGCGGCGTACTGACCGTACTTGGCCTGTTCCACCGGTAACTCCACGGTGTTGCCGTCAAACGAAACGTTAAAGGGGACGCGGTACTTCAAACCATCGGTGGTTTGATCGGGCCCCTCGACGAGGTGTTTGCTATTGGTGGTGACCACTGGTCCCTCAGCCGCAAATTTCATGACCTGCTTGAAGTCAATGTCCTGGGCTTTGAATTGCGGGGTATCGGCGTTGGCGATATTGCGCGCGAGCACTTCCATGCGCTGGGCGCGCACCGCAAGCGATTTCTCGTTCGCGCTAAAGGCATTGTCAATAAAGTTCATACCAAAGACTCCGTTGCACTCAAGTTTTCCGCCGGATTGCCGACACTGTGAAGTGCGGGCATGCGGCATTGGGGGATTAGATGCAAGTTGTATGCCATCCACTTTTTGCCGCTTTGCACAGGCTCTTTGCGCTCGCTGCACAGGAGTGCGCTTCGCTGGCAGCTACTTGCGCTTGCAAGTGGGCAGCGCGGCAGCGCCGGGCGGCGGCAAAGCCTTGCCGCTGTCGGCAGACCGTGGCTCAGGGCAGATTGTTTTGGACGTACTGCTGCGCGCGCTGGGCCTGCTGGCGCAGGGACGGCGGCAGCAGGTTGCCCAGGCGCTCGGCGGCGTTTTGTAGCAAGCCCTGGCGAATCGACTGGCGCGTGATGGGCGCGGCGCTGTTGCGGTCCACATGCAGGCTGCGGGCTTGCGGACCAGGAATATTGAGCGGCGCGTCTGCCCGCGACTGGCTGCGCGAGGCCGGATTGAGGACCGAGAGGTACAAGTCCTCCAGCCCGGCCGGGCCCTTGCTCTTGAGACCGACGTCATCAAAATACTTGTCCACCAGACTGAGCTGCTTATGCACGCTCAGGTCCAGGATGGCCCTGGGGTTGGCCCCAAAACCGGCCGAGGCGGCGCCACGCGCCGGGCCATCGCAAAACTGAATAATCCCGTGGCAGCGCTGGTTGCTGGCGCGCGGGTTCATGCCGTCGCTCTCCATGAGCGTCATGCGGGCAAAGTCATCGGGCGCAAAGCCGTGGTTGTTGGCCATGGACAAAATCTTGTCGTAAACAGCGGTTTTCTCACCCGAGGGGATAAATCCCTTGGCTACGGCCCGCTCCAAAGTCTGCGCCAGCACCGGGTGCTCGCTGGCAGAAAGGGCGCCAGGCGCGTCAGCCGAAGTTGCCGTTGTGGCTGCGGCAGCGCTGCCAGGTGCGGGCACTGGAGACGCCGAAGTTTGGCCCAGGGGGCTGCGTGCCAGGGTTGCCTGCGTGCTCAGGGCCATTTGCGCCGGGGTCAGCAGGCGCAAGGAGGACTGCGCCATCGGCATGAAGTTGGCCGCAGGCACAAAGGCGGTGGTGTTGGCAGGCATGTCGCCCTCCAAAACCGCCAAATCGATTCTTTGGCCCACGAAAATGCGGTTGGGGTCGGCAATTTGGTTGGCGCTGGCTACTTTTTGCGCCATGCGAAATTCTTGCGCTGGGCTCAGCGTCTGCCCGCGTGCCTGGGCAAATTCACGCACCATGCCAATGAGCGTGTCGCCCGCGCCGGCCTGCAAGGTGCTGGCGGATTGCACGCGTTGCAGCGCTTGGGAAAAGCCTTTGCCGGCGGCGGGCCTGACCGGCGCCACGCGTGCCATCGCCGCAGCGGCTTGGGCAGCAGCAGAGGGTGTAGACACCGATGGCGGGTGGGGCAACATATAAGTAGGGCTCTGGTGGTTACCGGCTTGTGGCCTGGGGCACTAAAAAGGACAATCGGCCGACGGATCCCCATGCAATGGCACTTTTCTTGCGCTCGGGGTAGTTCATCATGCAAAGTGTCATTTTTTCAACACAATAGGCTGTTCCATGCAATTGCTGTGCCATTTAGGCCGTCAGAAGCGGCGTTTTGCCGGGGTCGCATCCCTGCTGGCGCTTTGGCTCATGGGCTGGGCTACGGTGTGGGCGGCTGCGCCGGCGCCCGCTGGCACAACGCTGCAAGACAAATTACTCGCCGAGGTGGCGCAGTGGGTCCAGCAAACCCAGCAATTGACCCCCGACCAGTTCGGTTTTGTTCCCATCGACGCCCGCGTGCAGGTCCAAAGCTGCGACCGCGCCCTGGCCATGGACCTGCCTTTTGCCTCACGCGAGACGGTGCGGGTGCGCTGCCTGGGCAACCCGAACTGGCAAATGTATGTCAGGCTGGCGCTCAAACCCGGCAATGCCGGCGCCGCGCTACCGAGCGCCAGCGCCCCAGCGGCCAGCAGCCCGGTGGCCAACGCCAGCGCAAGCGCAAACGCAAACGTTAATCCCACCATGCGAAAAGTCGTAGTCGCCAAACAGTTGCTGCGTGCAGGCACAGTGCTCAGCGCGGGCATGCTCCAAGAGACCGAAATGCCCGCCGCTGGCCTGGATCCCCAGGTGGTCGGCGCTGCCAAAGACCTGGAAAACGGCGAAATGGTGCGCGAGATCCCCGCAGGCATGCCGCTGCGCAGCCACGACGTGCGCCGTGCCGTTTTGGTCAAACAAGGCCAGGCGGTGGTCCTGACCATTGGGCAAAGCAGCGGTTTTGCCATCACCGCCCGGGTCGAAGCACTCCAAGATGGCAGAATGGGTGAACAAATTCGCTTAAAGAATCCCGACTCGGGCCGATTACTAAGTGGGGTGGTCACCGGACCCAATGCTGCGAGGGGATTATGAAAATAAATGCCGAAAAAATTGAAAATAGCTGAAAAAAGCCCTCAAGTTACCCATTGAGCGTCCGATTCATCCATGAGAGAAGCCCAACATCAGACTTCTATGTATAAAGCGAGCCCACTATGACCGATCCGATATCCAACCGTCCCCGGCCTGTGCCGACGGACAATCTCGCCCGCAAAGGCGTGGACAAGGCTGCCTTAAAGCCTGGCGGGGCTGCCGGCGGGGTGGTGACCGCACCCGCGACGGACAGCGCAGTAGCCTTGAGCAAGTCATCCCTGGTGGACCACAGCGCGGACATCGCAGGCTTCAAGAAAATATCTGAACGCCTGAAAAAAGAGCCGGACTTTGATCGCTCCAAGGTCGATTCGATCAAGCAAGCCATCCAAAACGGCCAATACCCGCTCAATCCGCGCCGTATTGCCGAGAGTTTTGTGGCTTTGGAGAACCTGATCTCCAATTGATGGAGCATCAGAGCGCCGTGCACGCAAAGGACCGCGTTTGACCGAGTCCACCGACCAGGCCGGCGCGCTGGCCCAGCAACTCTCCGACATTCTGGAGATGGAGTTTGAGGCCTTGCGCGTGCAAGACCTGGATAAATTCGAGCAACTGCAGCCCGTCAAAACCGAGCTGCTCACCGAGCTCACCCGCCTAGCCCCCCCCGCCGAACAAATCCAAAGTCTGCCCGAATGGCAGGATTTTCGCGAAACCATGCTCGGTTGCCGCGACGCGCACCGGCGCAACGCCATGCTGATGGAGCGTAAGCTCGAAGCGATTCGGGGAACTTTACAAAGCCTGCGCCTGGAAGACCCCAGCAGCTCGGTCGAGGTCTATGACCGTTTGGGCCACATCTCGCGCTTTTCGCGCAAAACCGGTTACAGCGACGCCTGAGGGCTGTCCGCGTCGGCCGTTGCGTCTTCGAGCAATTCCAATTCGGCCGTAGCGGCTTCCTCGCCTTCGGGCATGGCCGCATCTGGCGCTGCGCCGCTGGCGGGCACATCGGCTTTTTCATCGCCCGGGCGCATGCCGCGCAGCCAGTAGACCCAGGCCAATATCACGGACACAGCGGTAAACAGCTCGGGCGGAATTTCCTGGTCCACCTTCAAGCGGCTGAGTAGCGCCAGCAGCTTGGGGTCCTCGGTGACATAAATGCCGTAGGCGCGCGCCTGGGCGATCATGGCGATGGCCGCCTCTTCCTCGCCTTTGGCGGTGACCACCGGCGCACGGTTTTTCCCGTACTCCAGCGCAATGGCTTTTTTGCGCGCGCTCATACCCGCAAGTCCACCACTTCGCCCGGCAGGGCTTGGGGCAAGATGACTGGTTCGGGGTCGGGGCGCGGGCCCAAATGCGCTTTGAACGAGCGCAGCACCAGGCCGGCCTCGCCCAGCGTTTGGCGCAGCGTGGCCTGGCCGTCGCGCGCAAAATCGACCACGGCGGGGCGCAGCGCCCACATGGACAGGCTCACCTGCTCTGCACCGACCAAGTCCGCTTGCAGCCAAAGTTGGCCATAGTCGCGGCTGTTGGAATGGATGTTGACGGTGTACTTGGACTCGCCGTCCTCGTCGGTGCGCTTGCGCTCGAAATTGAGCTCGACGGGCGCATGGTCTACAAACGGAATCACCACCGACATGGCCAGCTCGCCCTGGTTCTGCGCTTGAACAGCGGCCACCTGCGCAGCATCCAAATCGCCCAGGGCGCGTTTGACTTGCTGCACGCCGGCCGCTTCGTCGTCGGTTTTGTCTTCCATGAGCGCCAGCAATTGGTGCAACAAAGGTTTGAGGTCATTGGGCAGCGGATTGCGCAGGCGCGGCAAGCTGGTCTCCGAGCCCAGCGCAGCGCGCAAGGCCGCGTTGATGGCTTCGGGGCTGACGCGCTCCATGGACAGGCGCATGGCCTGCAGCTGGTTTTGCAGTTGGCCTTGCACGTCGGGTTGCTTGGCCACTTTGGCCAGCAAGCCATCGAGCCCGCCCTGGTTGAGAATTTGCCGCACATCAGGCATGCCGGGGGTGCGGTACATCAGGGCGCCCAAGCGCGAAAAGGTACCGGACATGCTGTATTCGCCTGTCCAGGTCAGACCCGTGCCTTCGGCCGCTTGCGCGTTTTGCACCGCCACCACCGGCAGGGCCGAAGAGGTCTTGTTGGTCGGCGCGGCCTCGGCGTGGGCACTCAGTTCGGGCAGGCCCGGGTTGCTGTAAGCGCTGGCTTTGCCATTGACCGGAAGCAAGTTGACGCTGCCGTCCGGGTTGGTTTGGGTGCGAAAACTGATGCGTTGGCCTACTTCCCAGCCGGGAACGCGGGCGATGCCGATCTGCCGTCCGCGCAGCAAAAGCGCCATCTCATCGCCGCGCATTTGCACCATGGCTTGCACCACCTGGCCGTCGCGCAAACCTAAATTGCGGGCCGTAATGGCCTCGACCAAAGTTGGCGATGTGGGGCCTTGCAGCAGGGCCGGGGGGATGCGTACGGCACCGGCCGCCGCATCGGTGACCGGGATCACGGGAACTGGACCCAGCGCTTGCGCTCTTCGGGGCTGGCAGGGAGGGCGCGCACGGGGGCTTCGGTGGTTTTGGCGGTCGGCACGGGTGTCACGCTGGCCAGGACGCGGCGCAGCAAGAGGTCATGGTTGGGAATGTGCAAAGCCGCGCCTTTGCGCAGCTTGGGCACTTTGCCGGCGATGATGGCTTGGGGGTTTTCATCGATAAATGCTTGGCGCAGCAAGGCCATGCTCAAGGGGCTGTTGGCCATGGTTTTGCCAATGACCTGGTCCAGCGTCTCGCCCGGTTTGGGTTGGTAGGTCGCGCCCGCAGCGGCGGTCTCGCCGGCCCCGCTAGGGGCGGACATAAGCAGACACAGCGTGGCTATCAGCGCTGCCAGACCGCGCGACAAGCGGTAGCCGGGGGGGCACTCCAGGGACAGCGTGGTGGCGTTCATAGATAAAGCTTAGCACGGCCCTGGGGGCCTAGCGCGCGTCCTCGGCGAACCAGGCGGCCCAGTGGCGCTGGATGTTTTGCGCCGGGCCGGCGACCACTTTGAGTTGGGCGTAGTGGGCGTTGACGTACTGAACCTTGGCCACCACGGTTTGACCGTTGACGCCCGGCTCAAGCATGCGCTGGGGAACTTTGGCCGGATCGGCCAGCAGCCAATCGTCACCCACTTTGACGCCGGCCAAACTGCCCGCGTTGATGCGCACCGCATTGGCCGTGGTTTGGGTGACTTCTGCCAGCACCGGGACGCAGGCCAGCGCTTTGTAGATGTCAAGTGCCCAGTGCTCGGCTTGTTGGAGCACGCGGACACGCGATTCTTCATTGAGTTGCAGCGGGCCCCAGCTATTGGTTTGGGCCTGCAAATACAAAGGCGCTGACAGTTGCAGCAGCGCTTTGCCGGGTTTGCGCGCGGTCAGTGTCAGGCGCAGTTCCACCTCCACATCAGGGGGCAGGGGCGCTGCCCAGGGCGCGCGGATGATGCTGCGCTGTGGGCGGGCGCCCTCGGGCACTGGCGGGGGTTCTTTGGCCGGGTAGTCACGCGAGGGTGCAGCGCCAAACAGCGCGTCGGTGGTGTTGGGATCGCTCAGCGGCCGGGGCACGATGCTCAGTTCCAGGTGCCAGGGCAATTCATCCACCGGCGAGCCCAGCAAGGCCTGCTCGTAGGCCTCGACATTGGCAGCGCGTTTGTAGGGAACCATGCGCCACAGGGGCGTTAGCGCACTAAAGGCGTCCCATTGGGTTTGCCACTTGTCGCGCAGGTCATTGAGCAAGGCCAGATCGTCGGCGCCAAAGCGGTTGGCGGTGTTCCACTGCCAACCGATCAGGTGCGACAGGCGCGAGGCCGCTGGTGTTTTGCAGCTGTTGGGCGCGCCGCCATCTTTGGCCGCAGTGGCCGATTGCCATTGCAGTTTGGCGCTGGGCTCGCCCCCCGCGTCGCTGCTGTAGCCAAGCACTTTGACGCCGCGCAGCTCCATGCCGTTTTTAAAGCTGCTGCTCTCGCGCAGCGCTCCATTGGCATCGATCCACTGCGTGGCGGTCACCTTGGTCGGGCCTTCGAGCGCGGCTTCGATCAGGCTGCGGCGGATGGCGGCCAGCTTGTCTTCCGGGCTTAAAGTGGCTTGCGCCCAAACAGCGGCGGCGCCGCTGCACAGCAGGGCGCCGGTCAAAAGCGTACGCAGGAGCTTCATGGGTGTTGCAAGACGCCTCTTAAAAAAAGTTTTATCGCGATCTGGACGCCAGCTGTGTCAGGTACAGCATGCGTAAATCTTGCACGGTATTTTTGTCTAAAGACAAAGTGGTCTCGTAAGTGTCATCGCCCGAGGGGGTGATGCTGACCAAGGTCGCGCCATAAATCACGCCTTCCACTTTGCTGCGGAAAGTGTCGTTTTGCACCACCATGTCAGCCACCGTGGTGGTGGCGTCCAGGCGCAGTCCGTAGACCTGTTCGGCCAGCGAGCGGTACGCATCGAGTTTGGCGGCGCGGATGGCCAGCAGGCGTTGCTGCGCAGGCGTACGGTGGTTTTGTACGCTGATGACGGCGTAGCCGGTGGCCGAGAGGCTCTCGCGGCGCTCTACCAGCGGCAGGCTGGGCACCAGCAAGTCGCTGGTCGCTTTGGCCATCGGCGTGCGCTCAGCGGCGGCTTTGTCGGCGCCCGCATCGGCTTTTACGCTGGGTGCCGGGTCGCTGGAAAAAACGTCGCTGATCAGCTGGTTGAGCGGTGCTACTTGGCAGGCGCTAAGGCAAGCGGCCGCCAGTGCAATAGTGATTCGTCGCAAGGTGTGCATGGTCATTCCTTCTATTGGTTCTTTGGTGAAGCATCGGCAGCAGCGCCCAAAGCTTGAGCGTTTGGCAGCCGCGCAGCCGGGGATAAATACGGGTTTTCGCGTCTCATGCGGCGCGCCTCAAGGGGTCTAAAGTGGCTTGTGGCTGCGCGGGTGCATCCGGGGCGGGCAGCGCAGGCTCGGGCAGCTCGCTGGCGCTGGTGCTGGCTAGGGCCAGTGGCGGGGGCAGAGCCACTGGCGCTTGGTGCGCCGCGCAACGGTACCAGTGCAGTGCCTGGGCATAGTCTTGGGCGGTGCCTTGGGCGTTGGCGTACATAAAGCCCAGGTTGAACTGGGCGCCTACGTCGCCCAGCACGGCGGCTTTTTCATACAAATTCAGGGCTGCAGTCGCATCAGCGGCTTGGTCTTGACCGAGCAAGTGCATGCGGGCCAGGGTGTACAGCGCGTCCGGGTCGTCTTGGGCTGCGGCTTGCTCCAGCCAAGCTTTGCCTGAGGCCAGATCGGCCTGCAGGCCAAATGCGATTTGCCAGCCCAGGTTGAACTGCGCTTTGGCCAGTCCGGCTTGGGCCGCTTGGCGCAAGCACTCCAGGGCCGACGTTTCGCTGCGCGATGTGAATTGGGACAGGTTAAACAAAGCCTGCGGTAGTTGCTGCGCCGCTGCGGCCTGCAGGCTCGCAAGTGCTTGAGCGTGTTCATCAGGCGCCAATGTGCCCGCTTGCGTGAGTTGCAGCACGGCGGCATTGTTTTGCGCCTGCGCCACCCCGGCCTGCGCGGCGCGCTGGTAGTGGTGCGCGGCTTGGCTTAGGTCCGGTGCGCCGGCCCAGCCATTGGCCAATATCAGGCCGACGTTGAAGTCGGCCAGCGCCTGGCCTGCTTGCGCTGCGCGCAGGTAGTTGTCCAGCAGTTGGGCGTAATCGATGGGCGTTTGCGCGTCGGCAGCCTGCAGCAAATTGAGGCGCTCTTGGGCAGCGGCGTGGCCCTGGGCGGCGGCCAATTCCAGGTAGGCTTTGGCGGCGACGGCATCGTGCCCCACGCCTTGGCCATCTTCCAGCAACAGGGCGGCGGCGTATTGCGCTGCGACATCGCCGTGGCGCGCGGCATCGCGGTAATAGGCCAGGGCGCGCACGGTGTCCGCCGGCACCCCATCGCCCGTGGCGTACAGCGCACCGAGGTTGTGCATGGCGCCGGCGTGGCCCAGGTCGGCGGCGGCCTCGTAGAGGGCGCGCACGCGATCTGCGTCATGGCCACTTTGGGCAGCCAGGCAGGCTAGATTAAACAGGGCATCGCTGTGGCCTTGGTCGGCGGCGTTTTGCCAGCACATAGTGGCGCCGGCCAGGTCTTGCGCCACGCCGTGGCCTTGGGCCAGGGCGACGCCTTGGTTGTAGTGCGCCAGCGCATGGCCCGATTGGGCGGCTTGCGCGAAATAGTCGTAAGCGCGGGCATGGTCTTGGGGGCCACCTTGGCCTTGGGCCCAGAGCACGCCCAGATTGAATTGGGCCAGCACATCGCCTTGGGTGGCGGCCAATTGGTACCACTGGCGTGCCAGCGTGTAGTCCTGGCTGACGCCTTCGCCACGGGCGTACATGCAGCCTAAATTGCATTGCGCTTGCGCTTGGCCTTGGTCGGCGGCCAGGTGCAGCCATTGGCGCGCTTGCGTGCTGTTTTGTGCCACGCCTTGGCCGAGTTGGTACATCGCGCCCAGTTGGTACTGGGCTTGCGCCAGGCCCCGGTCGGCGGCCATTTGGTACCACTGCAAGGCCTCTGCGTAGTCCTGGGCTACGCCTAGGCCATTGGCGCTCAGGGTGCCCAGGTTGAACTGCGCTTGGATATGCCCCAGCGCAGCGGCGCTGCGGTAGTGGCTGAGCATGTCTTCTTGGGCGTCGATCAAGGCGTCTTCGCTGTCGGCGTCTGACGGCCCGGCCGCTTGCAGGTGGGCACTGTGCAAATGGTCTTGGGCGCACAAAACGCCCAGGTTGTAGTGCGCATCGGCGTGGCCTTGGGCCGCAGCCAAGGCCAAAAACTGGCGCGCTTGCGCGTGGTCGGCGGCTACGCCTTGGCCGTGCGCGTACATCAGGCCCAGGTTGTATTGGGCCGGGGCGTCACCTTGTTCGGCGGCTTTGCGGTACCACTTGGCGGCCAGCTCGGCGTCGGCGGGCAGTTCGCGTCCCTGCGCCAGCATCAGGCCGAGCTGGAACTGCGCATAGCAGTGGCCTTGCACAGCGGCCGATTCCAGCCATTTGCGGGCCGCTTCGCTGTCTTTGGCCATGCCTTCGCCTTCGAGCAGCATGGTGGCCAGGTTGAATTGGGCGGTTGCGTGGCCTTGGACGGCGGCGCGCTCAAACCAGTAGGCTGCTTGCGCCGGGTCGCGGGCGACGCCTTGGCCGTTGGCGTACATAAACGCCAGGTTGGTTTGCACGTCGGGCAGGCCTTGTGCGGCGGCCAGTTCGTACCAATGCAGGGCCTGGGTGGCGTCTTGCTCCACCCCTTGGCCATTGGCATACATAAAACCCAGGTTGTACTGGGCCGGGGCATAGTCTTGGGCGGCGGCCAGGCGGTACCACTTAAGCGCCTCGGCATAGTCTTGGGCCACGCCCTGGCCGTTGGCGTACATAAAGCCCAGGTTGTTTTGCGCAGCCGCGTACTCCAGGGAGGCCAGCGGGCGCGAAATGCGCAGCGCGTTGGCATAGTCCCCGCGCCGGTAAGCGGCGTCGGCGTCGGCCAGCAGGTTTTTCATTCCTGGTGGTCCTGGTTCATGGGCAGCGACTGGTGCTGCACCGGGTGCGCCTGGTGTTCGACGGCATAGAGTTTTTGGCCGTGCGGCACATGGGCCTGGCGGGCCACCAGCAAGCTGTTGTGGCTCAGCAACCCAGGGAAGGGGCCGCGCTCGGGATGTGCCGCTGCCTCAAGATGCTGGGCCTGGGCTTGCTGGTGCTTCACATCGGTCATGGCGGCGTTTCCTGTTGCGGTGGGCGGGCGCAGGGGCGTGCCATCCCTGTGGGGATCCCGGCGACGGCCCTGCTTGCGGGTGTTAATCCGAGTAACGCATGCAATATTTATGCCGGTCAATATTTGCCGCATTCTGTGGTTTTCTGCCACTTTGGCGGCTCAGTCGGGTTTTTGCGCTGGTTTTTCCTGCAACAGTGTCGTGATTTCGTCGGCGCCCAGGTGGTGGATGTTCAGGCCTTGCTGCGCTGCCACCAAGGGCGCAAACCAGTGCGCCCCAAACTGTCGGTAAAAGCCGGTGCCCCAGGGCAGGCTGCGCTGGGCGCTCAGGGTGGCCCAGTTCCAGCGCTCCGCGTAGGGGGCGATGAGTTCGGCGCTCCAGGGCAGCGATGGGTTGGCGCTCAGGCGTTCCCAGTCCCAGTGTTCGGCATGCGCGGCCACCAGCTCGGCGCTCCAGGGCAGATCGGCGCTGCTGCTAGGGCCGCTCCAATCCCAAAACGCTGCAAAGCGGTCCAAGAGCCCGCTGTCCCATGGCAGGCCCAGGTTCCAGCTCAGGCGGTCCCAGTCCCACAAGTCTTGCCAGGTGTGCAGCAGCTGCGCGCTCCAGGGCAGGGCGGGGTTTTCGCTCAGGGCATCCCAATCCCAGGGGCCCAGGCCGGCGGGCGGATTGGGCGGAGTGGGCGGCAAAGGTGGCGAATGGCCGGGCGCGGCCTCGATCAGCGGGACGAGCAAGTCCGCCCAGGGCAGGGCTGGGTTGCGGTAGAGGGCGGCAAGGTCCCAGTGGCTGTGCCAGGTCTGCAAGAGGCTGGCGGACCAGGGCAGCTGGGGGTTGGCGCTCAGGGCGCGCCAGTCCCAGCGTGCGGCCTGGGCGGCGATCAGGTCGGCGTCCCAGGGCAGGCGGGGCTGGGCGCTCAGCGCCTGCCAGTCCCATTGCGCCGCGTAGGTGTTCAGCAGCTCGGCGTTCCAGGGCAAAGCGGGGTTTTTGCTCAGCCAGCCCCAGTGCCAAAAGGGCGCAAAGCGCGCGACCAGGGCGGCGGTGGCGGGCAGGCCGGGGTTGGCGCTCAGGCCGGTCCAGTCCCAGCGCTCGGCGTACTGGGTAATCAGCGCCTCGCTCCAGGGCAGGGCGGGGTTCCAGCTGAGGGCGGCCCAGTCCCAGCGGTGGGCGTTGGCATGCACAAAGTCGGCGGACCAGGGCAGGTCGGCATTGCGGCTCAGCTGCGCCCAGTGCCAGCGGTAAACGTGTTGCTCCAGCAAGGCCTGGCTCCAGGGCAGGGCCGGGTTGCTGCTCAGGGCCTGCCAGTTCCATTGCTCGGCATGCGCCTCGATCAGGGCGCGGCTCCAGGGCAAGGCGGGGTTTTTGCTCAGGATGTCCCAGTCCCACTGCGCCGCAAACTGGGCGATCAGATCGGCGTCCCATTGCAAGGCCCGGCTGGCGCTCAGGGCGCGCCAGTCCCAGGTGACGCCGGGGGTGGCCAGCAAGCTGGCGGTGAGCGGGTAGTGGTTTTGCAGGCAGGCTTGCAGCAGCTGCGGGTAGTCGCGAAAAAACTGCAGCGCTTGCTGCTCGTGCAAGCCGGCTAAGGTGTGGGCCACCATGTCCAGGCGCTCGCGCTCGAAGGCGCTTAAGGCCTGCGCCGACTGGGGTACCAAAGCGCCGCTCATGGCGCGCTGTCCGTGGCGGCCTGCAAGGCTTCTTGGTAGCGCTCGACCTGCGCCTGCAAATAGCTCGCCTGCTGCGAGAACCACAGATCCCAGTTGCTTTGGCTGGCCAGCGTGCGCCAGGTGGGGCTGCGCAGTAGTTGCAGGCGCTGGGTGTGCAGCGCGTCCAGCTGGGCCAGCAGCGGCCCGGCCGCTTGCGCTGGCGTGGCGGTGGGTGCGCTTGCATCGGCGGCTGCATCGGGGGCCGCGCTGGTGGCGGGCGTCGCGCTCAGCGCCCATTGGGTTTGCAGGCGCTGCAGGCCAGCCAGATCGCTCAATTGGTAGCTTTTTTGTAGGCGCTGAAACCAGGCCTGCGCGGCGGCTTTGTCGGCGCCGCCCACCCGGTCGGGGTGGCATTGCATGGCCAGTTTGCGGTAGAGCTGCTTGAGGGCGCGCTGCTCGTCCTCGTCCAGCCGCTTTTCGTGGCGTGGCGGCTCGTCCAAAGGATGGCTGCGGGTGTATTGCTCAAAACTGTCGTGCGCCTGCTGGGCCTGGCTGCGGTGTTCTTCGCTGCCAAACTGGGCGTGCAATTGGGCCAGGTACTGGCGCTTGAGGTCCAGGTACTGGCGCATCAGCGGGCCAATGCTGGCGTCTTGCTGGCGGTCAAAGTCCTGCAGGCGGCGCTCGACCTCGTCGATATCGGCTTGTAGCGCCAGGGTCTGGGCTTGCAACAATTGGGCTTGCCAGGGCTCTAGCCCCGCGCTGGCTGCGGGCTTTACGACCAGGGCCTCGCCCACGGGCAGCGTCGCATCTGGCGCAGTCCGTGGCGCGCTAGTGAAGCCATGCATCTCCAATGCGATTGCACACTGCGCGGCCAGCACCGCGTCGGTGTAGAGCACGATGCCGGCAAAGTCCTCGCGCGCGACCGGGTTGATGGCGGGCAGCGCGCCGCTGGCCAAGCTGAAGCCATCGACCACACACACGCTGGTATGCAAGACAAGCGCTTGTGGGCCGACCCAGTGCACCGCAGCGCCCAGTACTTGCAGGCGCTCCCAGGCGTTGCCGTCGTCGCGCGCGGCGGGGCTGTCGGGCAGCACCACGGTTAGCGCCAGACCTTGCCGGCGCGCCTGCAAAAGCAAGTTAAACAGCGGCCTTGCGCAGGGTTGGGCCAGAGCGCAATGCACACGGGTACGCCCGCTCTTAAGCAGCGCTTCAAGGGCTGCGTAGGCGCTGGCGAAGTGGGCCTCGGGGGCGAAATCAGGCGGGGCGGCGTTCATCAGATGAGAGGCAAGGTTTGCGCGTTGGCGCAGGTGGGCGCGGGTGGAACCTCAATCAAAGCCTTCGCATTGGTTTTGCAGGCATTGGCGCGCCAATTCCTGGGCCTGCGCAATTTGCGCCGGCGTCATTTGCTGTGCGACAGACTCGCGCCCAGCCGCTGCTTGCGCATTACCGCCCACTGCACCGACGTTAAACCACATGTGCGCACGCACATAGTCTTGCAGCACACCCAGGCCGTTGGCATAGAGCCAGCCCAAGGCCGCTTGCGCATCGGCCTGGCCCATGCGCACGGCTTGGCGGTAGGCGTGCAGTGCGCGGGTGTAATCGGGGGCTTGCTCCAGGCCTTCTTGGGCCAGCGCGCCAATATTGAACCAGGCCAGCGCGTCGCCCTGGTCGGCGGCCAGTTGCAGCCATTGCATGGCCACGGTGCGACTGGCCATCGTCCCCTGGCCGTTGGCGATCATGACGCCTAGGTTGTACTGCGCTTGCGCATCGCCCTGGTCGGCGGCCAGTTGGTACCAGGCCAGCGCGACGGACTCGTCCTGCGCCACGTCCTGCCCGCTGGCGTAGAGCAAGCCAAGGTTGAACTGCGCCGCCGCGTCACCTTGCTGCGCTGCTGCGCGGTACCACTGCAGGGCCTTGTCCATGTCTTTGGCCACGCCTTGGCCGCTGCTGTACATAAAGCCCAGATTAAATTGCGCGGCCGCATCGCCCAGCGCAGCGGCGCGGGCGTAGCAATCGAGCGCTTTGTCCATGTCTTTGGCCACGCCTTGGCCGTTGGAATACAGATAGCCCAGGTTGAAAAGCGCATGCACATGGCCCTGGTCGGCAGCGCGCTGGTACCACTGGCAGGCCAGGCTGGCACTTTGCGCCACGCCGTGGCCGTTGGCGTACATCACGCCCAGCCCGTACTGGGCGTTGGGGTCGCCGGCCTGGGCGCCGCCTTCATAGCAGGCCATGGCTTTGGCATAGTCTTTTTCGACGCCTTGGCCGTTGGCGTACATGACGCCCAAGCCGCGCTGCGCGGCGACGTCGCCCTGCGCGGCGGCCGCTTCGTACCACTGCAGGGCCTGCGCATAGTCGCGCGCCGTGCCTTGGCCGTTGGCGTACAGCACGGCCAGGTTGGATTGGGCATAGGGCAGGCCTTGCTCGGCGGCGGCCTGGTACCAGTGGTGCGCTTGCACAAAATCTTGCGCCACGCCTTGCCCGTGGGCATACATCACCGCCAAATTCGATTGCGCCTGCGGCAAGCCGCGCTCGGCCGCTTGCTGGTAGCAGGCCAGTGCCTCGTGGAAGTCTTGCGCCACGCCTTGCCCGTTGGCATACATCTGCCCCAGGTTGTTCAGTGCGGCGAGTTGCAAATCGGTGGCTAATTCAGTGGCGCGGTCCATACATGTGCTTGCGGCGGGGCGCGAAGAGCGGTGCAAGGGAAGTCCGCCATAACGCATCCCAGCAGCCGATTATGCAGTTTGCGTACCAGTTATCGAGATTTAAAGAAATTGCGCGTTTTTGGCCTGTAATTCGTGTAATTTGTGAAATATTTGATAAAAATGTAAAAAAAACACAGATGTACTGTCTGAAAACTGACACTCGCTGGTATGATTTTCTTGTCCACCCCCGCAAGGCCGGATTTTCCTCCTCGCCTTGAGGTGCCCAACCCAGGATTTCATGTCACGCAATTCGATCAATTTTGTCGGTGAAAGCGATGCCATCCGAGCCATCCGGGATCTGCTGCCGGTGGTCGCGGTCTCCAGCTCCACCGTGCTCATCACGGGCGAGAGCGGCACCGGCAAAGAAATCGTGGCGCGTTCGCTACACGACTTGTCGCACCGTACCGGGGGCAATTTTGTCCCTATCAATTGCGCGGCCATCCCCAAAGACCTGATTGAGAGCGAGCTCTTTGGCCACCGCAAAGGTGCTTTTACCGGCGCGGTGACCGACCGGGTCGGCCGTTTTGAGTTGGCGCACAACGGATCGATTTTTCTGGACGAAATTGGTGATCTTCCGCTGGAGCTGCAGGTCAAACTCCTGCGCGTGCTGCAAGAGCGGGTGATCGATCCGGTGGGCTCGACCAAGCCGGTTCCGATTGATGTGCGCGTCATCGCTGCCACCCACCGCGACCTGGAGGCCGAAATTGCCGCCGGCCGCTTCCGGGAAGATTTGTATTACCGCCTGAACGTGCTGCCCCTGAACACACCGCCGCTGCGCGAGCGTGCCAGCGATGTGCCGCTTTTGCTGCAGTATTTCGCCAAACACCATGCAGCGCCGGGAGAGAAACCGATTACCTTTGCGCCGGACTTCACCTATGCGTTGCAGTCCTACCCCTGGCCGGGCAATGTGCGCGAGCTCTCCAACCTGATTGACCGCTTCAGCACTTTGTTTTCGGGCCAATGCCTGGAGCTGAAGAACTTTTCCAAGACGCTATTGCCCAAAGGCATGCTGGGCTACAAAGCCCTGGCCGATTCGGGCGAACTGCCCACGCTGGACCCGATGCTGGCCGGTGACTGGATGGGCGGCCCGAGTTCGGGTGGATTGTTTGACGAGGTTGCTGA
>CAMATX010000034.1 GCA_945861345.1 Comamonas sp. lk
CAATCAGGCGGGACATGGTAATGCCCATGAAAAAGGTAAAGGCAAGCAACACGGGAACTCCGGTGGCCGAGTTTTTGGTGCGCTCAATGGCGTAAATAAACCCAAAAGCACCCGCCAGGAACAAAACCACGCCCAGCCCGCCGCTAAAGACACGCCCCAAGCCCAGGGCCACGCCGGCCCAAGCGCCAAGAACGGTGGGCACCAGGCTCAAGGCCAGTAGCCAATAGGTGTTGCGCAAGACTTTGTTGCGTTCCTCGGCGCTGATGCCGTAGGAATAGTCGCTGTCTAAGACGGAAAGTTGCTCGTTCATGATCGATCTCCTGTATGTACCTCGACTGAGGTGCGGGGATTTTAGGCATTTACAAGGCCCCCGGGCGCCTTATTGCGCCGAATTAGCCCGATTTTTGGCAGGGTTGTCGCGCCTTCGCGGCCTGCAATCGGGTTGCGTGCAGCGGTTATGCTGGTGTTTTTGATCCTCAGGAGCGGCCACTATGAAGTCCAAAATCACCCTCGAACTCTCCGACCTCAAGGCCATGGGCGCCGCCGCCGAGGCCGAAGCCCTTAAGCACGGCTGGGCCGTAAGCATCGCCATCGTCGATGACGGCGGGCATTTGCTCTGGTTCGCGCGCCTTGATGGCGCGGCACCGGTTTCCTCCTTTATCGCTCCGGCCAAAGCGCGCACTTCGGCCATCGGTCGGCGCGAAAGCAAGGTGTACGAGGACATGATCAACAGCACCCGCCCGGCATTTCTGAGTGCCCCCACCTTGGACGGCATGCTCGAAGGTGGCCTGCCCATCATGAAAGACGGGCAGTGCCTGGGCGCCATTGGCGTGAGCGGCGTCAAGTCCAGCGAGGATGCGCAAATTGCGCGCGCCGGGCTGGCGGCCATTGGTCTGTAAACGGCGGCGGGGTCAGTAGACCAGCCGGTCGGGCTGGAGCTCTTGCAAGATGGTGGTGGCAATCTCTTCGATCGACTTGGTCGTCGTCGAGAGCCAGCGAATGCCCGCGCGGCGCATCATGCTCTCGGCCTCGTGGACTTCCATGCGGCAGTTTTGCAGCGATGCGTACTTGGAGTCGGGGCGCCGCTCGTTGCGAATCTCGCTCAGGCGCTCGGGCTGGATGCTCAGCCCAAAGAGCTTGTGTTTGTGTGCGAGCAGGGCTGCGGGCAGCTGTCGGCGTTCAAAATCTTCGGGAATCAAGGGGTAATTGGACGCTTTCATGCCGTATTGCATGGCCAGGTAGAGCGAGGTGGGGGTTTTGCCGCTGCGGCTCACGCCTACCAAAATCACGTCCGACTGCTCTAAATCGCGGTTGCTTTGGCCGTCGTCATGGGCCAAAGAAAAATTGATGGCCTCGATGCGGTCGTGGTACTCGCGGCTCTTGCTGGCGTCGCTAAAGCGCCCGATACGGTGGTTGGACTTGGTATCGAACTCGCGCTCGAGTGGGTGCACAAAGGTGCTAAACATATCGAGCAGCATGCCCTGACAGCCCTCGCGGATGACTTGCAGTACCTCCATATTGACCAAGGTGGTGAACACAATCGGCCGCTGCCCGTCGATCTGGCCGGCGTGGTTGATCTGGCGCACCGTTTGGTGGGCTTTGTCCACGGTGTCGACAAAGGGCACACGAACGAGTCGGGTGCGCACCTCAAACTGGGCCAGGATGGCTTTGCCAAATGTTTCGGCGGTGATGCCGGTGCCGTCAGAGACAAAAAATACGCTGCGTGGGGCCATGCTCGATGTTTCCATTGGATGCCCTGCCCGCCCTTTGCGCTGCAGTGGCATTGTCTATTTTGCGCTAAGGGTAGGTCACGCTGCCCTACAGGGAAAACGCTGGGTCGGGCGCAAGGCGTCAGACCTACAATCTGCCTTTGCCCCCGGGCCGGGTCGGCGCGCATTTCGCACAAGTAGAAATCCAAAGAATTGCCCCTGTTTTCCCCGAGGCCACCCGTGCAGGACGCATTGCGCCGCCGGCTGACAAGTTTTTAACTTTGGAGTTCGTATGTCAGCACTATTTCAAGCGACCGAATGGGTCGTGCCTTTTGAGCATTTGCGCATGTCCGATGTGGAGGTGGTCGGCGGCAAAAATGCCAGTTTGGGGGAAATGATCTCCCAGCTGCCTGACGGCGTGAAGGTTCCGGGCGGGTTTGCCACCACCGCCCATGCCTTTCGCGAATTTCTCAAATTTCAGGGTTTGGATGACCGTATTGCAGCGGTTTTGGACGCTTTAGATACTGAGGATGTGCGTGCTTTGGCCCTGGCCGGCTCGCAAATCCGGGCGATGGTGGAGGCGCAACCCTTCCCGGCGGCCCTGGAGCAGGCGATCCGCGAGGCCTTTGCCCGCCTGCGCAGCGGCAATGCGCAGGCCTCTTTTGCGGTGCGCTCTTCTGCCACGGCCGAGGACCTGCCCGACGCCTCTTTTGCCGGCCAGCAAGAAACTTTCCTCAATGTGGTGGGCATCGACGACGTGCTGCACAAAATCCGAGAGGTCTTTGCCTCGTTGTACAACGACCGAGCCATCAGCTACCGCGTGCACAAAGGGTTCGCGCATGCGGGCGTGGCTTTGAGTGCTGGCATCCAGCGCATGGTGCGCTCTGATTTAGGCGCCGCCGGCGTCATGTTCACCATCGATACCGAGTCCGGTTTTGCCGATGTGGTGTTCATTACCTCGAGCTACGGGCTGGGCGAGACGGTGGTGCAGGGCGCCGTCAATCCGGACGAGTTTTACGTGCACAAGCCCATCTTGCGCGCGGGCAAGCGCGCCATCATCCGGCGCAGCCTGGGCTCCAAGCTGCTGCAAATGGAGTTCACCAGCGCCGCCGAGCAAGCCGCAGGCGCCAAATTGGTTAAGACCACCGACGTGCCTACCGAGCTGCGCAACCGCTATTCGCTCAGCGACGCGGATGTGGAACAACTGGCGCGCTACGCACTGGTTATCGAGGAGCATTACGGTCGGCCCATGGACATCGAGTGGGGCAAAGACGGCATCGACGGCGCGTTATATATCCTGCAAGCGCGGCCCGAGACGGTAAAAAGCCAGGCCACCAACACCGTGGAGTACCGCTACAAGCTCAAAGGTACCAGCACCGTGCTGGCCGAAGGGCGGGCGATTGGCCAAAAAATCGGTACCGGCCCGGTGCGCATCGTCCACCACATCAGCGATATGGACACGGTGCAGCCCGGAGATGTGTTGGTCACCGACATGACCGACCCCAACTGGGAGCCGGTGATGAAGCGGGCCTCGGCGATCGTGACCAACCGGGGCGGGCGTACTTGCCACGCCGCCATCATCGCCCGTGAACTCGGTATTCCGGCGGTGGTGGGCTGCGGCGACGCCACCGAGCGGTTAACTGAGGGAACGCTGGTGACCGTCAGCTGCGCCCAAGGCGATACCGGCTTCGTCTATGACGGGCTGTTGGAGACGGAAGTCTCCGAAACCCAGCGCGGCGAAATGCCTGACATCGCGATCAAGATCATGATGAACGTGGGCAACCCGCAGCTCGCCTTTGACTTTTGCCAATTACCCAACCACGGCGTGGGGCTGGCCCGCCTAGAGTTCATCATCAACAACAACATTGGCGTGCACCCCACAGCGATTTTGGATTACCCCAATGTGGACGCAGATCTGAAAAAAGCCGTGGAGTCTGTGGCGCGGGGCCACGCCTCGCCGCGCGCTTTTTACGTGGACCGTGTGACCGATGGCGTGGCCACCATTGCCGCCGCCTTTTGGCCCAAGCCGGTCATCGTGCGCTTGTCGGACTTCAAGTCCAACGAGTACCGCAAACTCATCGGCGGCAGCCGCTACGAGCCCGAAGAAGAAAACCCGATGCTCGGCTTTCGGGGCGCGGCGCGCTACGTGAGCGCCGACTTTGGCGAAGCCTTTGCCATGGAGTGCGAGGCGCTCTTGCGGGTGCGCAACGAGATGGGCCTGACCAACGTCCAAATCATGGTGCCTTTTGTACGTACCCTGGAGCAGGCGCGCAAAGTCACCGAGCTGCTGGCCCGCCAGGGCCTAGCGCGCGGCAAAGACGGCCTGCAGCTGGTCATGATGTGCGAAATCCCCAGCAATGCGATTTTGGCGACCGAGTTTTTGCAGTACTTCGACGGCTTCTCGATTGGCTCGAACGACCTGACGCAGCTCACCTTGGGCCTGGACCGCGATTCGGGCATGGAATTGCTGGCGGCTGACTTTGACGAGCGCGACCCCGCCGTCAAAGCCATGATTCGCATGGCCATTTCTGCCTGCAAAGCGCAGGGCAAATATATTGGCATTTGCGGCCAGGGGCCGAGCGACCATCCGGACTTTGCGCGCTGGCTCGAGGATGAGGGCATTTCCTCCATGTCGCTCAATCCCGACTCCATCATCGCCACCTGGCAGCAACTCGCCAAAAAATGAAGCAAGCGCAAGCCACAGGGTCTTGGCGGCTGCATGCCGTCTTGCTGACTTTGTGGTTTGTGGCGTCCTTTGGCGTGGTTTTTTTCGCCCGGGACCTCGGCGCGCTGGTGGGCGGATGGCCAGTGGGATTTTGGTTTGCAGCCCAAGGTGCGGTGCTGATTTTTATCGGGATTGTGGTGATCTTTGCCTGGCGCAAAAACCGGTCGGACGGCGGCGCAGAGCCGGCGTGGCTTCCCGAATACACCGCGCGCCTGCATCACCGCTTCGGCCGCGCCCTGGGGGTTGGTTTGCTGGGTGTGCTGGCGCTGGCTGGCGCGCAGTATGCAGGTATGCCCAAGCCTTGGATCGCGGGCGTCTTTTTGGCCCTGACGCTGATGATGTACACCGGCATTGGTGTCTACGGGCGCACCTCGCGCATCGATGAATATTATGTCGCGGGCAGACGCGTTCCGGCCGTGTACAACGGCATGGCCACTGCGGCAGATTGGATGAGCGCGGCCTCGTTTATCAGCCTGTCGGGAGGGCTGTATTTGCAGGGGTTTAGCGGTATGGGCGACCAGCCTGGGGGTCTGGCTTACGTGTTGGGATGGACCGGCGGGTTTTGTCTTTTGGCCTTATGGGTGGCGCCGTATTTGCGGGCGTTTGACATTTACACCCTGCCAGATTACTTTGCGCTGCGGTACGGCGGCGTATGGCCACGGCGCATTGCGGCCTTGGCGGCGGTTTTGTGCTCACTCACTTATGTGGTGGCCCAGATTTATGGCGTTGGGCTGATTACCTCACGTCTGACGGGTCTGCATTTTGAAATCGGCATTTTGCTGGGCCTGGGCGGTGTGCTTGTCTGCTCCTTTTTGGGTGGCATGCGGGCAGTCACCTGGACGCAAGTGGCGCAGTATGTGCTGCTTATCCTGGCCTTCTTGCTTCCTGTGTCGTGGCTGTCCTTCCAACAAACGGGCAATCCGATTGCGCCATTTGCCTATGGCCAGCAATTGCAAAAAATCACGCAATTGGAGGAGCAGATACTGCACTCACCCGCTGAGCAGGAAGTTATCGCCATTTACCAAGAGCGGGTCCGACAATTCGATGCCAAGCTCATCGACGTGGAGGCTGCACTGCGTCTGGAGAAGACTTCGCTGCGTAACCAGCTTCAACACCTGGGCGACACCTCCGCCGACCAGGCCAAAGCGATGGCCCTGCGCCGGCAAATCGCTGCCTTACCGCGTGAGACCGAAGCGGCCCGCCTGATGTGGACTCGTCAGCGCGAAGAAACCCTAGAGCACGCCCAGCCCTTGGGCAACTTGCATCGCCACACCCAGGCCTTCGCCGGTGACCCGCAGGGAAGCGCCCAGGAACAAGCGGCCTACCAAAGCTCACGCGCCAACTTCCTGGCTTTAATGTTTTGCCTGATGGTGGGCACCGCTGGCCTGCCGCACCTGCTAACCCGTTTTTTCACGACGCCTTCGGTGCAGCAGGCGCGCGTGTCGGTGGCCTGGTCGCTGGGATTTATCGCACTCTTGTATTTGTGTGCTCCCGCTTTGGCGGTATTTGTAAAGTACGAGATCATGGCCAACTTGGTGGGTCAGCACATCAGCGCGCTGCCCAGTTGGATGGGGCAGTGGTCGCGCGACGCCAGCTTGCTCTCCTTTTCTGACGTCAATGGCGACGGATTGCTGCAGTTCGCCGAGTTACACATCGGCGCCGACGTCGTGATGCTGGCGAGCCCGGAAATCGGGGGTTTGCCCTTTATTTTTTCCGTCCTGGTGGCTGCAGGGGGATTAGCGGCAGCCTTGTCCACGGCCGACGGCTTGCTGCTGACCATTGGCAATGCGCTAGCCCACGACTTGGCATTTGGGGGCGACACCGATCCGGCCACCGCCATGCGCACAGTGATGTGGTCCAAATTTGCGTTACTGGTCGTCGCTTTGTTGGCCGCCTATGCTGCGGCGCAGCGCCCGGCGGCCATCTTGTATTTGGTGGCGGCCTCGTTCTCCCTGGCCGGCGCTGGCTTGGTGCCGGCTATGGTCTTGGGAATTTTTTGGCGCGGCGCGACCCGTAAGGGTGCGGTTTGCGGCATGTTGGTTGGCTTGGGCGTTACGCTTTTTTACATGGCGAGCAATTTACCGCCGCTCAAGGGCGCACTGGGTTTGAGTTCGGGCGGTTTGTGGTGGGGCATCGCCCCGGTGTCGGCGGGTGTTTTTGGCGTGCCGGCGGGCGTGGTGGCGACTTTTTTGGTCAGTTTGGTCTGGCCCGAACGTGCAGCCAGTCAGACAGGGCGGGCCTAGCGCCCAGGCGCCTGGCTGGTCACTTCGGGTCGGCGGGCTATAATGGCAGGCTTTTCGCCTTGCCGCACCCCGTTTAGACGCCGGGGGTGGCTTTTACCGGCCCCCAAGGGGCCAATCCACAAGGAGTATCCATGCGTCACTATGAAATCATTCTCATGATCCATCCGGATCAGAGCGAGCAAGTTCCAGCCATGCTGGAGCGTTACAAGGGCATGATCACCGCGGGCGGTGGCAAAGTGCACCGCGTTGAAGATTGGGGCCGTCGCCAGATGGTGTACCTGATTAACAAATTGGCGAAAGCCCATTACCTGTGCGTCAATATCGAAGCCGACCAGGCCGTGATGGCCGAACTGGAGCACGCCTTCAAATTCAATGATGCGGTTTTGCGCCACCTCACCGTTTCGAAGAAAAAAGCCGAAACTGGCCCTTCTTCGATGATGAAAACCGTCGAGCGTGAAGACGCCCGCAAAACCCAGCAGGCTGAATACCAGGCTTGATGCCTCGTGGTAACCATTGAATTTTGAAGCAGGAGTGTCCGCCAATTCGCTTGTCTTGACAGCCCGTATCGCAGAGGTGCAATCGCTGCGTTACACGCCCGCTGGGATTCCAGCAATCAACCTGGTGCTCGAACATGAGTCGCAGCTTCAGGACCTGCAAGGCAGCAGGCAAGTCAAGATGGTGATGAAAGCAGTGGCATTTGCCGCATTGGCCGAAAGGCTGGCGGCGCAAGCGGTCGGTAGCAGTTGGAAATTTCAAGGCTATCTCACCAACTCCAGACTCGGTAAATCGGTGGTTCTGCAGATTCAGGATTTTTCGCAAGATTTGTTATAGGAGGCTTTATGGCCACGTTCAAGAAGTTCAATAAAGACAAGCGCCCCAAGCGCAACACCCAGTCGCTGCTGTTCAAGCGCAAGCGTTTTTGCCGTTTCACTGTGACCGGCGTCGAAGAGATCGACTACAAAGACATCGACACACTGCGTGATTTCATTGCCGAAAACGGCAAGATCATTCCCGCACGCCTGACCGGCACCCGCGCGATTTTCCAGCGCCAGCTCAACACCGCTATCAAGCGCGCACGCTTTTTGGCGTTGCTGCCTTACAGCGACCAACACAAGATCTAAGGAGCCCGACCATGCAAATCATTCTGCTCGACAAGGTCGTGAACCTGGGTAATCTGGGTGAAGTCGTTAAAGTTAAAGACGGTTATGCACGTAACTTTCTGATTCCCTCGGGCCGTGCCCGCCGTGCCACCGAGTCGGCCAAGGCCGAATTCGAAGCCCGACGCGCCGAACTCGAAAAAGCCGCTGCTGCCAAGTTCGACGCCAGCCAAAAGCTGGGCGAGAAGCTTGCCGGAAGCACCATCAAGCTCACCCAAAAGGCCGGTGTGGACGGACGCCTCTTTGGATCCGTGACCAATGCCGATATCGCCGAAGAGCTGGTCAAGACCGGCTACCAGGTGGTCAAGTCCAATGTCCGTATGCCCAATGGCCCCATCAAGCTGGTGGGTGATACCAACGTTAGCGTGGCTTTGCACACCGACGTGGTGGTGGACATTACGGTGTCGGTCTACGGTGAGTCGACCTGATTTATTGAGGTCGCCGCGATCAAGGTAAGCTACGGGCTCGCGGCCCGCAGAACCTTTATAAAAAGGCCGCAAGAGCATGCTCTGGCGGCCTTTTTTGTCGCCGATGCCTCATGATTAGCGTTGGATACCCGTGCGCCGCCCACAGCGCCCCCGTAAGAACAGGAATTTTGCATGTCTGAAGACGAATTTGTGCCGGACGATGGCGTGCCTGACCGGCAAATCGCCCAACTGCGCATTCCACCGCACTCCATTGAGGGCGAGTCCAGCGTTTTGGGCGGTTTATTGCTGGACAACAATGCCTGGGACCGCGTCAACGATGTTCTGCTAGAAGGCGATTTTTACCGTTACGAGCACCGCCTCGTGTTCTCGGCCATCGGCGCATTGATAAATACCAACCGGCCGGCCGATGTCATTACGGTGTTTGAGCACCTGCAAAGCCAGGGGCATGGCGACGAGGTGGGCGGCTTGGTCTACCTCAACTCGCTGGCGCAGTATGTGCCCAGCGCCAGCAATATCCGCCGCTACGCCGAGATCGTGCGCGAACGATCCATCCTGCGCAAACTGGTAACGGCCAGCGATGAAATCGCCACCAATGCTTTTAACACCAAGGGCCGCGCGGTCTCGGACATCGTGGACGAGGCAGAGCAAAAGATTTTCAATATTGGCGAGCAGGGCAAGCGCAATAGCCAGGGCTTTCAGGCCATGGACACCTTGGTCATCAGCCTCATGGACCGGGTCCAGGAGATGGCTGACAACCCCAATGACGTGACGGGCGTACCCACCGGTTTTTATGACCTGGACCGCATGACGGCGGGCTTTCAAGCCGGTGACTTGATCGTCCTGGCGGCGCGGCCCTCGATGGGCAAAACCGCACTGGCTATCAATATTGCCGAACACGTCGCGCTCAACGAAGGCCTGCCAGTGGCGGTGTTTTCGATGGAAATGGGCGCTTCCCAGCTGGCTGTGCGTATTGTGGGCTCGATCGGGCGCATTGACCAAAGCCATTTGCGCACCGGTAAGCTAACGGACGAAGAATGGCCGCGCTTGGCCGAAACCATTGAAAAGCTGCGCACTATTTCCTTGCACATTGACGAGAGCGCGGGCCTGAGTTCAGGTGATTTGCGCTCCTCGGCACGTCGGCTGGCGCGCAATTGTGGGCAGTTGGGCCTGATCGTGGTCGACTATTTGCAGCTGATGAACGGCAGCAGCGATGGCGAAAACCGTGCTACTGAGCTGGGCGAGATTTCTCGGGGCCTCAAAATGCTGGCCCGCGAACTCAAGTGCCCCGTCGTAGCGCTATCACAGCTCAACCGCAGCGTCGAGCAGCGCCCAGACAAGCGCCCCATGATGAGCGATTTGCGCGAATCCGGCGCGATCGAGCAGGACGCGGACATCATCATGTTTATTTACCGCGACGAGTACTACACCAAAGAGGCCTGCAAAGAGCCTGGCGTGGCCGAGATCATCATTGCCAAGCAACGTAACGGCCCGACGGGCACTGTCAAGCTGGCATTTCTGCGCAATATCACCAAGTTTGAAAACCTCGCCCACGGGGGCGGGGGCGATTTCTAAAGGCACGCTTTACAAAACGTCGCTGGCAAAGTCGGCCAGGCGCGAGCGCTCGCCACGCGCCAGCGTGATGTGCCCACCGTGCGGCCAGCCCTTGAAGCGATCGACCGCGTAGGTCAGGCCCGACGAGCCTTCGGTCAGGTAGGGCGTGTCGATCTGGGCTAGGTTGCCCATGCATACGATTTTGGTACCGGGGCCGGCGCGGGTGATCAGCGTTTTCATCTGCTTGGGTGTGAGGTTTTGCGCCTCGTCGATGATGACGTACTTGTTCAAAAAAGTGCGTCCGCGCATGAAATTCATGCTTTTGATCTTGATGCGGCTGCGGATGAGCTCCGAGGTCGCGGCCCGGCCCCATTCACCGGCGGTGGAGTCGGTTTTGCCCAGCACTTCCAGGTTGTCGTCCAGCGCGCCCATCCAAGGGCCCATTTTTTCTTCTTCGGTGCCGGGCAAAAAGCCGATGTCCTCGCCCACGCTGACGGTGGCGCGGGTCACGATGATTTCGGTATAGCGCCGGTCATCGAGCACTTGCGTGAGGCCGGCGGCCAGCGCCATCAGCGTTTTGCCCGTGCCTGCGGTGCCGGTCAGGGTGACGAAATCGACCTCAGGGTCGGTCAGCAGATTCATGGCAAAGTTTTGTTCGCGGTTGCGCGTGGTCACGCCCCAGACGGCATTTTTAACATGGTTGAAATCGCGCAAAGTCTTCAGAACCGCCGTGCCACCTCGGATTTCGGTTACGCGTGCATAGAGGCTGGGCTCGCCTGGCGCCTCGAAATACACAAACTGGTTGATCATCATCTGCGGCACGCTGGGGCCGTTGATTTTGTAAAAAGTGTGTTGGCCTTGTTGCCAACTCTCGATTTTTTGCCCATGCGTTGCCCAAAAATCATGGGCCAGGGCCAGCGCCCCGCTATAGAGCAAGTCGCCGTCTTCTAGGGTCTTGTCGTTTTGGTAGTCGTCGGTCGCCAGGCCCAAGGCGCGCGCCTTCACACGCATATTGATGTCCTTGGACACCAGCACCACTTCCCGGGGGGCAAACTTGGCGCGAAGTGCCGCCACTACGCCCAAAATTTGGTTGTCCGCCTTGCCCTGGGGCAAGCTGGCAGGCAGGCTGTAGTCCAAAGGCAGGGTTTGAAAAAGCAGTTTGCCCTTGGCCTCACGCTGGCCGGTACTGCTCAGTTCAAAGCCGCTGGCGATATCGGCGCCGGGTGCGCCTGCCAATGCGTCTAGCGTGCGGCTGGTTTGGCGCGCATTGCGGGCCACTTCGGTCATGCCTTTTTTGTGCCCGTCGAGCTCTTCGAGCACGATCATCGGCAAAAAGATGTCGTGTTCTTCAAATCGAAACAGACACATCGGGTCGTGCAGCAGCACATTGGTGTCCAAAACAAACAACTTGCTCGGGCCTGTGCTTTTGCGCGATTTTTTGATTGTGGAGACGGGCGCAGGGGCGCTGGCCATTTTGGCTGGGGCGCTGGGCGCAAGGACTTCGGTTGCGCCCGGTGCCGCTTCACTGCGTTTAGCGGGCCCCAAGGCCATCTGCGCCTGCTCTAGGCGCGCGATACGCGGGATAGTTTTGACCTGGGCCTGGGGAGCATGGGCTACTTTTTTGGTGCCTGCGGGCTTTTCTTTCCGTGCCGTAGAGGTGTACGCGAGGGGGGCGAGTTTGTCAGCGGGCTTGGTCGGCGCGGGTGGCAAGGGCATGTCTTGGATCTCAGGGAAAGGGTAATAGAAACGGGCACCCACAAAAAAAGGCCACCTTGATGCAAGGTGGCCTTTGGAGGATATTCAGTCTGTGGGCAGGCATTGATTCATTATGCACGAGGCCGGTGACAGCCTGCCAAGCAGGCTTTGGGCGCGCTGTTTTAGGCCTTGGTCTTCAAAGCCTTGACGGCAGCGAGCACCTCTTCAACGTGTCCGGGCACTTTGAGGCCGCGCCATTCTTCTTTGACCAGGCCGTCTGGGCCGATCAAAAAAGTGCTGCGCTCTATGCCTTTGACTTTTTTGCCGTACATGATTTTGTTTTTGACCACGCCAAACATATGGCACATTTTCTCTTCGGTGTCGGCAATCAGCTCAAAGGGGAGCTCAAGGCGGATTTTGAACTCGTCGTGGGATTTCATGTTGTCCCGTGATACGCCGAACACCTGGCTTCCCGCTTTGACAAAATCCGCATAATGGTCGCGGAACTGCATAGCTTCCGTGGTGCAACCAGGGGTATTGTCTTTGGGGTAAAAATACAAAACCAGCGTTTTGCCGTTGTGTGAATTGTTGGTTACGCGCACTCCACCGGTGGCGTTGGCTTCAAATTCGGGGAGGGGTTTGTTGACAACGATCGCCATAGGGTATTGAATCTCGCGTGCAGAATGTGTCAGGCAAGTCGAAGGCTCTAGATAAAGATTTGTTGCACTTCGACGTCAACCGCCGATTTTACTCCGAAATTACCCGGGCACCGGACCGGGCCCGCCCCGCCCCGGCTTTACACCAGCAAGGCGGCAACCACTTTGCGTCCCTCAGCGGCAAGAAAGTTGTAGGTGCGGCAGGCCGCTTGGGTGTCCATGGTCTCGACGCCGATGCGCCGCGCATAGAGCTCGGCAAGCCAGGCTGGCTGAGGAAAGCGCAGGCGCTCGCCGCTGCCAAAAAGCACCAGCTCGGCGCCCCAATCGGCAATGCGCTCAAAGTGCACCGGCCCCAGCGACGCGAAATCTGCGCAAGCCCAGGCCTCTTGGTGCCCCATGCTGCTGAGCAAGACGCTGTGCGGCACCGATTGCCCGTTGATGGCCACCCAGCCCGGACCGTAGCCGGTAATGCTGGGCCCGTGGGCTTGGTCTGGCTGGAGTTTCATGATGGATATTTTGTGGTGCGATGCAGCATGACGCACGGGAAAAGTGCTGAACTGTGGTCAAATTATAGGTTTCCCCGTCTTGAGCCCCTACCGGAGTGACCGTGAAACCCATTCTCAAATCAGCCAAATTGGCGAACGTGTGTTACGACATCCGGGGCCCCATCATGGACCGCGCGCGCCAGATGGAGGAGGAGGGGCAAAAAATCATCAAGCTCAATATTGGCAATTTGGCAGTCTTTGGCTTTGACGCGCCGGAAGAAATTCAGCAAGACATGATCCGTAACCTGCCCAATTCGGCCGGTTACTCCGACAGCAAAGGCATTTTTGCCGCACGCAAAGCGGTGATGCACGAGACGCAAAAGCAGGGCATCAAAGGCGTGACGCTGGACGACATTTACCTGGGCAATGGCGCCAGCGAGTTGATCGTCATGGCCACCAACGGCCTGCTCGATGATGGCGACGAAATGCTGCTGCCTGCGCCCGATTACCCGCTGTGGACCGCGGCGGTCAGCCTGTCGGGTGGCACACCAGTGCATTACCGCTGCGACGAGTCCAATGGCTGGATGCCCAATCTGGCCGATATCCGCGCCAAGATCACGCCGCGTACCAAAGGCATTGTTGTCATCAACCCCAACAATCCCACAGGCGCGCTGTATTCCGACGCCTTGCTGCACGAAATCGTGTCCATCGCCCGCGAGCATGGTTTGGTCATTTTTGCCGATGAGGTGTATGACAAAGTGCTCTACGACGATGTGCGCCACACCGCCATCGCCTCGCTCAGCCAGGATGTGCTGACGCTGACCTTTAATTCGCTGTCTAAAAGTTACCGCTCGTGCGGCTACCGCGCCGGCTGGTTGGTGCTTTCGGGCGATAAGCGCCAGGCCAAGGACTATATTGAGGGCCTCAATATGCTCTCCAATATGCGCCTCTGCGCCAATGTGCCGGGTCAATACGCCATCCAAACCGCCCTGGGCGGCTACCAAAGCATTGACGATTTGGTCTGCGAAGGCGGGCGTTTGCGCCGCCAGCGCGACCTGGCCTATGAGCTCATTACCGCGATTCCGGGCGTGAGCTGCGTCAAGCCCAGCGCGGCGCTGTACATGTTTCCACGCCTGGATCCCAAGGTGTATCCCATCCATGACGACCAGCAGTTTTTCCTGGACGTGTTGCAAGAGACGCGCGTCATGCTGGTGCAGGGCAGCGGCTTTAACTGGGAGGCGCCTGACCACTTCCGCATCGTTTTCCTGCCGCATGAGGACGATTTGCGCGAGGCCATTGGCCGTCTGGCCCGGTTTTTGGGCCATTACCGCCAGCACCATGCGGCGGCGCAAGTAGCCTGAGCACCCGGTATTTTATTTTTTCGCACTTTAGTTTGACCAGCAATATGAAACCCATTCAAGTAGGCCTTTTGGGCATCGGCGTCGTCGGAAGCGGCACCTTTAACGTGCTCAAGCGCAACCAGCAGGAGATTCAGCGCCGCGCCGGCCGGGGGATTGAAATCACGATGGTGGCGGATCTGGACACCGAGCGCGCCCGCGCCGCTGTGGGGCCTGATGTCCAGGTGGTCAACGACGCCCGCGCTGTACTCGCTAATCCGGATATCGATATCGTCATCGAACTCATTGGCGGCTACGGCATCGCCAAGACCTTGGTGCTTGAAGCTATTGCCGCAGGCAAACATGTGGTCACAGCCAACAAAGCGCTGCTGGCCGTCCACGGGACCGAGATTTTCGCGGCAGCCTCGGCCAAGGGCGTGATGGTGGCTTTTGAGGCGGCGGTGGCTGGTGGCATCCCCATCATCAAGGCCCTGCGCGAGGGGCTGACGGCCAACCGCATCGAGTGGATTGCCGGCATCATCAACGGCACGACCAACTTTATTCTTTCGGAAATGCGCAGCAAGGGCCTGGACTTTGACGTGGTGTTGAAAGAGGCTCAGCGTTTGGGCTACGCAGAGGCCGACCCCACCTTTGACATCGAGGGCATCGACGCTGCGCACAAAGCGACCATCATGTCGGCCATTGCCTTTGGCGTTCCGGTGCAGTTTGACAAGGCTTACGTTGAGGGCATTACCAAGCTCTCGGCCCAAGATATCCGCTATGCAGAGCAACTGGGCTACCGCATCAAGCTTTTGGGCATTGCCAAGCGCCGGGCCGATGGCATCGAGCTGCGGGTGCATCCCAGCCTGATTCCGTCCAAGCGTCTGATCGCCAATGTGGAAGGCGCGATGAACGCCGTGGTGGTGCAGGGTGATGCGGTGGGCACCACGCTGTACTACGGCAAAGGTGCGGGCTCCGAGCCCACAGCGAGCGCGGTGATTGCCGACTTGGTCGACATTACCCGCTTGCACACCGCCGATGCCGCCCAGCGCGTGCCGCATCTGGCCTTCCAGCCCAATGCCATGAGCGATTTGCCTATTCTGCCCATGAGCGCGGTGGTCACCAGCTACTACTTGCGCCTGCGCGTGGCCGACCAGGCCGGCGTTTTGGCCAAGGTGACTGGCATTTTGGCCGAGGGCGGCATCAGCATAGATGCTGTTTTGCAGCGCGAAGCTGACGAGATTGACGCCGACAGCGCCAGCCAGACTGACTTGATCATCCTGACCCATGATTGTCAGGAGTCCGAGATGGATGCTGCTTTGACCCGCATGCAGGCGCTACCCACGGTGCTGCAAACCATTGTCCGAATCCGCAAAGAAGAATTGGCTTGATGCACTACATCTCGACCCGCACCCAGGGGCAGGGCGCGCCTAAGCGCTTTTGTGAAATCCTGCTCGAAGGCCTGGCGCCCGATGGCGGCCTGTATTTGCCCGCGCACTACCCGCAGGTTGACGCCGCTACCTTGGGCCGCTGGCGCGCGCTGCCCTATGCCGATCTGGCCTTTGAAATTTTGTCGCTGTATGTGGACGACATTCCTGCGGCCGACCTGCGGGCTATTTGCCGCAAGACCTATACCGCCGAGGTTTTTGGAACCGAAGCCATCGTGCCACTCAAGCGCCTGGAGGACGGTTTGTACCTGCAGGCGCTCTCCAACGGCCCGACGCTGGCCTTCAAAGACATGGCCATGCAATTGCTTGGCAATTTGTTTGAGTACGAACTGGCCCGCCGTGGCGAGCAACTCAATATCTTTGGCGCCACCAGCGGCGACACCGGCAGCGCCGCCGAGTACGCGATGCGCGGCAAAAAAGGCGTACGCGTCTTCATGACCAGCCCGGAAGGCAGGATGAGCCCCTTTCAGCAGGCGCAAATGTTCAGCTTGCTGGACGACAACATCCACAACATCGCTATACGCGGCGTGTTTGACGACTGCCAAGACCTGGTCAAAGCCGTATCCAACGATTTGCCCTTTAAGCAGCACTACAAAATCGGCACCGTCAACTCCATCAACTGGGCGCGCCTGGTGGCGCAGGTGGTGTACTACTTTGCGGGCTATGTCCAGGCAAGCACCGCCGACGACCAGCAGGTGTCGTTTTGCGTGCCCAGCGGCAATTTTGGCAACGTCTGCGCCGGCCATGTGGCCCGCATGATGGGCCTGCCCATCGCCCAATTGGTGGTGGCCACCAACGAGAACGATGTGCTCGACGAGTTTTTCCGCACGGGCCGGTACCGCGTGCGCACCAGCGCCGACACGCACGAAACCTCCAGCCCCTCGATGGATATTTCCAAAGCCAGCAACTTTGAACGCTTTGTTTTCGATTTGCTAGGGCGCGACGGTGCCCGCGTGGCTGGCCTCTTCGGAAAGGCTATCGCCCAAGACGGTTTTTTTGACCTGCGCGCCGACCCCGCATTTGCCAAAGCCGCAAGCGACTACGGATTTGCCAGCGGCAAAAGCACCCATGCTGATCGCCTTGTCACGATTGCCGACACCTGGGCGCGCTACGGCGTCATGGTGGACACCCATACGGCCGACGGCCTGAAGGTGGCACAGTACCACCGCCAAGCCGGCGTGCCCATGGTGGTGCTGGAAACGGCCTTGCCCATCAAATTTGCATCGACCATCGTCGAGGCGCTGGGCCGCGAGCCCGAGCGGCCGGCCAAGTTTGTTGGCATTGAAGATCTGCCTAAACGCGTGCTGGTCATGGACGCCGATGTCGCGGCGCTCAAGGCCTATATCGTGGCCGCCTGCGCATAAAGCCACCGCCTGCCATGGCCAGCAACGCCCGTCCCACCCTGCTTGCCTTAGACGAGGCTCTGGCCCAGTTGCTGGCCACTTTGCCCGATACGGCTCAGCGTCAGGAGCTGCTCGCCACCCTGGACGCCGATGGGCGCGTGCTGGCCCAGGACGTGGTCTCGCACCTGGAGGTGCCGCCCCAAGACAACAGCTCCATGGACGGCTACGCCTTGCGCTGCGCCGATGTGCAAAGCGGCAGCGCGCTGCCCGTCTCGCAGCGCATTGCGGCGGGTATGGCCGGTGTTCCGCTGCAGCCTGGCACGGCTACCCGCATCTTCACTGGCGCCCCGATTCCGCCGGGCGCCGATACGGTGGTAATGCAAGAAGACTGTGTGCTCACCCCCGGCAGCGGCGAATCCATCACAGTGCAATCGACGCCCACGCCCGGCCAATGGATTCGCCGCCGGGGCGAAGACGTCACCCGCAACGCCACGGTGCTTGCCCGCGGACAACGCCTGGGCCCCGCCGCTTTGGGCCTGGCCGCCAGCGTCGGATTAGCGCAGCTGCAGGTGGCCTGCCCGCCGCGCGTCGCCTTGTTTTCCACCGGTGACGAGTTGGTGATGCCCGGCACGGTAGCGCCTGCGGATATGGCAGCTGGCGCCATTTACAACTCCAATCGGTTTTTCTTGGCCGCCTTGCTGCGTCGCATGGGCTGTGTGGTGACCGACTTGGGCATCGTGCCTGACCGGCTGGAGGCCACCGTCCTGGCCCTGCAAGCGGCGGCGCTAAACCACGACCTGGTGCTGACCAGCGGCGGCGTTTCCGTCGGTGAAGAGGACCACATCAAGCCTGCCGTGCAGCAGCTCGGTCAGCTCGATTTATGGCAGATCGCTATCAAGCCGGGCAAACCCTTTGCCCACGGACGCATAGGCGCGGCGCACTTTATTGGCCTGCCGGGCAATCCGGTGTCCAGCTTCATTACGTTTTTGGTCTTGGTGCGGCCTTTCCTCTTGCGCATGCAAGGCGCGGCCGATGTGGCCATGCCTGGCCAAAGCCTGCGTGCCGACTTTGCCTGGCCGCGCGCAGACAGGCGTCGCGAGTTTTTGCGGGTGCGTCGTAACGCAGCGGGTGGGCTGGAGCTGTTTCCCAACCAAAGCTCGGGTGTGCTCACTTCGGCGGTCTGGAGCGACGGTTTTATCGATAACCCACCGGGCCAAACGATTGCGCGCGGCGATAGCGTGCGTTTCGTATCCTTTGGCGACCTGCTGGCTTAAACGGCCTGATAACGCGCAGAAAGACCGGCCATGCAAGTGCACATCAAATACTTTGCCAGTATCCGCGAGGCCATGGGCCAGGGCGGCGAGAGTCTGGATACCGACGCCAACACCCTGGGCCAGTTGCGCGATGCGCTGGTCGCACGGGGCGGCCCTGGGGCGCAGGCGCTGGCCCGCGACCGGGTGCTGCGCATGGCTTTAGACCAGCACTTGGCCGAAGAAAGCGCGCTGCTGCGCCCCGGCTGCGAAGTCGCTTTTTTCCCGCCGGTCACGGGGGGCTGAGCATGGTGGCGCGCCCGCTCACCGATGCAAACCCCCGGGTACGGGTACAGCAGGGCTTGTTTGATGTCGCCCAAGAAGTCGCTGCCTTGCAAGCGCATGACCCGCGCATTGGCGCGATTTGCACATTTTTGGGCACGGTGCGGGACCGCAACGCGCCCGGTCAGGCCGGCAGCGTGCAGACCCTGGAGCTGGAGCATTACCCCGGCATGACTGAAAAAGCTATCGAGGCCATGATTGACGAGGCCCACCGGCGCTTTGATATTTTGGGGGTCCGCGTGGTGCATCGCATCGGCCTGATGCACCCGACCGAGCCCGTGGTGCTGGTGGCTGTGGCCAGCGCCCACCGCAGCGAGAGTTTCCAAGCCTGTGAGTTTGTCATGGACTATCTCAAGACGCAGGCGCCGTTTTGGAAAAAAGAGCAAACCGCCCAGGGAAGCCAGTGGGTCGATGCGCGGGTAGCGGACGACGCTGCCTTGGCGCGCTGGGGCATCGACAAGCCCAATGCGTGAAGCCGCTGGACGGCAGCCTGCCAATCAGTGCGTGTAGACGGGTTTTTTGGTGCGCCGAAGCGGGCGATCGTCGTCGCCGCCTTCGTCGCGGTTTGCGCCGGCCAGGGGCTCTAGCCATTGTGAACGGTGCACCGCTTGCTGCAGCAAATGCAGCAAGCCATGGACCATGAACGATTGCAAATTGAGCGTCACCGAACGCTCGGGTTGGTCCTCCCCGCCAGCGTCTTTCATCACCAGTTGCGTGACACCGTCCGCATGGACATGGATGGTGACTTCGGTCACCAGCAGGGCCTGTTCTCCCAGCAGCAGCTCGGTGGTTGCTTCTGAAAAAGGCGTTTGCAGGTCGGCTTTCTTTAAAAAATCCTCCTGCTTGAGCTGCACCAATATTTTGCGTGCCTCCTCGTCGGCCAAGGTCACGGAGGGGTCCAGCGACTCAATGCGCGCCACGGTGGTCACCAGCGGTTCGACCAGCTTGACGCCGATGCGCCGGGTTAGCCATAGGCGCAGCTCCTGCTCCTGAACGGTTTTGACCCGCACCAGCAAGCGGTCTTCGCGTTCGTCATACTGGACGTTGAGCTGGTGGATGTTCATTGCCTTGATTTTAGACAAGCCTGGCGGGGCGCTTCGGCTTGAAAATCGGCCAAAGGCCCCAAGCTGCTGGCTAACCGAAAGATTGCACCATGCGAATTGACAAACTGACCACCAAATTCCAGGAAGCACTGGGCGAGGCGCAGAGCGCCGCCTTAAGCCAGGACCACGCCTATATCGAGCCCTGCCATGTGCTGGCGGCCATGCTGCGTCAGGAGGATGGGCCTAAAGCTTTGCTGCAGCGCGCCGGTGTCAACGTGCCCGTGGTGCTGGCGCAGGCCGACGCCGCCATGAAAAAACTGCCCCAGGTGCAGGGCCAGGAACAAGTGCAGGTCGGACGCGACATGGTCAGCCTGCTACAGGCCGCCGAAAAAGAGGCCATCAAGCGCGGCGACCAGTTTGTCGCCAGCGAGCTGTTTTTGGTGGCGCTGAGTGAGGCCAAATCCGACTTTGCCAAATCGGTGCAGGCGCTGGGCCTGAACCGCAAAAGCCTGGACACGGCCATTGCGGCCGTGCGCGGTGGGCAGGGCGTAGACAGTGCCGACGCCGAGGACCAGCGCGAATCGCTCAAAAAATACTGTGTGGACCTGACCGAGCGCGCCCGGGCCGGCAAGCTCGACCCGGTGATCGGCCGAGACGACGAAATTCGCCGCGCCATCCAGGTACTGCAGCGGCGCACCAAGAACAACCCGGTGCTCATCGGCGAGCCTGGCGTGGGAAAAACTGCCATCGTGGAGGGTCTGGCCCAGCGCATTGTGGCGGGGGAGGTGCCTGACTCGCTCAAAGGCAAACGCGTGCTTTCGCTGGACATGGCCTCGTTGCTGGCCGGTGCCAAGTTTCGGGGGGAGTTCGAGGAGCGTTTAAAAAACGTGCTCAAAGACTTGGCGAAGGATGAGGGCCAAACCATTGTTTTTATTGATGAATTGCACACCATGGTGGGCGCTGGCAAGGCCGAGGGCGCCATGGATGCGGGCAATATGCTCAAGCCCGCGCTGGCCCGCGGCGAGCTCCATTGCATGGGTGCTACGACGCTGGATGAATACCGCAAGTACATCGAAAAAGACGCCGCGCTGGAGCGCCGCTTCCAGAAAATCCTGGTCGGTGAGCCCACCGTGGAGGCTACGGTAGCGATTTTGCGGGGCCTCAAGGAGCGCTACCAGGTGCACCACGGCGTCAATATCACCGATCCGGCCATCGTCGCTGCCGCCGAGCTGAGCCACCGCTACATCACCGACCGATTTTTGCCGGACAAGGCCATCGACCTGATTGACGAGGCGGCGGCCAAAATCAAAATCGAGCTCGATTCCAAGCCCGAGGTCATGGACAAACTGGACCGGCGGCTGATTCAGCTGCAAATCGAGCGCGAGGCGGTCAAGAAGGAAAAAGACGAGGCCTCGATCAAGCGGTTTGAATTAATTAACTTAGAAATCAAGGACTTGCAGCGTGAAATTGCGGATTTAGATGAAATTTGGAAGGCCGAAAAAGCGACCGCCCAAGGCAGCGCCCAAATCCGTGCCGAAATGGACAGCCTGCGCCAGCAAATTGATGCGCTGACCCGCAAAGGCGATCTGGCCAAGGTGGCCGAGCTGCAATATGGCAAGTTGCCGGCCCTGGAAAAGCGCCTTAAAGACGCGCAAGACACCGAGGCGGGCCGGGCCAAAGGCGGCGAGGGCGCGGCCCCGCAGTTGCTGCGCACGCAGGTGGGCGCTGAAGAAATCGCCGAAGTGGTGGCGCGCGCCACCGGCATTCCGGTGAGCAAGTTGATGCAGGGCGACCGCGAAAAGTTGCTGCTCATGGAAGAGCGCCTGCACCAGCGGGTGGTCGGCCAGGACGAGGCGATTGCCGCCGTGTCCAACGCCATCCGCCGTTCGCGCTCGGGCCTGTCGGACCCGAACCGGCCGACCGGCTCCTTTTTGTTCCTCGGCCCCACCGGCGTGGGCAAAACCGAATTGTGCAAGGCCTTGGCCGGATTTTTGTTCGACAGCGAGGACCACCTGATCCGCATGGATATGAGCGAGTTCATGGAGAAGCATTCGGTGGCGCGCCTGATCGGTGCGCCCCCGGGCTACGTGGGCTACGAAGAGGGCGGCTATCTGACCGAGGCCGTGCGGCGCAAGCCCTATAGCGTTTTGCTGCTCGACGAGGTGGAAAAAGCGCACCCCGATGTCTTCAATGTGCTGCTGCAGGTGCTGGACGATGGCCGCTTGACCGACGGCCAGGGCCGCACCGTGGACTTCAAGAACACGGTGATCGTCATGACCAGCAATATCGGCTCGCAGCTGATCCAAAGCATGGTCGGGCAGGACCGGGAAGACATCAAAGAGGCGGTGACTGGCGAGCTGAAAAACCATTTCCGCCCCGAGTTTGTCAACCGGATTGACGAGACGGTGGTCTTCCATGCGCTGGATGCTTCGCACATCGCCAATATCGCCAAGATCCAGTTGCAAACGCTGATGGACCGGCTGGCCCGCATGGACTATGTGCTGGAGGTGTCGGATGCGGCCGTGGCCGAATTGGCCAAGGTGGGCTTTGACCCGGTGTATGGCGCCCGTCCGCTCAAGCGGGCGATCCAGCAGCGTCTGGAAAACCCGCTCTCCAAGCTGCTGCTAGAGGGGCGTTTTGTGCCCAAGGACACGATTCATGTGGGTGTGGACCCAATTCGCAACCCGGGCCAGTTTTCCTTCAGCTAAGCCGCTGGGGCTGGCGTTCAGGGCGTGGGGCTGCCCGGCTGGTTGACCCGGCGGGCGCCGTCAAAGCGGCGCGCCCAGTAGGCCATGCCCATGTCCTCGACGCGCACTTCGGCGCCAGGCTTGGGCGAGTGGATGAATTTGCCATTGCCCACATAGATGCCCACATGGCTAAAGGCTTGGCGCATGGTGTTGAAGAACACCAAATCGCCAGGGCGCAATTCGGAGCGGTCTATGGTTTGGGTGGCCGCCGCTTGCTGGGCGGCGCTGCGGGGCAAGACCAGACCGACGGTTTGCTCAAACATGGCTTTGACAAAGCCACTGCAGTCAAAACCCATGTCGGCCGTACTTCCACCGCGTTTGTAGGGCACGCCCAAGAAACCCATGGCCCCCACGACCAGGTCGGACGCTTGGTTTTGGATCTGGTTGCCCGCATCGCTGATGCGACTGAGCAGGCCTTTGTCGGCCATGAACTTACCCAAATCGTCATTGGCAGGCGCTGTTTGGGCGGCCGCCAACGGGCAGGCCAAGGCCAGCGACACAGTGAGGGCGAGGAGCTTTCGCATTGGGCGAGGATAGCCCAGGAGCTTGGGTGTGTCAAGGTTTGGAACTGCGCATGTGCCGCTAAGTAATTGGTTTTAAATGAGTTTTTGCAAATTGTGGTGTACGGGACGGGATCAACCTGGGTACCCACCAAGGCCAGTGGTTATGCTGCGCACTTTGTCGATAAGAAGGACGATTGCATGCTGCTCGATGCCAAGGAATGCCAGCTGGTGCTGGTCGACTACCAGACGCGCCTGATGCCCGCCATGCACGAGGCGGCCAGCGCTTTGGCCAATGCGGGGCGCCTGGCCCGTATGGCGGCCTTGCTGCGGGTGCCGTCCGTGCTGGTGGAGCATTGCCCGGACAAGCTAGGCGCAACCGCTGAGCCGCTGCGCCTGGCCTGCGAGGCGCTGCGTTCTGTAGGCTTGCTGCAACACTTGTCCAAAACCCACTTCAGTGCGGTGTCCGATGGCTTGGGCGAATTGCTTCATCCGCCAGCGCGTCCGGTGCAAGGCAATGCCCGCAGCCTGCCCAAGCATTTGCAAAAAGCCGCGCCCCAGATAGCCCAGCGCGCCAGCGTGGTGCTGGCCGGCTGCGAGGCCCATGTTTGTCTTTTGCAAACCGCGCTTCAATTGCTCGAAGATGAGGTGGAAGTCTGGGTCGTCACCGACGCCTGTAGCGCCCGGACCGAGCGCAACCGCGACGCCGCCTTTGACCGCCTGGCCGGCGCGGGCGTGGAGTTGGTCACAACCGAGATGGTGGCTTTTGAATGGCTTCGGACGGCCGATCACGCCCAGTTCAAGGCGGTGCACGCGCTCATCAAGTAGATCAGAGCTTGGCGCTTAGGCCGGGAGTGCAAGTGAAAAGTCAGCCCACTGCAAGTTGCCTCACCATAATAGGCGGTTGCGCACGCACCGGCCAACGAACTATCCGTGGAGACAAACACCATGCCTAACTACCAAGAATTTCACCGCCGCTCGATCGAGGATCGCGACGGGTTTTGGGCCGAGCAGGCCCGGCGTATCGAGTGGCAAACGCCGCCCCAGCGCATTTGCAACTATGACCAGCCGCCCTTTGCGCGCTGGTTTGAGGGCGGCACCACCAATTTGTGCCACAACGCCATCGACCGGCATCTCAAAGATCGCGCTGACCAGCCAGCACTGATCGCCGTCTCCACCGAGACCGATTCAGAGCGCACCTACAGCTACGCCCAGTTGCACAGCCAAGTGCAATGCATGGCCGCTGCCCTGCTGGATCTGGGCGTGCGCAAAGGCGACCGCGTTCTCGTCTATATGCCCATGATTGCCGAGGCCTCGTTTGCCATGCTGGCGTGTGCCCGCATCGGCGCGATTCATTCGGTGGTGTTTGGTGGCTTTGCCTCGGTTTCGCTGGCTTCGCGCATCGAGGACGCCTCGCCCACGGTCATTGTCAGCGCCGACGCCGGTTCGCGTGGTGGCAAAGTGGTGCCCTACAAGCATTTATTGGACGAGGCCATCGCGCTGTCCAGCCACAAGCCGCAGGCCGTGCTGATGGTGGACCGGCAGTTGGCCCCCATGGCGCTGACTGCTGGGCGCGACCACACCTGGGCCAGCCTGCAGCAAAAGCACCAAAACGCGGTCGTGCCCTGCGAGTGGGTGGACGCTACCCACCCCAGCTATACGCTATACACCAGCGGCACCACCGGCAAGCCCAAAGGCGTGCAGCGCGACACCGGCGGCTATGCGGTGGCACTGGCCGCTAGCATGGAAACCATTTTTTGCGGTAAACCGGGCGAAACCTATTTCTGCACCAGCGACATCGGCTGGGTGGTCGGGCACAGCTACATCATTTATGGTCCCTTGCTGGCGGGCATGGCCACGATTCTTTATGAAGGACTGCCCATCCGCCCAGACGGTGGTATTTGGTGGAGCCTGGTCGAAAAGTACCAAGTGACCGTCATGTTCAGTGCGCCCACCGCGATCCGGGTACTCAAAAAACAGGACCCCGCGCTGCTCACGCGCTACGACTTGAGCAGCCTGCGCACGCTGTTTCTGGCGGGCGAACCGTTGGACGAGCCCACGGCCACCTGGATTAGCCAAGGCCTGGGCAAGGCCATCATCGACAACTACTGGCAGACGGAAAGCGGCTGGCCCATCCTCACCATCGCCAACGGCGTAGAAAAAGCCGCTAGCAAGTTTGGCAGCCCCGGCGTGGCGATGTACGGCTACGACGCCAAACTGCTCGATGAGTCCACTGGCCAGGAGTTGCTGGGCGCCGACCAAAAAGGTGTGCTCACCATCGAAGGCCCACTGCCTCCGGGCTGCATGCAAACGGTCTGGAAAGACGATGCCCGCTTCGTCAAAACCTACTGGGAAAGCATCCCCGGTAAATTGGTTTACAACACCTTTGACTGGGCTACGCGCGACAAAGATGGCTACTACTTCATTTTGGGGCGCACCGACGACGTGATCAACGTGGCCGGTCACCGCCTAGGTACCCGCGAGATCGAAGAATGCATCGCCGGCCACCCCAATATCTCCGAAGTGGCGGTCGTCGGCGTGGCCGACAATCTCAAGGGCCAGGTGGCCATGGCGTTTGCCATCGTGAAAGACACCAGCGGTTTGGTGGATGATGCATCGCGTTTTGCCCTGGAAGGCGAGGTCATGAAACTGGTGGACCAGTCGATTGGCGCCATTGGCCGCCCGGCCCGGGTGCGTTTTGTCACTCTGCTGCCCAAAACGCGCAGCGGCAAGTTGCTGCGCCGCGCGATTCAGGCGGTGTGCGAGGGGCGCGATCCAGGCGACCTCACCACCATGGAAGACCCTTCAGCCTTGCAACAAATCAAGGACATGGTCTAGGGTAGCTGCAATCGATCGGCCCCAAGGGGCGGGTGGCCCGAACGACCGGGCAGGGTTTCGATGGCAGAATACGCCCCGTTACCAAGGCGCTCGCCGCCAAAGTCGCATCCGCCATCCGGTCAAGCCGTACAGCGGAAGGTCTATTAACCAGCTTATGTTTCCCTGGAGGGAAACGGAGGTCAGCGAAAAATGAGTACGACACCGTCCGTCTACAGCGCCTATTTGGGCAACACTTTTCTCTTCGGTGGCAATGCGCCCTATGTCGAGGAAATGTACGAAAACTACCTCGACAACCCCGGAAGCGTCCCCGACACCTGGCGCGACTACTTCGACGCTTTGCAACATGTGCCCGCCGCCGATGGCAGCAATGCCCGTGATGTGGCCCACCTGCCGGTGGTCAATGCCTTTGCCCAGCGCGCCAAGTCAGGTGGCACCCGGGTGGTCCTGGCCAGTGCCGACGCCGAGATGGGGCGCAAGCGCACCGCCGCGCAGCAACTGATCGCCGCCTACCGCAACGTCGGCCAGCGCTGGGCCGATCTGGACCCGCTCAAGCGGACCGCCCGTCCGGCCATCTCGGACCTGGACCCCGCGTTTTACGGCTTTGGTGATGCCGATCAGGAAACCGTTTTTGACACCAGCAACACTTTTTTCGGCAAGAACACCATGTCCTTGCGCGAGTTGCTCAATGCCTTGCGTGAGACCTACTGCGGCACCGTGGGCGCCGAGTTCATGTACGCGACCGACCAGGACGAGAAACGCTGGTGGCAGCAAAAGTTAGAGAGCGTGCGCAGCAAACCCAATTTCAATGCCGAGAAGAAAAAGCACATCCTGGGCCGCCTCACCGCTGCCGAGGGCTTAGAGCGCTTTTTGCACACCAAGTACGTCGGCCAAAAGCGCTTCTCGCTGGAGGGCGGCGAGAGCTTTATCGCTGCGATGGACGAGCTGATCCAATCGGCTGGCGCCCAAGGGGTGCAAGAGATTGTGATCGGTATGGCCCACCGCGGCCGCCTGAACGTGCTGGTTAACACCATGGGCAAGCAGCCCAAAGACTTGTTTGCCGAGTTTGACCATACGGCCCCCGAGGAGCTGACCGCCGGTGACGTGAAATACCACCAAGGCTTTAGCTCGGACGTCAGCACCCCTGGCGGCCCGGTGCATTTGTCGCTGGCCTTTAACCCCTCGCATTTGGAGATCGTCAACCCGGTCGTGCAAGGTTCTGTGCGCGCGCGCATGGACCGCCGCTCCGACCCGCAGGGCAAGCAAGTGCTGCCGGTGCTGGTGCACGGCGACGCCGCCTTTGGCGGCCAGGGCGTCAACCAAGAGACTTTGGCGCTGGCCCAAACCCGTGGTTACACCACGGGAGGCACGGTGCCCATCATCATCAACAACCAGATCGGCTTTACCACCTCGGACCCGCGCGATATGCGCTCCAGCGCGTTTTGTACCGACATCGTCAAGATGGTCGAGGCGCCGGTGCTGCACGTCAACTCGGACGATCCCGAGGCGGTGGTGCTGGCCACCCAGTTCGCGCTGGAATACCGCATGAAGTTCCGCAAGGACATCGTGGTGGACATTATTTGTTTTCGCAAACTGGGCCATAACGAGCAGGACACCCCGAGCCTGACGCAGCCCTTGATGTACAAAAAAATAAGCGCCCATCCCGGCACCCGCAAACTCTTTGCCGACAAACTGGCCGCCCAAGGCCTGGGCGAGGGCTTGGGCGACGAGATGGTCAAAGCCTACCGCGCCGCGCTGGACGAAGGCCGCCACACCTCAGACCCGGTGCTGACCAATTTCAAGACCAAATTCACCGTTGATTGGGCGCCTTTCCTGGGCAAAAAGTGGACCGACGTGGGCGATACCGCGCTGCCGATGTCCGAATGGAAGCGTCTGGCCGAGCGTATGACCAAGATTCCAGACAACGTCACGCCCCATCAACTTGTGCGCAAGGTCTACGACGACCGCGCCGCCATGGGCCGGGGCGAGATTCCGGTGGACTGGGGCATGGGCGAGCACATGGCGTTTGCCTCACTGGTGGCCAGCGGTTACCCGGTGCGACTCTCTGGTGAAGACAGCGGCCGCGGTACCTTTACCCACCGCCATGCTGTCATTCACGACCA